>SLEO01000099.1 GCA_007124745.1 Myxococcales bacterium
CGCTCCCGCGCCGACCAGCGCGGAAGTCGCCGCCCGCGTGCTTCAGGCGCGCCAATTCGCCGCGATGCGCCCGAAGTTTGTGCCGGCGCTCGGCGCACTTGCGGGGCTGGATCAGGGCGCACGTGCCTTTCTTGAGCGCGCCATCGACCAGCAAAAGCTGTCCGCCCGTGCCTACGCGAGGTCACTCCGCGTCGCGCGCACCCTTGCGGACCTCGATGCTGCGGACACTATTTTGCTGCATCATGTTGCCGAGGCTCTTTCCTATCGTCTACTAGACCGCGAGACACTCTCCTAATAAGCTCCGGAATTCGGCAGGGGCTTGCCTGCCTGCGTCAAGGCCGGCGCGAGGGCTGCGAAACGTGCGCAGCAGCCCGCGTCCGCATTCATCGCCCCTCCGCTAGGACGCTGCCGGCGCATGCGCGGACCCGAAGCATGCCCCGAGCGAGCCGCCGTTGCGGCGGGCGGGCGCCCGCACAGCCCCAGAGTTAACGAATAGGAGATACAACAGCATGTCAGAGAAAGTAGAAGCGATTCTTCGCGAATATGCCGGTGAAAGCGCTGGCGTCATCGGCAACCTGCGGCGGATGCTTGAGCATGGCCGCCTCGCAGGCACCGGTAAGCTCGTGGTCCTTCCGGTGGATCAGGGCTTTGAACACGGTCCAGCGCGCTCGTTTCAGAAGAACCCCGCGGGCTACGACCCGCAGTACCACCCCGCGCTGGCGCTCGAGGCGGGCTGCTCGGCTTACGCTGCACCGCTTGGCTTCATCGAGCAGATTGCGCACACCTACGCCGGCAAGTTGCCCCTCATCCTGAAGGTCAACAACAGCGACTCGCTCGGCGGCCCCGAGCAGCCCTGCTCGGCGCTCACCTCGAGCGTAGCGGACGCGGTGCGTTTGGGCTGCTCGGCGGTGGGCTTCACGATTTACCCCGGCTCCGGCGAACGCAACGTGATGTACGAGCAGATTCGCGACCTCATTCGCGAGGCGCGTAGCTACGGTTTGCCCACGGTGCTCTGGGCGTACGCCCGTGGTGCTGGCCTCAGCAAGCAGGGCGAGACTGCCGCCGACGTCATTGCCTACGCGGCGCACGTGGCCTGCCAGCTCGGCGCCCATGTGGTGAAGGTGAAGGCGCCCTCCGAACACATCGAGCAGGGCGCAGCGAAGGCCTCCTACGAGACGATTCCTGCGAGCACCCTTGAGGAGCGGATTCGTCACGTGGTGCAGTCCGCGTTTACTGGGCGCCGCATCGTGATTTTCTCCGGCGGTGAGACCAAGGGTCGCGACGAGTTGATGCGTGAGGTCCAAGGCCTCGCGAAAGGTGGCGCCTTCGGCTCGATCATGGGCCGCAACGTCTTCCAGCGTCCGCGCGAAGAGGCTGTCGCCTTGCTCCGCGACGTCATGGATACCTTCGCAGCAGCCTAGCGCGCTGATGGAAAATCAACCCTTCAAGGCGTGCTCGCTGCCGAGCTTGGCTTGAAGGGGATGATACCCGGGCCCAGCAAAGCGAGCGCGTCTGGGCACATGTCTGGGTCGATGCGGTCCTCGTCGCGTACCAGGAGCGTGACGCCTCCAGATGAGTGCTTCACGGGGACACCTGCCACTAGCCACGCGTCCTTGCTGGGGGCGAGCGCGGCCGCTACCCGCGCTTCCTGCCCGGGGCGCGCTTCTTCTTGCCCAACGTGAGGGCTGCCTACGGGGGCCTGAGCCGCCAAGTCCGGAGCTGGCCCGGTGGCTTCCTCTTGTGTCCCGGGCGCGCCAACAATAAGCACCGTCACCGCGGTCACGCCCTCCGTCGAAGCGTTGAAGGTTTGCACTACTTTCCAGAGCGCGCCGTCACTGCGCCGCGCGCTTGACGCACCTTGCGCGTGACGCGTCACTTCCATCACGACAAAGCCGGGCCCCTCACTCAACCACCGAGCGGGGCGAGCGCAGCTTGCGTCGCTATCTCGGACCGCCGTCGTCCCAGATGTCCCCGTGGCAGGCGTCGAGCCTTTCTCCACGGCGTCATCATGCGCCATCTGGGCATGAGCAGCTGCGGCACTCAAGCACGCAATAGGCACCAGGCTCATGGTGAGATATCGGTAAGGATGGGGCCTAGACCCGGTCGCTGAGTCCATCAAGGGGAAGCATCGCCGCTCGCGGTTGCCTTGGCAAGCGCATGTACACGCCCCTGGATGCGCGCGCAGCCTTCGAACCCAGGACGCTTGAGGGCAGCGGTTCCGCAAAGGGTTGACAGCCCCGCTTGCTGCAGGTACCAAATGGCCTCCCGGCGAGGTCGCACGGGGGGTTCTGGAGAGATGGCCGAGTGGCTGAAGGCACCCGCTTGCTAAGCGGACGTACGCTTAATAGGTGTACCGCGGGTTCGAATCCCGCTCTCTCCGCCACTGGTATCCAGCGTTAGGCGCAGCGACAGAGCAAGCCGATTGTGCTCCGTCGTATCCCGTCATCTGTGAGTCGGGGTCTGGCCCCGGCGCTCTGACAACGACGCTTGACTCCCCCATCGCTTCGACTAGTCTCCCGCCCCCAATCCATTGGAACCATAGCTCAGCTGGATAGAGCACCGGCCTACGAAGCCGGGGGTCGGAGGTTCGAATCCTCCTGGTTCCGCTAGAACGAGTCAACCTCCCGATGCGTTTCGGGCCCACGGCTAAGGCGAAGCCGAAAGGCCCTCCAGCTGAAGTTTCCGGTTAATCCCGTGCTTCGCAGCGGAAGCGAAGCTCCATCTCGTAGAAAGTAGGCGCGCGCTGGCCCCCAGGCGATGACTGGAGCACCGCAGTGAGCCTAGCGTGCGTGGCCTCTGGAGCCTGGCCGAAGCTCTCCGCCAGCGGTCCAACGGCCAGCGGGCTTGCCGCGCTACTCGCAAGCCAAGTCATCGGCGCTGCGCTGTCGAGGCCCGCGACGCTTTCTGCGAGCCGCAGCTCAAAGCGTACATCCGTCCCGGCTTCGGATATGTCGGTATCCCAAGACGCCTCGCGCCACACCGGAAGCAGCGTGCGCTGACTGGCGTCACCGCATTCCGCTTCTGCATTGTAGTCCCGCCAGTATCGACCCTCGTTGGCAAACGCTGGCCCTATACCAGGAACTACGATGGTTACCGGAATCGTCTGCAACACGAACGCTCCATCACCGACTACCTCCAGATCAAAGGTAAAAATCTGATCCTCTGTAGTAGGTGCGACGAAGTGATTGTGGAAGCTGACGCCAAAACGAACCTCTGTGTCTGGTCGGCAGCGGCGAAAGTAAGTTGGAAATACGGCGTCACAGCGCGCATCCGTCTCGGGTGTAGGGACCGTGGCGATGCTGGTAACAAAGCCCGCTTCATTGACACCTGGTGTGGCAGGGTTGTCAACGACCCGCATTGAAATATCCATGGCCGTCGACCCTGCAAGGTCACTGACCGACTTGACGACGGCTTCGGAAAGGCCGCTGCCATCTGCGCTTACCTGATAGACAAGGGGAAGGCCTGCGTCATCGACGGTGCCTGTTGCATGAGCTACCTGCTTTAGGTTGCCACCTGCGGTGGAACTGCTGAACTCGCATACTTCGTTACCGTAGACAGTGCACGACGTGCTACAAGTTTCACGTTGTCGAGTTTCCTCAGCTGAGCAACACCAACCACAGCACGAGTACGCTTCTGTTCCTGTCTGCGTATCTCGATAACAGGTATTACAGTTGCAGCTGTAACCCGAAAGACAATGTTGATAATTTTCGGTGGTGCAGGAAGTCACTTCCTCGAGGATGCACGGGGTATGACAGTGACGGTGGGTGGAGTCAGAGCCGGAGTTGATGCCGATCACCTTCATATCTCTTTCGTTTAGCGCGTAGACAGCATTGTTGAATGTGGGCGCAGGCATCCAGTATCGGTTGCCAGTTGAGTCAAAGTTGTGCATCGGTGCATCGGTGAAGAGCATCACTATGGGGATGCTTCCCTGGCGAAAGCACGGGTAGCCGATTCTGCCGTCTGGGCATGCGTTCGCAGGGGTGAAAGGTGTGGTTATAGGTTGCCAAGTTCCAATGAGAAGATCGGAATAACGGTCATCAGACATAGAGCGCGTATTGACCATGAGCGTGTAGGTTCCTGGGTTGAGTACCTGAATAATATTGGCTCGGTCACCATCTCCATTGTGGCAGTACATGTACTCGCCAGATGGATTGTATAGTATGAACTGATTATCTGTATTAACTCGATTGTGAGTGGTTATGAAAACCTGTTGGCGCTTGGTTAGCGTAAACGAGAAAACGGCATCTTTACCGTTAGTAGAGCCCCCTCCATGTCGGCAGTGGTTGTGGTACTTATTTGTGAGGTTTCTGAAGTCGTAACGCACGTATCGGAGGTTATCTGTGATATCGCCCAAGGGGTATGGGTTCTCGAGTGTGTCACCCACTCCGCCGACGCCGATGCTGCCGAGGTCCTCGTGAGGCGGGACGCTGAAGTGTGCTGACGATTCAGTGCGATGAATCGCCTCTCCGGTAGCGATCGAATAGAGCGCAGGAACCTGGCTCTCGGGCACGCTGCCGCCGCAGCGTGCCACGTAATTTCCGATGGCGTTGCGAATGTTTTGGAGATTAGATCCGTCGGGAACCGTAGTGTCTAGCCAGTGCGTGAAGGGCACGTCGTCGCGACCATCGACATGACACGCTGCATCACCGTAACCTGAGAAGGGATAGTCATCGAAGGAGCCCACGCCAAACGCGATGTTGGGTATCTCGCAGCGGATGGCGCCGAGCAGCCCTTCATATCCAGCAGGAGCGGGGTGGCCGGTGTTGTGCCTCACGTTCGCCGGCAGGCCACAGCGCTCGGGATTGAGCAGAAAGTTGCCGCTGATAAGCGAAGTGCGCAGCGCGTCTATCGAACCCTGCATCGACTGGGTGGTGTCCATCAGAAAGTAGACATCCGCAGTGTTGAGGCGAACGTCTACATCGAGCGAGCTCACACGCGTTGGCCCCTCGTAAGGCAACATGTGGAAGAGCCCTCCGTTCTCAGTGTACCCGTCGCAAGACGGGTCGTAGACGCATCCCGCCGGCTCATATTTGTCTGGGACGCCATCGCCATCGCTATCGATGGGTTCGCCGGTGCCGCCTTCGACTTCCACCAGGGATACTCCGCCCGTGATTGGGTCGAAGGCGAGGTTTTCGGAGTTGGAGGTGGTGAGTTCGGCGGCGGTGGGCCTATTGCGCGAGGCGAAGCAGGCTGGGTCGCAGGGGTTGCAGGCTATGGGGCCGGTGATGAGGGCACTAAGAGGGCTGTTGACCTGGAACTCGGTGGTCGTCGCGCAGTGGCTCCAAAGGCCGCCCTCACACTGCTGTGTGCCCTGTTTGCACGTGTAAGCACTGTCCGAGAAAGAGTCGAAAAGGAAGCAAGCGCGAGTGCCATTGCCCTCGCAGGGCTGGCGTTGCATCAGAGCGCCGCAATCGGTCGCCACGGTTGGGTCGTGGTCATCGCAGTCAAAGCCGCGCGCACAGCCGGCGCCAAAGCCGTCTCCGTCGCGGTCGAGGCACCCCGATGAACCCGCAGCGGCGGCGTTGCTATCCGCACTAGGCGCGGGAGCGAGCTCTTCAGGTTCGCAGTGCGCGGCAAGCATGGCCACAAGCGCCGCGCCTGCTGCGATGCCAAAGCTGCGCACACACCGAGAGGCAACGCTTGGCGCGCACCTCGTCTCGGAACGCTTGCTGCCAGCGACGAAAGCCGACCGACATAGGAATACAACTGGCCGGCTTTGAGCGGCTAGGTGTTCAGGCTCTTCCAGGCTACCCGCGTGATGCTCGTTTAGAGTGAAGCGACGAGACCAGGCGCGTTGTATTCTCGACATAAAGTTATGCTATGATTGTGAATAGCGGCTGAGCAAGAGGCGCGCGGCAGTTTCGCGAGAGATAAGGCGGGAGTGGGACGAATCAGCGACAACGCAAGGTGAGCAGGCGCGTGCTGCTGGATGCGTCCGAAAGCACTTCGAAGCTGAGGGCAGCGAATCCAGGCTCGAAGCTTGGTGTCGACCTGAGCATGGTCAGCGTGTCGTCAGAGCTGTAAAGGATGCTTACCTGGTCACGGGCGAGCGGTTCGCCCCAGGGGTGCAGTAACTGAGAGCGGATGCTGCGGTCCGTCACCGTGCCATTGGGCGCAAGACTTGTTGCCACGAAGAACAAGATGACCGCCTGATCGAAGGCGATGAGCCGGGCAGCAGTGCGTCGAATGCGCTCGCCGCTACCGCCGCCGGTCTGCACGCCGTAGCGCGAGACGCCATCGTCGGTCGCGTGCTTAAGATAGATTTGACTTTGGTTGCCTTCAACTTCCGTCCAAGCGAAAAGCGTTCCTTTGTTCTCGCCAGCGAAGCGTACGGCGTGGGGGCCGTCTTGGAGCGGGACGTCTTCGGCAAGGACATGTTCCGGTCCGAGCCCATCACCCGAGTGCACCCGAAAACGTAAGTCGTGAAGACCTCCCCCCGTCGGCACTGCGTAAGCTAGGACGCGGTCTGTGACATCAGGGCGGGCGGGTAGGGACCAGGCGGGAAACCGGGCGCCTCCGGCATCCGGAACCTCCTGCGCCGGAGCGGAGCGTTGTCCGTCGGCTCGAATGGGCGCCCAAGAAATAGTGGTAGCCGCGTTTAAGCCCGTCCGCTCTTCCCATGCCGCGAGCGCACCCCCTGCCGCGCGCTGCGTGAGCACAAGTCCTGTGGCGGTGAGTTCTACGGCGGCAATATCTTCCTCTGCAAGGTTGGGCAGAGGGCGTCGAGCGAGGACACGTCTGAGATTCGAACGCATCGCCGTGTAGCCAAAAATGATTCCCGAATCCGTGAGTGTTAGCGTCGCTGCATTGGGATCCGTTGTCCCGGTCGGAAGGGTGATGGGGGCGATCATCTCTGAACCGTCCAGGGCGCAAACCCCAAACCATGGTTTGGGGTTTGCGCCCGCGAAGTAGGCGACCGCGTAGCCGTTGCTTGTGGCGGTGAGTGCACCCGCGCGCGCAGCGTCGCCCTCTCTAAGCGCGAGTTCTTGTTCGCTCATCACGCTGCAGGGCTCAATGCCAATCGGTAGCGGTAGCGTAGGCGCATCGACCGGGGGCTCCGGTGCAGGTGGCTGAGTGGGAGGCGGGTCTGTGGGTGTGGCCGATGTTGTGGCCTCGTCCGAGCCGCAGCCAAGCGCGATGCCTAGACTCGCGCAGGCGATAAGCAGGCGCATCAGGGCGTCTCCAGGTCTAAGCATCTTTGCATTAAGGCGGCAGTAATCCACTTAGGGTAGAAGTTATCACAGAGTTCCGCGCGAAAGCAGGTCGCACGTCAATTCCTCTGCACCAAGAGGTTGACCTGCGGGAAAAGTAACTGCGATTCCGGCGCCCCGTTCAGCCCTAGACACCTAGGTTTACAAGCGTCGGATACGTCGTTTCGCTGCCGCAACCATAGCGTCGCGTTGCTCGGGGTGTTGCCAGCGCTTCTGGAACGCTTTGGGGAGGGTATCGATGGGGTCGAAATACAGAAACGCCTCGTTCGCCTTCACTGCAGGGGCTCGATACACGCTAATGCCCGACTGGTCGTCGTAATGGTCGAAGCTGTGGACGCAGCGTTTCCCGCCGCCACCGGGCGCATCCACGACGAAGGTGGGGGTATTGAAACCAGCCGTGCTGCCACGGGTAGCGATTTCGAGCTCACACGCCGTTTTGATGCTGGTGCGCAGGGTTTCCGTTCCGCGCACCATATCGTGTACGTAGACGTAGTACGGGTGGATATTTAGGTAGCCAAGTCGGCGGTTGAGACGCGTGAGCGTCGGCGCATCGTCGTTAACGCCGCGTTGCAACACCGTTTGATTGCGCACGTGGATGCCTGCTTGATGTAAGCGCAACATGGCTTGTTGCGTTATCCAAGTCGCCTCTACTGGGTGGTTAAAGTGCGTGTGGAGCATCATGTCGACGCCCTGGCGCCGCGCGCGTTCATTGAGGCGAGCGAGGTTGTCGAACCAAGCGTTATCGGTGAGGATCTTCTGAGGTAGAATTGCGAGGCCTTTGCTGGCAAAGCGAAAACGCCGAACATGTTCGATATCGAGTAGACGCTGGCCCAATGTATCGATTTGGTCCGCGCGGAGGTTCCACGCATCGCCACCGCTGATCACGACGTCCTCTACCTGGGGGTGACGAGCGATGTAGTTCAGCGCGGCTTCCCAGCGGCTCGTAGTGGCCTTGAGACTCACTTTGGCCACGGCGTCTTGGTCCGGGCCGACGGCGTAGGAGCGCGTGCAGAAGCGGCAATACACGGGACAGGTGTCGAGGGCTAAGAGCAACACCTTGTCCGGGTAGCGGTGCGTCAATCCGGGCAGCGGTGCGTCTGCCTGTTCCCTGAGTGAATCGAATGAAAGCTTGGGGTGGTCGGGCAGTGAGCGTGACGCGAGCGGAATAAACTGGCGCCTTATCGGGTCGCCTTTGGGGTCGTCCCAGTTCATGAGCGCGAGCAGGTAAGGGGAGACGCGCAACGCCATGGGCACTTCTCGAAATGCCTCAGCGATGTCCTCAATGACGTCATCCGACAGGCGCTCCCCGAGCACTGCCTTCAGTCCGGCTACCTTTGTGATACTGTTTTTGACTTGCCAGCGGTGGTCGAGAAAGGTCGCTTCGTCGATGGCTTCAAAGCCCGGAATCTTGCGCCAGAACTCACCCTCGCTGAACGTTCGATGGCTCACATCGACGGGTCTCATCGAGCCCGGGCGTTGACTTGACGTCTCGCTTTCCTCGGCTGAAACCAGCGGAAGGTGTCGGTTGCTGCTCTTATCGTTTGCCGACCTCTCCATATGTTCAGTATCTCGAAGGCGCATGGAGACGTCAAGATCGACCCAACCTGAGTGAGATAGTGCGCGCGCTTGCGCCCGCGGCCCGCGTCGGTTCAAGCTCCGGCGATGGCCGATGTGCTTCCTTGCTTCATCATCTCGCCGCCGCGTTCGGGCTCAACCCTGTTGCAACGCATGCTCGGCGCGCATCCGGAGGTGGCGACCCACCCCGAGCCCCATCTGCTCTCGCAGCTCGCGTATTCGGGCTACTACGCCCAAGTCGACGCGGCGCCTTACGACCACATCAATGCGGCGCGGGCGCTGACCGCCTTTGTCTCCCACCTTCCCGCGGGCGAAGCGGACTACTACGCTGGCGTGCGCGCGCTCTGTGATACGCTTTTCAGTGGATATGCTCGTGCCCGCAAATGCGGCGTCTTCCTAGATAAAACCCCCGCAAACGCGCTGATCTTGCCGTTTATCGAGAAGGTCTACCCGCAGGGCCGCTACGTCGTCCTGACCCGTCATCCTCTGGCGATATTCTCGTCTTACGCCCAAAGCTTCTTCGATGGCGATTGGGCTGCGGCCTACCGCTTCAATCCCGTTTTGGAGCGTTACCTCGGTGCGATTGGCCTGTGGCAGTCGCGCACAAGCGTGCAGGTGCACACGGTTGCCTACGAGGCGCTAGCCGAATCACCGGAAACGCATGCACGAGCTCTCGCGGCTTTTCTTGGGCTGCCGTTTGTGCCCGAAATGGTCAACTATGGCGATGTGCCGATGACGCAGGGTGCCGGTGACCCGCACCAGGTTAGCCGACACCGCAGCGCCTTCACGTCTTCCATCGATCGTTGGAAAGCAGATGTGGCATCGAGCCCTGAGCGGCTGCGACTCGCCGCGGAGATGCTCGCTCGCGTTGGCAGTGAGACGCTCTCCATCTGGGGCTATCCTTACGCAGACATCCTCGCTGAGCTAGAAACGCTGGCAACCGCCCGACCCGAACTCGGTCCCGCGCCGAAGCCACCGAAGAACGCCTACGCGTTGCAACGCAAGGTGCTCCTCGCACTGCGCCGCGACGTACACGAGAAGTGGCATGGGAAAGCACTTAAGCAGGTCCGCTACTACTGCGACGTTATCCTCCGTGACAGCCTTTGAGGATGCCGCCTGCAAGCGCTCCGCTGCATGTCTAAATCTAGCGGCCGCCGGGCTCCGGGGGTTTTGCTTTCTGGACCCCCACGGCTAGCATCAGCGCGGAGTGAGCCCAAAGACGCTCCATCCCTATCGTTATGTCTCAACTGGAAGTCATCATTCGGGCCCGGCGTACGGCCTACGATTTTGCGAGCGAGCCGCTCGAGCCCGACATGCTTCGGTCGCTTTGCGATGTCGCGGTGTGCGCGCCAAACCACCGCCGGACCGCGCCCTGGCGCTTCGTCGTGCTTGGGCAGCAAAGCCGGGCAACGCTTACGCGTTTAGCGGCTGACCAAGCTGGCGGTGGCGCGGAAGCCCGCGCCAAGGCCGCGCTAAAGTGGGAGAAGATCGGCGCTGTGATGGCGCTCTTTTCGGTTTCGACAAAACCTGACGACGTCGAAGTTGTTCGCGAAGACTACGCCGCCTGCGCCTGTGCAGCCCAGAACCTGTTGTTGCTTTTGTGGGAGCGGGGCCTCGCGGCCCAATGGTGCACAGGGAAGGTGACTCGGCTGCCTGAACTCCGCCAACTCATCGGTTGTGGTGAGCGCGATACGTTCGTCGGTCTCTTTCGTATCGGGGTGCCACTCGAAGTGCCAGAGCTGCCGAATCGCCCACACGACCCGAACCTAGTCCGGGACCTACCCTGAGCGGGTCTTGTGCGCATCACGCTGCGCATGGAAATGCACCCAAGCACGACCTAAGCTGCCGCTGATGCCCGAGCTGCCTGAAGTAGAGACGGTGCGCCGGGAGCTTGAGCCGCTGGTGGTCGGCCAGTCCATCGCTCGCGCCGATGTGCGCTGGGAGCGCACTTGCGCAGGTCTAGACTCGCAAGGACTCACCGCGCAGCTCGCGGGGGTGCATCTCCGGGCGGTGCAACGAAGGGCAAAGTATCTCCTCTTTCGCGGGGAAAGGGCGGGCGCGCCCTGCGACTTCTCCGTGCACCTGCGCATGACCGGTCGGTTGACGGTGCGCGAGGCTAGCGCCGCCTGCGACCCCTACCTGCGCGTTCGGCTGACCTTCGACTCGGGCCTTGCGCTGCACTTCGACGATGTGCGTAAGTTCGGACGGTTGCGGCTGGGCACGCCCGCCGAAGTGACCTTGCCGGCGCTAGGCCCTGAGCCGCTTGATCTCAGCTGGAGCGGTCGAGCGTGGTGGGAGCGGGTGCGCACCCGGTCGCGGCCCCTGAAGGCGCTGCTCCTGGACCAGAGCCTTGTGGCCGGTGTGGGCAATATTTACGCGGATGAAGCTCTCTTTCGCGCCGGACTTTCGCCTTGGAAAAAAGGGTCTGAACTCTCGCTGCAAGCGAGTGAGGATCTCGTCGCCGCGGTGCGTGAGGTCTTGCACGCCGCCTTGGCGGAGGATGGCGCGAGCTTTGACCGTTTCTACCGGACGCCCACGGGAAACCCCGGAAGGTTTCAGGCGAATTTTCAGGTCTACGGACGAACCGGCGCTCCCTGCCATCGCTGCGCCACGGCTATCGTGCGCGCGGTCATCGGCCAGCGCAGCACGCATCATTGTCCCAGCTGCCAGCAAGGCTAACCCGTAACGGTAGGGCCCAACCAGAGTGCCGCTAGGGCCGGAGCGCGGTAGAGTTGCGCGACATGGGATGGTTAGGTTGGAGTCTTTTGGGCCTTTGGGCTGGCTTGGCGTTGCTCTGGCCGATGCGTCGCAATGCCAAGGCACTCGCGTTTGCCGATGGCATTTTTTTAGCCGCCATCGTCGCGCTTGTGGTGCTCGATGTCGTTCCAGGTGGCCTTGAGCATATCGGAGTGTTGGGCCTCGGCCTGCTGGCGCTGGGATTTTTGTTCCCGCGTCTCCTCGAGCGCGTATTGCTCGGGTGGTCTTCAAGGGAGACGCTTCGGACAGAGCTGCCGCGTGCCGCAGAGTGGCGGGCGTCTTGGGTCACCGCCGCGTTGATCGTGCTGCCCCTGGCCGCGCATGGGCTTCTCGACGGACTCGCATTAGCACTCCCCGATAGCGAGAACGGCTCCGGCTTAGGCACGGCCCTAGCTGCTGCCGTCTTGGTACACCAGGTGCCTTTCGGGCTGGCCCTCGGTGCGACCGGTCGCCGGGGGTGGAAGCGCGCCTGGCTGTTAGCTGCGTTGCTGTCCGCTGCCACCATCCTCGGATATTGGGCGGGTTTGAGGGTGAACTCAGGCCTCAGCAAGAGCTGGCTCGCGACGTTCTCGCTGCTCATCGGGGGCTGGCTGCTTCACGTAGCCCTGTCTCACCGCCTCACTGCCGGTGCGCCGAGGCCACTGTGGTCGGCGCTGGGCGTGTTTGCCGGGGCGGTTCCGGTCGCCTGGGTATTGCTGGTCACGCTGGCCGCGCCGGAGGCGCTAGCCTTCTCTCGCATCTTTGTCGCTCTGGTCGTTGAAAGCGCGCCGGCGCTTTGCTTAGGTGTGCTCGCTGCGGGCGCGCTCCATCTCTTCTCGCCGCTGGCGTTCTCGCGCTGGATGCGCGCGCCCGGGCGATTTCGCCAGGCAGGGCGAGGCGTCCTCTTCGGGTTGCCGCTGCCCGTCTGCTCCTGCGGGGTGCTGCCGCTCTTCGGCCGGTTGGCGGGGCTCGGTATCCCGGTCACCGCGGCGCTTGCCTTTCTCATTGCCACGCCGGAGCTAGGGGTCGATGCCTTTATCATCTCGAGCCATTTCCTCGGCTTCGGGTTTTCGCTCTGGCGTCTTTTCGCCGCCGCCTGTTGTGCGGTGGCTGTGGCGCTCGTGGCCGGTTACTTCGCAAGAGACAGCGCGAGCGATCCGCTTGACGCTGTCGCGCCAAGCCTGGGACCCTGGCGCCGCCGGCTGGGCGCCGCGACGCGTCACATCACCATCGATATGGTGCGCGATACCTTTCCTTGGATCGTGGTCGGCCTGGTAATCGCGGCGTGGGTCACACCCGCGCTGGAGCCCGCGGCGTTCGCCGCCTTTCCGCCTCCTTTGCAGGTTCCGCTGCTGACGCTGCTCGGTCTGCCCATCTACGTTTGCGCGAGCGGTAGCGCGCCGATGGTGGCTGCATTCATCGCAAAGGGTGTTTCAAGTGGCGCGGCTTTGGCCTTCCTGCTCACCGGGCCAGCGACCAACATCTCCACGTTCGGCATCGTGGCCGGACTCTATGGGCGCAAAACGGCCTTGATTGCGACGCTGACCCTGTGGTGTTCAGCGGCCATCTTTGGTTACCTAACGCTCGCCTTTGACATCCAGGCGGTGCCCGTCTCCGCGCTTTCGCATCAGCATCTTGAAGTGGCGTGGTGGGCCTGGGTGGCCGTCGCCTTGCTTGCGGCTCTGCTTTTGCAGGGGCTCCTGCGGCTCGGGCCACGGCACCTGACGGACTTCGCTACGGGGCACGCCCACCACGATCACGACCATGACCACGACCTGGGGGAGGCTGAGGGCGCAGCAGAGCCCACGGGAAAGGACGCTGCCGGGCACCCTGCGGGCGAGCCCGTCGCCCATTCGTGCTGCCATTGATGCTTCATCCCGCTGCTGTACTGCGGGCAGCCGGCTCGCGTACTACGGCGAAGCGCGCTAGTTCCTCAGCCTCATGGGCGTAACTTGGAACTGCTTTCCGACAGGAAAATACTACCCCGGCATCTCCGAGGCGATGGCTGACGCGCTGGCGGAATCCGAGGTGAGCGTGGCGGGGTTGGCGTCTACCTTTGATGCGCAGGCGCGCTGGCAGGACCTGCCGCTTGTTGTGGTCGACTTCGAGACGACAGGCCTCAGTGCCGAGTCGGACCGCGTGCTTGAGATTGGCATGGTGTGCATCGATGCCGGCGTCGTGACCGAGGTCGAAAACATCCTGATTAACCCCGGCATCCCGGTGCCCGAAGAGGCAAGTGCGGTGCATGGCATCACCGACGAGATGCTGGCGGACGCGCCGGTCTTTTCCGCGTGCTGCGAACGCATCGCACGCCGCCTTACCGGACGCATTCCCGTAGCGTATAACGCGAGCTTCGACGCGCCCTTCCTGCGGGCAGAGTGGGCACGTGCCGGTGCAGATGCGACGAACATTCCAGCGCTCAGCCCCGAAGTCACTTGGCTCGACCCTCTCGTGTGGGTGCGGGAAGTTCAGAAGTACGAGAAGGGCAAAAAACTCACGGACGTATGCGCCCGGATGGGCATCGAACTGACCGCTGCGCACCGCGCGGCAGGGGACGCGGAAGCTACCGGCAAGGTGCTCTTGGCCCTCGCGCCCCAGCTTCCTGCTGCTTACGGCGAAGTTGTGCGTAACCAACAGCACTACGCCCAAGCCCAAGAAAAAGAGTTCGCTGCGTGGCGCGCGCGGCGGCGCCCGTAATGTCCCGAGCACGTACGCCTCAACTCGGCGGCATCCTGGGCCGATTGCGCGCTTCGGCACGCGTTCGCTTGGGGGTGTTTCTCGGCATCACCGCGCTTTTTTGCGGGCTGATGTTCGCCGTGTTTCGCACCGCGGGCGCGCCGCTGGCGGGGCCACAACATCGATTTCTCCTTTTTGCCTACACGCTGCCCCCGGCGCTTTTGGCGCTCACGCTCCACGGCGGCATTGGGGGGCGCTCGCTGACGCGGGAGCTGGGCCTGGGGCTCGGGCGGATGCGGCGCTATCCCCTATTGCCCGTGCTCGCCCTCGCCGTAGCCGTGCTCCAGCTCTTGGGCGCGGCACTTTTGGGTGCTGAGATCGCCCTAAGCCGCGAGGCTCTCGCCAGCCGCGCCATCGAGACCTTCGGCGCGGACGAGGCCGCCGCTTACGTGGCCTTCGTACGCGATTTTTGGATGCACCCCTTGCTGTTCGAGGCGCTTATCGGTCTCGCCGTCGGCAGCGTTTGGGGAAGTGTCCTCTTTCTTCCGCAAGAACTTTTTCTGCGTGGCTTCTTGTTGGCTTACGTCCCGGGCGGTCTGTGGCGCAAGAGCTTCGGGGTTACCCTGCTCCAGCTCCTCTGGCTGCTGCCCCTGCTGGCGCTCGGCCTCGGCCGAGGCGCCGCCCTTGAGGGCGGACTTTCCACCCCTGGTTTCCTGCTGACGCTTGTCGGTACGGCGCTGCTGGCGGTGTATATTCGCATTGTCTGGCGTAGCGTGTTCGCCAGTGCGCTGTTCCTGGGCGCCTACTCGGCGCTCTGGCCGGCGCTCGCCCGCGCGCTTCCCGCGCCAGGCTCGGGCGGCTGGCATTACGGCGCGGAAGGGCTCGGAGGCCTTGTGGTTCTCGGCTGCGCCCTCCTGCTGCTCCACCGCCTATCCGGTCGCGTCAAGGCGCAGCCCGCCGGCGCTAACCTCACCGACGACCACGCTCCCCGCGCCGCTTAAGGCGCGATGAAGCCTGCGCGCTTGATGCGGAGACTGGGGGGTAAGGTGGATTGGTCAAGGACGAAGGTGGCGGCGTGCTCGCGGTGACATAGCGTGGCGAGCGGCTTGCGCGCCTGGGGTCCGGTGAGGATGACCACCGGTTCGGGCTGCGCCCAGCCTTTGAGTGCGTCAAGGAAGGCTTTGCGCACGTCTTGCTTGAGGGACGGGCCCAATGTTGTCTTGCCTTGCACTTCGCTCTCGACGAGGGGGTCTACGAGCAACACGCGCCAGGGTGCGTCCATGGAGGCCCCGGGGGTGGGCGTAGCGGCAGCGATGCGCGCGGCACGCCAAGCCCGGAGTGCGTCGAAGGCGAGGGCGGAGGCCAGATCATCGGCTTTACCGTCGTCAAGGCCGGGGCAATGGCGCAGCCAACTATCGATAAGCCGCGGAACGGAGGGCACAAGCCCCTGAAGCGCAAGCTCACGTTGCAGGCGCCAGAGGCGCTCGACTACCGCGCTTTGTTCGAGGCGTCGGCGGACTTCTTCGCGTTTGCCGTTGCGGTAGTGCTCAAGGGCGGCGAGGGTGGTCTCGAAGTCGAGCAGATCGGCGCCTACTTGACGAATAGCGGCGTCGATGACGGCGTTGGGCCAGGCCTTGCTGTCGGCGAGCGTTAGCGCGGGGCTCGTATCTTCATCGGGCTTGCGCTGGGAGACAGGCAACAAGCCTGGGCCTAGGGTGACGCCGCGCGCGGTGGCCCAGGCCGCGGCGTCGAAGACCCCGAGGGCATCGGGCAGCCCGATAGCCGCGGGGTGAGCGTCCGGGTGGTCCTGCGCTGCGAGCTCGACAGCGAAGGGAAGGGCGGGAAGGTTAGCGCTCAGGCGGGTGCGGAGGCTTCCATCGATGGCGACGGGCAGCGCGAAGCGTTTCGGGGCGTGAGGTGGATGCGCACTGGCCGCGCGACGGTCGCCGTGCCCCGCGGCGCGGCCGTGTTCGCTCTGCGTGGTCGGCGCGGCACCCAAAATGCCGTCTGCCCCGGTCACCGTCTGCCACGACGGCTGCGTGCGCTGTTTGCGGTCGAGCGTCTCGACTACCATCAGGGCCACTAGCGGTAGTGCTGCGATAGGCGAAGCGACCGCCGCACTTATCCCAAGCACCGCGAGGATGACGCAAAGCACCCGGTAGTTCGCAGGGGCACGCGTCCCTAGGCTAAGGCGTACGCCCTCGTCGAGAAGCCGCACCGCGAGCAAACAGGTGGGCAGCAGCAGCACCAGCGCGAAGCGACCGTGCTGCGAAAGCGCTGGCGCCAAACCCATCCCGCCAAAGCCCACGCTCACGGCCAAGGCCGCGAGCAACACCAGCACAAATGCTGCAAACTCGATGCGCAGCAGCGCCACAAGTCCGTCGGTGGTGCCTAGGAGCCCAAGCCCCGCTCGCACCTCATTCTGGGCGCTACGGGCCCCTTGGGTACCCAGGCTGCCCGCGCGCCTTTCCGCTTCGATGCGCTGCTGCTCGCCGGGTAGCGCGTCGAGGCCGAAGCGCGCGGCGAGCTGGGCCAAACGCTCGCCGCCGCGCAGGAGCACGCCACCATAGAACAGCGCAAGCACGGCGGCGGCAAGGGCTTCCGCGCCGCGGCCGCCCGCAGGACCGAAGGGCACAAACGCGGGCGCGAGCAACGTGGCGAGCGCGGCGAGCCAGCGTACGCCGATGGTCACCGGCAGCGCCCGCAGAAAGGCCGCGCCGGAGTTGACGCGGAGTAGCGCGATGACGATGGCGACGTAGAGCAGCGCGAGAGCGGCGCCAAGGCGGTCCGGTGCGACGAGGGCTAAGGCGAGGAAAACGAGACCGCAGGCCCAGAGGGACTTCCGGCGGGAGAGGCTCTGGGCTTGCGCGCGCAGCAGCTGGCCAAGGCTCCCGCCGAGGGAGGGTGAGGCGGCTTGCGACGTCACGCCCGGGTTCACAGGCTCAGTCTCCGGCGGGCGTTCAGAGCGTGCTCGAGGGTCACGTGGTCGGTGTACTCGAGTTCGCCGCCCTGGGGAATGCCGCTGGCGATTCGTGTCATGCGTAGCTGGGGCGTCTGCAGCACCTCCGCCAAATACAGCGCGGTGGCTTCGCCATCCACACTGAGGGGTGTGGCGAGAATGACTTCCTCAATGGCTTCGGCCTCGATGCGCTCCTTGAGGGCCGCGACGGGCATGGCCTCCGGCCCCACACCATCGAGCGGCGCGATCAGCTGATGCAAGACCATGTAGCGCCCGCGAAAGTAGCCGCCGCGCTCGATGGCGAGCACATCCTGAACGCGGGCCACGATGCACAGCGTGCGCGCATCGCGGCGCGGGTCGCTGCAGATGCTGCAGAGGGTGTCCTCGGTGTAGTTGCCGCAACGTTCACATAAGCGAATGCGGTCGTGCAGCCCGGTGAGCGCGCTAGCGAGGTGCGCCGCGAGGTCGCGGGGCTGGCCAAGCACATGAAAAGCGTAGCGGGTTGCCGTCCGGTCACCCACCCCCGGTAGACGGCCGAATAGGTCGATAAGCTCGTCGAGGGCGCGCACCTTCACGGCTGGTAGGCCTCCGCGACTTGCGCCGGCTTGCTGTCTCGGGGCGCGCGGCTAGCGACGGTTGAACCGGCAACAACGTCGCCCGCAATGTCGGCTGAGCCTTCGCTGGTAGTGGGCGCGTCACTCCCGGAGGGCGTGGTCGCCGGGGTGTCGCTCCCGGCGGCGCGTGCCGCCTCGGAGGCGCGCGTCAGCGCCGCCGCGTCGACGCGGACTCGGGCGCGTGAACGCGCCTCGGGAAAGGCGTTCAGCGCTGCCTGCACAGCGGGGTGGCTAAGCGCTTGTGCCTCCAAGTGCGTGCGCGCTTCGCTCAGATAGGCTTCGCGCGCCTCAACGTAGGTCTTCTGGCCGGGCGGCGTTGCGCCGGTGACGATCTCAATGCGCGGCCGCGCTCCCACTAAGGTTTCCAACACCGCGCTTAGATCGAGTTGCGCCGACTTGGCGCGAGCCTGCTCGGCAAAAAACGAGCCCTCGGCGAAGCGCAGCGTCACGGACTGCGCCTCGATGCGTTCGGGAATGGCGTGCTCAAGCACCGCCGCGAGCGCTGGCCGCGTGACACGCAGCGATTCGAGCACGCGCTCCCACAACACGGGCGAGGTTAACGCGACGGCGGGCGTTGCGCTGGTGGACGCCGCACCGCGGCTGCCGTTGGTTTCTGCGGGAAGGTGCGGCTTGGCTGCGTGCGCGTGTGGAGCTGCCTGCGACGTTGCGGCCGCATCGGTTGCGTCGCCAAGATAGCCACTCGCCTTCTGGGGAGCTGGAGACGTTCGCGCTGAAGATGCCTCGGCCAGCAGATGTGCGTTCGTGGGCGCCGCTGGACCATCTGACAGGCTTTCATCGATGGCTGGATGGCCTACGTCGGGTAGGGCGGGTCGTCCCTCTAGCGCGGGCGGCACAGCAGCGGGCAGCACAGCGGCGGGCAACACAGCGGCGGGGGCTACAGCGGCGGGCGACACAGCTACCGGAGAGGCCTCCTCATCTCTGGCGCTGTTCATGACGGCAGCTGGAGCGTTGTTTGCCGTCGTCTGCTCGGGTTTTGGCGCCGAGGAAGTGCTGCGCTCCGAGCGTGAGCCGCGCACGCCAGTGCCGCCGCCCGCGCCGCCACCCGCGTAGCCCGCACCCGGCGTGCCGCCGCCGGTCGTGGCGGCCTCTAGCGCCGCGACGCGCTCGATCAGCGTTGAAATCGCGCCGAGGTGCGTGCGTTCACTGGCACGGAGCAGCGTCAGCTCGAGATGCAGTTTAGGGAAACGACTGTGACTGAGCCGGTCGAAGCCGGCGGAGAGCAGCGCAAAGAGTCGCTGCAGGTCGAGGCTGGCGGACGGTTCGAAGTGGGGCAGTAGTTCGACGACCTCCGCCACTGTTAGCATCGTCGGGCGCCCATCTGCGGCGCCGAGGGAGGCTCCAAGCGCCAAGTCTCGCAGCGCTTCCAGGAGCTGGCGCAAGAAAACCGCGGTGGGCGCCCCGCTTTGCTCGGCCTGCTCGAGCGCCCCGAGTACGCGCGCGGGGTCGTGGGCCGCAAGGCCCCGCAGCGCGTCCTGGAGCGCGGCACGCGGCGCAAGACCGAGGGCGAGGTCGACCGCGCTCGCGCTCAAGCTTTCGGGCGTGAAGGCGCGCACCTGGTCGAGGAGCGTGAGCGCATCGCGGAGCGAGCCCGCCGCTTCGTGGGCGATGCGTTGGCAAGCCTCCGGCTCAAAGGCAATCGACTCGGTGGTCAGCACCGCAGCGAGATGTTCCGCGATGACGTCCCGGTCGATGAGGCGGAAGTCGTAGCGCTGACACCGCGACCGGACCGTGATGGGGACCTTGTGGATCTCCGTCGTCGCGAAGATAAACTTCACGTGGTCTGGTGGTTCTTCGAGGGTCTTCAGGAACGCGTTGAAGGCGCCGCTCGAGAGCATGTGGACTTCATCGACGATGTAGACCTTGAAGCGCCGGTGCGACGGGCGGAAGGGCAAACCATCTTGGAGACGCCGCACGTCTTCGACGCTGTTATTGGAGGCCCCGTCGATCTCGAAGACGTCGACATCCTGCCCCCGTGCAATCGCCGTGCAGGAATCGCAGACGTTGCAGGGTTCCGCTGCGGGGCCCTGCTCACAGTTGAGGGCCTTCGCAAGCAAGCGTGCCGCACTGGTTTTGCCGACGCCTCGGGCACCGGTAAATAAGAAAGCGTGGGCGATCCGTCCTTCGGTGAGGCCGTTCTGCAGGGCTCGCACCACCGACTCCTGACCCAGGAGGTCCGAGAAGGTTTTCGGACGGTAGCGCCGTGCGAGTACGGTGTACGTCATAAGATTCTCAGTCGCGAACGTTTGTCAGGCGTGCGTGGCCGATACGCGACGCTCCGCGCACACAACCCAGCGCAACAACCCAGCTGCGGAAAAACCCAGCTGCGCAACAACCCAGCTGCGCAACAACCCAGCTGCGCAACAACCTCGCCGGGCCACAGCTCCGCTGGGTCACAACTCCGCCGGGTCACAACCTAGCCGAGGAAGCCCGCAGCGCCCAGGTGATGAGGCGAAGGGTAAGCGTTCAGGGGGTCCAGATAGCGAAAACGCTGCGGGAAAAAGCAAGTGGGCGCCCTGGTCCCGCTTGCCGGCTTTAGGCCACCTTGAAGGCAGAGTGGGGGAGGGGCGTGCGGGATTGACTCCCGCAGTGCCAGGGGCATGCGTGCAAGATGCCCCCCTGAACAGTTACGGCGAAGGAAGCAACAAGCGGCGGTGATCCGGCAAAGTCTGGCATAGCAAACGTGGGTCGAGACCTAACGCTCAGTTCCGCTGCCTCAAAGGCCAAGATAGGACCTCTTGGTACACGCCTGTTCTAGGCGTTTCGCTGCCATCGCGCAGGCGGGTTGCACAAGGGTCCATGGATGCTCTGGCGTCGCCTCCCTCGCGGCGGTATGGCCTGGGCCATGACGGACGGTCACACCAAGTTCATTTTTGTCACCGGCGGCGTGGTTTCTTCCATCGGGAAGGGGCTAGCCGCCGCCTCGATGGGGGCCCTTCTGGAGGCTCGCGGACTGTCCGTCACCAACCTCAAGCTCGACCCCTACATCAATGTCGATCCCGGCACGATGTCGCCCTACCAGCACGGCGAAGTCTTCGTCACCGATGACGGCGCAGAGACCGACCTCGACCTCGGCCACTACGAGCGCTTCACGTCCTCGACCATGACGCGCAATCATAACTTTACGACGGGCCGCGTCTACGATGCGGTGATCGCCCGGGAGCGACGCGGCGAGTATCTAGGCGCCACCATTCAGGTCATCCCTCACGTGACCGACGAAATCAAAGCCCGCGTCCTGAAGGGCGCCCAAGGCGCCGACGTGGCCATCGTCGAAGTCGGCGGCACCGTGGGCGATATCGAATCGCTGCCGTATCTGGAAGCGGTGCGTCAGCTACGCGTCGAACTCGGGCCACAAAACACGACCTCTGTCCACGTGACGCTCGTCCCTTACATCGCGGCTGCGGGCGAGCTCAAGACGAAGCCAACGCAGCATTCGGTCAAGGAGCTACTCGGCCTTGGCATCCAACCCGACGTCTTGATCTGCCGGGTAGACAAGGCGCTTCCCCAGGAATTTAAGCGAAAAATAGCCCACTTCTGCAACGTGGCAGAGCGCGCTGTCATTTCGGCGCCGGATATCGATGTCATCTACGAGCTGCCCGTGGTGCTGCATCGCGAGGGCCTCGACCAAATCCTAGCGGAGAAACTCAATATTTGGTCACGACAGCCCGACCTCTCGGCGTGGGAGCGCACCGTGGCAGCGCTGAAGCAGCCAAACCAGGGAGACGTGCGTATCGCTATTGTGGGCAAGTACGTGCACCTGAAGGACTCGTACAAGTCGCTCCACGAGGCGCTTGTCCATGCGGGTATCGCCAATAGCGCGGGCGTCGTGCTCGACTACATCGACGCGGAGGCGAGCGATGCGGAGGCCATCAAGGCCAGCCTGGCCGACAAGCACGCATTGCTGGTTCCGGGAGGCTTTGGAGACCGCGGGACCGAGGGCAAGATCGAGGCGATACGCCAGGCCCGCGAGTCGGGGCTCCCTTTCTTCGGGATTTGCCTTGGCATGCAGCTAGCGGTGGTTGAGTTCGCACGGCACGTGTGCGCGCTTGACGGGGCGAGTTCCGTCGAGTTTAAGGTGGACAGTGCGCACCCGGTGATTCACTTGATGGAGTCTCAAAAAGAGGTCTCCGCGAAGGGCGCGACGATGCGCCTTGGCGCCTACCCCTGCACCCTCGCAGCAGACTCGCTGGCGGCGGAGGTCTACGGCGCTCGCGATATTTCCGAGCGACACCGCCATCGCTTCGAGGTCAACAACGCGTATCGCCCCCAGCTCGAGGCAGGGGGTCTCCGCTTAAGCGGTCTCTCGCCGGACGGCTCACTTGTGGAAATCGTTGAGCTGCCCGGTCACGCCTTTTTTGTAGGCTGCCAGTTTCACCCTGAGTTTAAGAGTCGCCCTCACGCCGCGCACCCCCTCTTCGCGCGTTTCGTCGCTGCGGCCTTGGCCGAGCGCAATCGGCGCGCGGGCAAGCCCGCGAAGGTTGCATCGGTGGCGAAGCGGGGCAGCGATGTAGCCCTCGACACCCGAGGCGCCGCTCACGTTTAGCGCCCAACGCTCGAAAACGCGCTGAGGACGGCAGCACCGCTTTCGGCACCGTCCCTAGGTAAGCGTTCAGGGGGCCGGAAAGGTGCACACGTGGCAGGAAAGAGCAAGCGGGTGCTGGGGCCCCGCTTGCTCTTTCCCGCGGCGTATTCGCTATCTGGACCCCCTGAACGCTTACAACTCGAGACGCAGAAAGCCGCGGGGAAATGGGCCTGGAGTAAGTATGGTGGGGTGGGTGGGTCCGCGCACGGAAGGCCCATTTCCCGCGGCTTTCGTCCCCAAGGCTCACCCTGGGGATGGCTCAGCCCTAGTCCTGCAACTCGGACAGCTTCTTTTGCATCTTCTCAATGAGGGCGGCGTAGCCGTCTTTGTCCAGAATGCGGCCGAACTGCGTCTCGTAGTTGTCCACCATGCTCACGCCGTCGGTGATGACGTCGGTGACTTGCCATGGCTTCTTGGCGGCGGAAGCGCTCTCTGCGGTACTGGTAAGCAAGTAGTCGATGCTGACGGGTACTGCGCGCCGGTTTTGCTTCGACCGGGCCTCGGTATTGACGCGAATCTCACCGCTCGCCGTCGGAGCACTCGTTTTGTAGGCGATCGCGTAGTTGATGGTGCTGCGGATGCTGCGGCGGTAGTTGGTTTCGACGAGGCTGCGAAGGAGTTTGGAAAACTCTGCCTGCTCAGCTGCGCTCCGTGTTTCCCAACGTTTGCCGAGGGACCGCCGGGCAATCGTATCGAAGTCGATAAGGCCATTCAGTGCAGAATCGAGCGCGGCGCGCGCCGAAGCATCGCCTTTATCGACCTTGGCCATCAGCGAAAATAGCCGCCGTTGCTCGCCTCGAAAGAAGTCGAGCGCTTGGCGCTCGGCGGGCTCGGCGCTGGCGGATGCGGTGGCTTGCCCGAGGACGGAAACAGCGAGGGTCGCAAGCATCGCCCATTTGGCAGTCCACGCGCTAAGCACGCGCAACGGTTCAAGTCTCGCCCGTTGGCACTTTCCAAGGTGGGATGTTGCAGGGTTGTGAAGTGCGCGCTGGTCCAAGTTAAGCATTGTTCCGGTCTCCGGTGAGTCAGGGTCACTAAGGGTACCCGTTAGTGTCAAGAGCGCCAGGGCGGTACCCCAGGTCATCTTGCTCTAGCTCCGACGCCCTTCGGCCCCGGCGGATTCACCCCTAGCGGCGGGAACCGTCATGAGGCACGGCTGAGGCTGCGCGTTTGACGAATGACCCGCTCAGGTGCCTCGGACGTGCGCAGCGCTGCCAGTCCAGGCGTCAGGACGCTTCGGAGGGTTCGTCTGCGGTGTCGCTGAAGGGGGCGGTATCGCCTCCGACTTCCGCTTCCACGCGGCACGCATTGTCCCAGGCTTCCTCGGGAATGAGTGCCTCGCCCACCACGTTTTCCAAGCGCGCGAGCGCGGTATTGCCCGAAAAAATCGCGGTGAGCAGCTTGAAGCGTGCCTCGAAGTAGGCCTTGACCGCATCCAGGAGGTCTCGCGAATCCGCGGCGCCAACCTCGTAGCCCTGACCCGCGGAGACCATCCACTGGCGCATCTCCTTCGCGCCGTCTTCCCAGAGACCGCGCGAGGTGTGCGCCTCGACCCAAGACTCAAAGGTGTCCCGAACTTGGATGGCGATGCCTTCCTCTGCGGCCTGGGTTTGCGCCTCGACTTCTTTCAGCTTGGCGGCTTTCTCCGCGCTGCGCGCTTTGTTGCCGAGGATATCGAGCGACCAGCGTGCGATGAGCGCCGCATTCAGGGTGCGAAAGTTGCCGTTGTCGATGATGAAGGGGTTGTTCTGGTCGGTGATGCCCGGTGTGTGGGTTGTCGAGGCCCGCATCGTCAGCGCGATGTCGGGGTACAGATGCGCGCGGGTGGCCGTTAGTTCCGCCCGCCGTGCCGTAATCGCCTCGCGTAGCTGGATGAGTTCCGGTCGATGTTGCGCGGATGCCTCCAGGTAGGCGTCCGACGTCAAGGGCTCGTAGGGCACGGGCTCGCTTGGGCAGTCGGGAAAGCGGCTTGGCGCAAGCCGGCTGAGCGTCACCAGCGCTTGCTCTGCTACCGCCTTCGCCCTGCGCGCCTCAAAGAGTCGCGCTTCGATGTCCTTGGCCGCGAGGCTCAGGCGGTAGCGGTCGGCTCCCCGAGCCTCCGAACCTTCTTTCGCAATCTTGAGCGCTGACGATACCTTTCCGCTGCCCTCCTCGAGCAAGTACAGCGTGTCCACCGCAAACTGGTAGCCGAAGAATGCTTGTCGGAGCTGAAAGGCTAGTTTCTGCTCAGCGAGTGTCCGCGCCGCCTTAGCGGCCGCAATGCCCGCTTTGCCTGCCTTCCATGCCGAACGAATCTTTCCGAAGGTGTAGAGCGGCACAACGCCCGAGACAGCGGCACCGAGCACCGGGCCCCAGGGGTTGGAGATGGGAAGCTGGCGGTCCGGGCTAAATACCGAAGTGCCGCTGGCCTGTGGCGCCATCGAAAAGAGGCCTTGAACCTCAAACTGGAAGAAAGGCGAGAAGCGCGCCTCGCGATAGGTCGCTTCTGCGGCCACGAGCGCGGCTTCCGCCGCATCGATGGAGGGATGGGCTCGCAGCGTATGCTGCGTGAGCTGACTCAGGGAGAGGACGCGCTCGTCAGCGAAAGCAGTAGCGCTCAAACCGAGCCCCTGTGCGCCATACCCGCACAGCATACCGACCGCGACCCACATCCACGCGGCTCTCCCTGATTTCGGTCCCCCCTCGAGCATCAGACGGCGTCCACCGGGGGGGTTGTTGCACAAACAACGAAGCATGGCCCCCGAAACCTATGGGCCTTCTCGGCCAGGTCACGCTTGCGCGTGACCGCATGGGTTGCATCGCGTGCGGGCCCTGAGCGATCCCCTCATGAAGTCGAGACGTAGAAAGCCGCGGGGAAATGGTCCTGGAGTAAGTAGGGGGGGTGGGGGGTCGCGCACCGAAGGCCCATTTCCCCGCGACTTTCGTCCCCCAGGCTCATTGAGGGGATAGCTGAGGTGCGGGCCACTACTTCTTAGCGGGCGCGCCGGGCTGCTTCTTTTCTTTGTTGTAGAGCTGTATCAGGCGGTCCGTCAGGTCCGAGTGCGACGGTGACCAGATCACGCCGCCCTCGTTGCGCTCAAGTACGAGGTCATAGCCTTCGGCTTGGCCGATGCGCTGCATGATCTTCTGCATGCGATCGATGATGCCTTGGGTCAGCAGGCCCTCTTTCTGCGCAATTTCCTGCTGGAACTGCCCATACTGTGTTTGGAGCTCGATGAAGGATTGCTGGTAATCTTCGAGACGCTTTTGGAGCGCCGGACGAGACAGGACGCTCTTCTGCTTTTCGATGTCTTCCTTCATCGTCTTAAGTTCGTTTTGCTTTTTGTCGAGCGCTGTCTGACGTTCCTTGAATAGCTTTTGCAGCTTAGCTTTCGCGTCGCGGCCCTCCTCGGTTTCTTGTAGCGCGCGTTGCAGGTCGACGACGGCCACCTTGAAGCCGCCCTCGGCAAGCGAAAGTGTGGGCGCGACGACTACGCTCGCTAGCATGAGGCTCAACGACAAAGCGACGGTATAAGCTGATTTCATATCATTCTTCCGAAAGTTAGGTGTTTTTCTTTTCACGCCGCGCTCGCGGTGTCTAGCTTGGTCCGGCAGGGCAAAAGCGTTTCAGGCCTGGTGACACCTGTACATGCCAGAAACCCATGGGCTGCGTGCGTGCTGGCTGGGCCGCGGCACTTAACACGGTCGCCGCCCTTCAACCAGGCGTTCGGCGGTGTGTAGGGGCCCGGGCATCCGCACCCGTGAGAACGCCTCATGGAGTCGACGGTTCACGTACAGCGTGCGCGAGAGGTCCGACGCGAGTCCCCGCATGCCTATTCACACCGTTGGCTTAGGCCCTGGGGGAGGGCGTCAGTCGTCCCCGGGTACCGTCGCTAGAAGAAGTTGCCGATGGTGAACTCGAAGCGGATCGGGGCCTCGTAGGAGCGCGGGCGGAAGGGGAGGCCCCACTCAAAGCGCAGCGGCCCGAGGGGCGACAGCCAGCGCAGGCCGAAACCGTAGGACGTACGAATAGCGAGGGGATTGACGCCACATGGATTCGTTGCCCCATCCGGTATGGCGGTTTGCGGGAGTTGGCAGAGTTCGCTTTCCGTGTTCCAGACGTTACCGCCGTCGGTGAAGATGACGCCCCGGATGCCTACAGCGTCGACGATGGGGAACTCCAGCTCAAGGTTGTAGAAGGCCTGGAGATTGCCACCGATAACGACACCTTCCGGCGACACCTGCCCGTTGGGGTCCGTGGACAGCGGCAGACCGACGCGGGGACCCACTGATTGAAGTGGAAAGCCGCGGAGGTTGAAGATGCCGCCGAGGAAAAAGCGCTCGAAGATAGGCACACCGCGGTCAACGCGGGAATGGATGTAGCCGACTTCCGTGTTGAGCTTCAGCACCAGCCCCTTCCAGACCGGTTTGTAGAAGCGCCCAATCGCCGTGTGCCGGGCGAAAATATTGTCCGAGCCCATGAAGCCTTCGGCGACTTCCGATGAGATGGACCCGTAGATGCCGTCGTTCGGCAGCAAGCGGTTGTCGCGTGAGTCCCAGTTAAGGGTCAGCCGTAGCGAGGAGGTGAGGCCGTCGCGGAAGAGGTTCGCCAGCGGAATGCGCCGGAAGATGTTAAATCCCTGGCCAAAACCGCGACCAAAGACGCCACCGGTTTGTGAGTCGATTTCAACCCACTCGGCGCGGTACTGAAGAAAGAGCCGCAGTTCGTCGATGAGCACAGGGTGGCCGAAGGTGAAGCCACCGCCCGTCGAATCTCGCGTAAAGTCTTGGAACTGCCGAATCGTTTTGAAGGCATCGAGACCGAGTGACCATTCGGTATCGAGGAAGTAGGGCTCGACGAAGCGTACCTGCACAAGTTGGCGAATGCCTGAAAGTTGAAGCTGCAATGACAGCGACTGGCCGCGCCCCAAAAAGTTTTGCTGCTGTACCTGGCCGGTGAGAATAAAGCTCTCAATCGAGGAGAATCCTGCGCCTAGCTGGAAGGTGCCTGTCGAACGCTCCGTCACCTCCACGTTGAGGACGATGAGGTCGGGTGCTGCGCCGCGGGTCTCGGAGATATTGATAGACTCGAAGAAGCCTAGCGCCTGCGCCCGCGCTCGAGAGCGCTCTACGAGACGTTGGCTGTAGAGGTCACCTTCAGCAATCTTGAACTCGCGGCGGATGACCTTGTCGCGCGTCGTGGTGTTGCCGCGGATATTGATACGTTCGATATAGACCTTCGGTCCACGCTGAATGGTGACCTTGATGCCCACCTCGCGCTTCGCGTCGTTGACCGCCGTCTC
>SLEO01000146.1 GCA_007124745.1 Myxococcales bacterium
AGTGTAAGAATGAGTCCGCATCATAGTTCGTGGTCTTTGAGGTTAGCATCGGCCTCGTGATGAAGCCGTCTTGGGTTGGTGCCGGCTTTCTCCGCCTAGCGTCTCAGTTGCCGGGGTGAGGGGTGGCGCGCGGCGTTTTCGTCAGTATCGGGCGCCGCGGGGTCCGCGCGAGCGCGCTGGGCGAGCGAGTCTTCCCCTCCGAGAACGCGGGCCTCCGTGGGGGTAGCCACCTGAGCCATCCCCTCAAAGTGCCGCCGGGACGAAAGACCCAGGAAATTAGGCCTTCCGTGCGCGGACCTACCCACCCCACCCCACTTGCTCCGGGCTCATGTCTTTTTACATCTCGAGCCATAAGGGGATCGTTCAGGGTAGCCACAGCAATGGCCCGAGTTGTCCGCAGGCCAAGATGAGCCCAGAGCGCGGTGTGTTCTTGTTGGGCTCCGGCCCCCCACCAGCGACTAGACCGACATAGGTGCCAGATGATTCAAGCGCGTGACGAGCTCGAGGTCTTGAGAGTGGCTGTGGTGGGCGCGGGGCTCGCGGGACTCGCCTGCGCTCGCGGTCTGAGCCGGCAGTCCGGGTGCGAGGTCACCGTTTTCGAAAAGAGCCGCGGACTCGGAGGTCGGTGCGCGCTGAGATCGCTTCACGCGGGGCGCCGCGTCGCGATCGGCGCACCGAGTCTTCTGGGCGACGCCGCGCTTTGGCGGGCGGTCGAGAATCATCTCGGCTTGGCGTCAGGTCTCGACTTGGTCGGCGATCCGAGTCCCCTTGAGACGCTCGCGCCCGAACTTCTGGCGCCAGAGGCAGCGCACCTGCAGGCCTACGGCGCGCCTGACGGTACGCTGACCGCGTTTATCGAAGCGCTTGCAGCGGGGCTCGACGTGCGCTGTCAACGCCGGGCGGAGGCGTTCGAGCGGGATGCTGATGGCCGTTGGTCCCTGGTGCTGCGTTTGGCGGACGAAGGGGACCGGACCGAAGTGGTGGGCCCCTTCGACGTACTGGTGTTGGCTTTGCCCGAACCACAGGCGTTCGACCTGCTTGAACCCGTCTTTGGCGCGGCCGAGACCTCCCGGGTGAGTGCCCGTCGACGCGCGCAGGCTCGGGAGGAGGCGGGCGCAGACGCCCTGCAGGGTTGGCTCGATGCCTACCCCGTTCGCGCAGGTACTTGGCAGCCCGTATTCACAGCGCTGCTCAAGCCTCCTTCTGCTGGGCTTACCGCGCAAGCGGTGCGCACCGCATCCATCCCCGGTGCCGCGCCCCCCTTGGCGCTCGGCACACGCCGCAGTGCCACTGAAGCTTTGGCCACTGAAGGTTTCGTGCTTCACGCCGCGCCCGCCTGGAGCCGAGCGCATCTTGAGGAGGCCGCGCCGTTGGTCTTGGAGGCGATGGCATCGGCCTGGCAGATGCGTGAGGCAGCGTGGGTATCGCCGACGCCCGGAGGAGACCCAAACCGAGGGGCCGCGGCCGACGGCTCCCAACGGCTACCCGGAGCCGCAGCGGCACGCCCGCTCCATCGCTGGCGCTACGCCTTCACTACGGCGCCGATGGGTCTGGGCGCGCTCTGGGCAAGCGACCAGCGGCTGGGCCTCTGCGGTGACTGGCTGGATGACGGAACGGGTGGCGGTGCCCTCCGGAGTGGACTTGCCCTTCTGTCCGCCCTTCACACCGGAGGCCGCAAGCGCGATGGCGAGGACGCATAAGCGGGCCTGCGTCCTCGCAGGACACCCCGCGCGTTTATGCCGGCGGCGCGCCTCGCTAGCCGTCGGTTGAAAGGAGCGCCCCCGCGCTGAGCGAGCCGCTTTCAGTGGCGGTTGCTTGAAAAGCGGCATCGAGCGCGCACATTTGCTAGAAGGGCTGGACGGGTAGTCCCGGCTCGCAAAAGTGCGGGTGGGCACGCGCGAGGCCACCGCACTTCTGGATAGCGGCACTAGCGACAAAAGCGTGCTTTTGGGTGTGGGTGCCGACGCTCTTAGTACTGGGCGGATGGCCTTTAGATAGGTTAGTAAAGAAACTTGGCCATCCTCGCACCGCGAGGGTGGGGTTGTGGAGATGTCATGCTGATTCAGAAAAACTTGATAGTGCTTAGTGGCTGGCTGCTCGGCGCCGCCTTTCTGCTCGGGGCGTGCGGTGGCAAAAAAACCCCCAAGCCCGAATATGTGCCCGAAGAGACGCAGTCATCTGACGGCGTCGAAAATATCGACCTTCCCGAGGCCACCGCAGACTGTGTGGACACCGCCATCGCCGACGGGAGCTTTTCGACGCTCGCGGGCCTGATTCAGGCCGCGCTTCTGGTGGACGCGCTGCGGGCGCCCGGACCTTTCACCATCTTTGCACCCAACGACGAGGCCTTCGCGGCGTTGCCTGAGGGAACGCTCAATGCACTGCTGCTGCCCGAAAGCCGGCCCACGCTCCAGCGCATCCTCAAGCATCACGTCGTCGAGGGCACGTACACGAGCGTGAAGGTTGTGAAGGAGTCATCGCTTACGACGCTCGCGGAAACCGAGCTGCCGGTATCGGTGACGGAAGCGGCGGTTACCGTGGGCGGTGCGGAAGTGATCGCCACGGACATGCCGTGCACCAACGGCGTGATCCACACGCTCTCGGAGGTTTCGCTGCCGCCGGACGAAGCGCAATAGCGCTCTCTGTGCGATACTAGACCGTGAGGTTGCGGTGGGCTGTCTTGATGGCCGCCGCGCGTTGCGCCGCTGGAGACGTGCAAGATGGCGAGAAAAGTCAGGCGGTTCATGTCCGGTGACACGCGCGTCACATCTTGTAGAAAGGTAAGCGTAACACTTGCTTAGGGTTGCGATGGCCCTACGCCTCGGGATAAGGAACAACTAACTATGTGGACAACGGGAACCATCATCATTCTGACCTTTTTCGCGGCACACTGGCTTGGCTCAGTGTTTTCGCAGACCTTCTTTTTGCATCGATACGGCGCGCACCGCATGTTCTCGATGTCCAAGGGTTGGGAGCGGTTCTTTTACTTGGTCACCTACGTGACCCAGGGTTCCTCGTTTTTAAATCCACGCGGCTACGCCATCCTTCACCGTGAGCACCACGCCTTCAGCGACACGGAGCAGGACCCCCACTCGCCGGTGGGCTACTCCAACCCGATGTCGATGATGCTTTCGACGAAAGCACGCTACGACGATTACGCCTACAACCGTCGTTCGCCGGACGCGCGCTTTGACGGCGGATACCCTTCCTGGCCCGCGCTTGACCGCCTTGGTCAAAGCTGGGCGATGCGCATCCTCTGGTGCGTATTCTACGCCGGCGTGTACTTCGCGTTCGCCGACAAGTGGTGGTTGTGGTTGCTCCTGCCCATCCACTTTGTGATGGGTCCCGTCCACGGCGCTATCGTTAACTGGTGCGGACACCGCTACGGCTACGCCAACTACAACAACGGTGACCAGTCGCGTAACTCCCTTTTCTTCGACTTCGTCACCTTTGGTGAGTTGTTTCAAAACAACCACCACCGCTTCGGTATGGCACCCAACTTTGCCGTCCGCTGGTTTGAAGTGGATCCCGGTTACGTGATGATTCGCCTCTTCAAGCGCCTTGGCATCATCGAGATGCCCGAGCGCGTGCAGAAGGGCCGCTACCCTTACCGCGCCCCGGTTCTTCAGCCCGCGATGACCGACGACGGGCGTCAGGCCGATGGCATGAAGCTCGCCTAGCCGACGCTCCCGACGCGCGGCCGAAGATGCCACACGCAGACCTCGAAACCGAGGCCTACGTGTGGCGTTTTTGTTTGCACCGTCGGGCGGGGGTTTTGTCCCGACGCGCGGGCACACTTCTAAGCTGAACGCTCGACCACTTCGCCACAGTGTTCAAGACGCATGCTGTTACGGCCATCTGGTTGCGCCTCGATACGGCCTACGATGCGTGCCTCGATGCCTAGCGCCTCGGCACGGTCCATCACCTCGGGGGCAAATGCGGCGTCACAGGCGACTTCAAGCCGGTGCCCCAGGTTGTAAACCCGCGCCATCTCCTCGAGACTCAAGCCCTGCGTGGTTTGGAGGGAGCGGAAGAGGGGCGGCAGTGGGAAGAGGTTGTCCTTCACGTAGCGGACACCCCGGCCGAAGCCGAGCGGTTTAAGCTGGCCACCGCCGGTGATGTGGAAGATGGCGGAGATGGGCTTCGCCGCGCTGCGACGGATGTCGCGCAGCAGCGGCGCCAGCACCGGCGCGTAGGTACGGGTCGGTGATAGCAGCGCCTCTAGCAGGGTTAGCGGCGTGTCCTCGAGGGGCGTATTGAGGTCCGCGCTGCCCGTGTAGGCCACATCGCTGATCTCTGGCGCAAAGCTCTCGGGAAAAGCGGCTTTGACGTTACCGCCAAGCACATCATGCCGGGCTTGGGTCAGACCGTTCGAGCCGATGCCCGAGTTGTAGCGTCGCTCGTAGCTGGCCTGTCCGAAGGACGCCAAGCCTACCAGGACATGGCCGGGCTGGGCTTGCGCCGCGTCCACGACATCTCTTCGGCGCATGCGCGTCATCAGTGTGGAGTCGGCGATCAGCGTCCGCACCACGTCGCCCACGTCCGCCGTCTCACCGCCGCAGCCGTGCACCTCAACGCCAAAGTCCGCGAGCTGCGCGCAGATGGCCTCGTAGCCATGGATCAGCGCGGAGATGACCTCGCCAGGCACGCGCTTCGCGTTGCGACCAATGGTATTGGACAGGAGAAAAGGACCATCGGCGCCGACGCACAGCAGGTCGTCGAGGTTCATCACCAAGCTGTCCTGGGCGATACCCGCGAACACCGACGGGTCACCGAAGGTGCGGTAATGCAGGTACGCAAGTACGGACTTGGTGCCGGCGCCGTCCGCGTGCATCACTGTGCAAAAATCAGCGTCACCGAGCAGCAAGTCCGGCAAGATCTTGCAAAACGCACCGGGAAAGACGCCCTTGTCTAAGTCCGCAATCGCAGCGTGCACTTCGGACTTGCTGGCGGAGACGCCCCGCGCCTCATAGGAGGGTTTGTCGCTCATCGCGGGCGCAGCATGGCACGTGACCGCACGTCACCCAAGGCGCTCGCGGCTGCCAGAGCACGGTGGCGATGCGCTAGCGCGCTGCACCGCTGTCGAGGGCGCGCTCCCAGAGGTCGATAGTTTGGCCGGCGAGGGCTTGCGCGCAGAAGTGAGTCGCGGAGCGCTGACGGCTAGCGGCGCCTAGCCGTGCGGCAAGGTCGCTGTCCGTGAGCACGCGCCGTAGGGCGCCGGCAAGGGCGCTTGCGTCTCGTGCGGGCACTAGCAGGCCGTTGATGCCGTCCTCGACCACCTCGCGGCAACCGGGCACGTCCGTTGTCACGATGGGCAGCCCACAGGCCGCGGCTTCGAGCAACGCTTTGGGCAAGCCCTCGCGGTAAGACGGTAGGCAGGCGATGTCCGCCGCCTGCAGACAGGCGAGCATATCGTGCTGGTGGCCGAGCCAGCGCAAGAGTCCTTCCGACTCCCACGCGCGCACCTGCGCCTCGGGTACGTGCTGCCGGTAGGTCGTATCTAGGCCGCCAGCCAGGCAGAACTCGACGTCCAGAAAGTCAGGTCTCAGTAGGCGCGCGGCGTCAGCGAACTCACGGACGCCTTTGTCCCACAGAAGGCGTGCAGGCAGCACGACGCGCTTAGGCGCTGTGGGCTTGGACGCGACTGGCTGGAAGTGTTCAAGGTCGACGCCCGAGCCGCGCACAATCACCGAGCGCCCCGGCTTAACCATGCCTTCGCGCTCGAAGAGCCGTTGGTCATCTGCATTCTGGAAGATAAACCAGGTGCGCGCTGCCGGCGGCAACAGGCGGTAGCCCGCGCGAATCACATTCCGGGCTAGCCGTGCATCCGCGCTTTGGCGAATGAAAGCGAAGCCGAGACCGCTCACCGCATTGATGACCCGCAGCGGCGGCAGGCCCGGAAGCGAAACCAGGCGGGCGGCGAGGGAGCCATGCAAGATGCACTTTGCGGTCACGTTGTGGAGGATATCCGGTCGCTCCCGTAGAAGGATGCGGCCAACCGCCTCAAGCGTCTTGAGGTCTTTGAGCGGATTGAGGCCGTGGCGCCGCACGGGAACCGGCAGCCACTTGAGGTTGTGCTCTGCTAGACGCGCGACGTCTGCTGCGTTCGCGCTGTCTTCTGGGGCGGATACAGCAACGCTAAATCCTCGCGCCTGACCCGCCAGGGCGATGGGCAGCCGATGAGAGAAGAAAAACCCCAGGTCATTAACAAAAAGCAGCGCTTTGCGATTCCGCATGAGTCATGGGTTCTTTCACACTCCGCCTCTACCGGCCAGGCTCGTGCGCACACGCCACTGCCACTCACCTTGAGGCGAAGACCGAGACGAGGGTGAGCCTTGGCCGTTTTCGGCTACCGCAGGTGCTTGGGTCTGGGTCTCGGTGAGAGCTGGCGTGGGCGGAGCGCGTCCCGAGAGGCCCGGGTGGGCGGCCTCTGCGGGGGCCCGGGCACGCTGGCGTGCCCTTTGGCGCCGCCCAGATTTGGGGCCCAGCGCCGAGCCGCTGCACCCCAAATCTGGGTACCCACCAGGAACCCCCTCCGAGGCCGCCCACCCGAGCCTCTCGGGACACTGCCATGGTGAATGCGGGAATAGTCTGCAGCAGGCGGCCTTATGACTGCGCAAGAATCTAGTCCTAGCGCCACCGCTAGAAGAAGAGCTTGTGGAGGACGACGGGGTCGTCGCCGGCCTGGACTACGGCCTGACCGTCGCTTGCGCTGAAGCTCACGCTTGTGGGTTCGGCGCGGTAGTTTAGCGCCGAGCCAAGGGCGATGCTGCTGCCGGGGTTCACCACATCGAGAACGGTGCCGGTCACCTCGCCCGCATCGGTGACCGCAAGCAGGTTGCCGCTTGCCAGGACCTGCCAAGTGCCCGCGTTACTGGTCGATTGCCCATCGAGGACGACGATCACCCCGCCGTTGCGCAGGAACGTCTCCATCGCTGCGCCGAGGTTCAGGCCCAGGTTGGCAAGCGCGGTATCGCTGGCGCCGCGCTGGGCATAGATGAGCAACACGTCTGCGTCCTCGAGTCTTCCTTCCAACACGTCCGCGTTGGAGACGGTCTCGCTGAAGCTTCGGCCCCGCTCCGCCGCCACCTGGTTCAGAGCGCGGCGCGTTCCGTTGACGACGCTCGTGGGTGCAGCGCCGATGTAGCTCACGACCCTTACCGGGTTACCGGGCGCCAGGAACACACTGTTGCCGACGATGCGGTTCATGTTGACGCGGGTGACTTGGTAGTCGTGGCCGATGAGCACGAGTTGACCCGTACGTTCGCCCGTGCACAGGCCGTCGACGCAGATGCCTGTGTCGCAAGCGCGGCCGCAAACGCCGCAGTTGTCCGGGTCGCTTTGGGCATCCACGCAGCTACTACCGCAGCGCAGCGTGCCGAGTGCGCAAGGCGGCAGGCAGGCGCCCTCGACGCACGTCTCCGCTGGGGCGCAGATGACGCCGCAGGCCCCGCAGTTGTTTCTGTCGGACGCGAGATTGACGCAGGCATCCGCGCAGAGGAATTGCGTGTCCGGGCAGGTGACGCTGCAGCTGCCGCCGCTGCACACGCTTCCCGCTTCGCAGACGTTGAAGCAGCGCCCGCAATGGCGGTTATCCCCGCTGGGGTCCACGCAGAGTCCAGCACACGTGAGGCGTGGCGGCAGGCAGGGTTGCCCGGTCTCGCTACAGGCGCCTTCAATGCAGGGCTGGCCGCTCGGGCACGCGTTGCCACAGACGCCGCAGTTGTTCGGGTCGGCGCTGGTATCGACGCAGATGGCCTCGCAGAGCGTTTCGCGAGGCGAACAGATGTCGCCGCCTGGGTCCGAAGTGCAGACGCCGCCGTTGCACATACTCTCGGCGGGGCAGCGCAAGCCGCAGCCGCCGCAGTGCGCAGGATCGATATTGGGATTGATGCAAACGCCGTCGCAGAGCAGTCCCGGAAAGCCGCAGAAGGGCTCAAGCCCATCGCCGACGCAGAAGCCCTCGGCGCAGTAGGCCCCTTCCGGGCAGCGCAGCCCACAGTCACCGCAGTGTTCGACATCCGAAGTGACTGTGCGGCATACCTCTTCGCAGAGGCGCTGATTGGACCCGCAGGGCCCGGGTTCAGGCTCCGTGCCCGGCGCGACACATTGGGCCCGGTGGCAGGTTTCCTCTGCTTCACAGGCATTGAAACACGCACCGCAGTGCGCGCTGTCACTGCGCAGGTTGACGCAGAGCCCTCCGCAGGGCGTGAAGCCGCGTTTGCAGCTGCCGCCAACAACATCGGTTCGGCAATCACAGCCCGCGAGGGTCAGCAGCGCCAGCCACAACGCAACGCTCGCGCCACGAAGCCCTGACCACAGCCTGCTCTGCCCAGTGCTGCCGAGCGCCTCGGCAGACCGTTCGCCGCGCCGCTCTACACGTGAAGCGTGCGCACGCATAGCGTCTGAATCTGAACTCGGGACGCGCCCTCCTGGCTTACGCACGAGGCGGGCGGCGCTCATAGTGCGTCTTCCCCTTCTGTCGGGGCTGTCGGCTCCGAGGTGCTCGGAGTACGGACGGTCTGCTCACGCTGTGCCGGTTGCGATGCAGCAGACGCGTCCACGCTGGAGGCGCGCCCCTGCGAACGCTCCGCTTCGGGTGCGGTGTCAGCATCTGCGGCCGGCTGCGAGCCAGGCTTGCCCTCGGTTCCGTCATCAGGCGCACCTGTCGCGGGTGCATCTCCTGCGGGCGCATCCGCATCCGATGCACGGGTACCGGTGACAGCGTCTGGCTCGGGTGGCGGCGTCCGGGAAAGAATCACGAACTCCACACGACGGTTGAGCTGATGGATATCTTCAGTGTCGCCAAAGGCCCGTGGCTGGCTGCGGCCGTAGCCTACAAAGTCGATGATTTCAGCAGGTATGCCTTCACCGACAAGCGCCAGGCGCACTTGCTCCGCGCGTCGCTCGCTCAGCGTCACGTTAAACTCCTCGGAACCGCGCACGTCGGCGTGGCCTTCGACGCGCAGCTTCGCCCAGTTCCGCTGCTGCCGGTAGAGCTTGACGATGGCCTCAATAATCGGTCGTGCGCTGCTCTTGACCCGTGCGCGCTCGAAGTCGAAAAGCACACGTTCATCAAGGATGATGCGCTCGTTTTTGAGTTCGATGACCCCTTCGTCCGGGCAGCCATCTTCATCTTCGATGCCGTTGTAGACCTCCGGCTCGTCTGGGCATTGGTCATCCACATCAAGGATACCATCGCCATCGTTGTCGAAGTCGGGGCAGCCGTCCTCGTCTTCGAAGCCATCGAAGTCTTCCGGCGCATTGGGGCAGGCGTCATCGACATCGAGAATGCCATCGCCGTCGTTGTCCGGGTCGGGGCAACCGTCTTCATCTTCGAAACCGTCGAAGTCCTCCGCTTCGTCCGGGCACGCATCCTCCTCGTCAGGGATACCATCCCCATCACGGTCACTCGGCGGTGGAGGCAGCGTGACCGCAGGTTCCGCCGGTGGCTTTTGGGCGGTCCACGCCAGCTCAACACCGACGAGCAGCAGCCGCGCATCGCTTGAAGAGACGGGGTCGTCCTGCTGAAAAATGTGCGCGTAACGCACCAGCGGGCCGAGCGCGAAGGCGCCGAGGGGAAAGGCGTA
>SLEO01000111.1 GCA_007124745.1 Myxococcales bacterium
CCTCCTCTTGCGTCTCGCAAAGTCGGCGTGCAGACTGCAACACGGCCCTGTCTTGCAATGATTCGTGCCTCTTTCGCGTTCAGGCAGCGGTTCGGGCTCAGGGCCAGCGTAGATGTCTCTGCGTGCTTGCCATCCCGGGGACCCTCGCTGGGAGACGGTCTCCAGTGAATCGCTTCACCGGGCGCCAAGGGAGGTACGGTCTCCCGGGTGGTTTGCACGCCTATCCGCTTTCACGTTTAGGCCAACTTCCAGACAGCGTCCCGCCTTTCAGTCGTCCTCTTTAGATACAAGGGAGGTCTTGTGAAACGGTCCCAGGGAGGTTTTGGCGAGCCATAGCTGCGCGTCGGTCCACTGAGCGGCCCGCATGGCTCGAAATAACGACGCCGGCCGCTGCAGCCGCTGCATGCCCCAGGGCGTGACGTAGAATGTCGCGTGCCAGGAATGGTTGAGCCAGGGGGTGACCGCGAGACGATACTTGCCGACAATCTGCGTCCAACGGTGCAGGCCGTATGCGGTGTCTTTCCAGGCGGCGTAATCGAGCGCGGGCCAATGGATTTCCGACATACCTTTGTTGGTAGCGCATCACGAAGCCCGTTGCATGTGCCAAGCGTGGTCCCCAGTGCGCCCGTCGCGCGGCTGTGCGTGAGCCGGCGAGTTAACTGGATGTTACGCGAAGGCGGTATGGAGTCATGAGCGAATCTTTTGACTGGCCCCATGCGAACAGCGCACTCGCTTCGTCAGCGCACTCTGGGAGCAAACTGGCAAGTGAGGTTGCGTTCTGGAGGGGCAACCGCTCTTAGCGGGCGTCCGACACCGCGGGCGATGACAGCGGCAAGACGAGTGATGCCAGGGTTAACGTGGTCGACAACGCGGCGGTGCTATTTGAAGGCGTTGCCTGAGTTGAATAGAGCGTTGCGCTACATGATTGCAGAGGCGTGTGAACGGAACTGGATACCCTCGCACATGGTGTGCGTGATGTACAACCACGAAACGTTCCGCGGGAGGTGTTGGACTGCTGCTGGCCCCCCCCCCGCGAGACTATCGCCGAGGGCGCCCTCCCCTTCGCGTTGTGTCTGCTGATCGCTTGAGCGCCCCCGGGCGTTCCGCGCCGGCCCAGCGCCAACCCGTATTTGCCCACATCACGGGATGCAAAGCCGTAGGGCTACGTCACGACTTCACTTGAGCATGGCGAAACGCCCGGAAAAGCATCAGCGCCGGCTGTCGAGGACCGTGGTTTGAAGCCATTCAAGCTGCCCGCAGCGCGCGCCCAGGCGCCGCAGGCGCTTGACAGCTCAGAACCTCCTTGGGAGTGGCACGTGGGAGGTGGCACGGTGGCGCGGCTTCAGGATGCAGACACAGGGGAACGCATACAATGTGCTCTAAAGTGGCACAGAGGCTGCACCTGCGGAAAGTGAGCATGCGTCAAGGAACAATAATCCCCAGAGTCCCATTCGCGGTCTCCATGCCGCTGGTGACACTTATGTCGACGCTGGCCAGCGCATGCATATCTCCCGGTAGTGGGGACGGCTTGCAAGACAAAACTGAATCACAGTTCATTGATGCCAGTGCCACACCTCACACGACTCACCCGTTTGGAGTGATTCTGCGCGAAACCAAAAGCGGACGTCAGTTTTGTGCGGGGTGCATGCTTTCTCCCACGCAGGTCTTGACAGCAGAGCATTGCGTGAAGCGCCCTCCTTCTGACCTTTCAATCGAGGTGTTTGTCCCGGCTCTGGACAAAGCATATAGTGTATCGGACAAGCTTATTCCGCTGGATAGTGATACGGAGATGCGCCCATGTCAGCGGGGACTCTCGCTTGAAGCTACCGAGATACCACCTTACGAATCACCAACGGGTTGTTATCAAGAAAAGCGTCGAGACGTGGCGGTATTAGTGGTCGATGATGGTCCCACAAGCCTAGACACGTTTGCAGCTCCAACACGCAAGAAAAGCGATGCATACGATGGTCAGATGGTCTCTAAATTAAGCTTCAGAGTTGATGATAATGTATCACTCACGAAGATGCATCTGACTAGGCCTGTCCATCAGCAAGGACCGTACAACCGGCTCGCAAGTAGCTTATATTGGGGCCCCGGTCATTCGAAATCCGTGATTGTTGGATATGCGGATGATAGCGGGGTCGCTCAAAAAGGAGACTCAGGATCGTGCGTATTCGCGCCGAGCAAGGAGGGCGATCCGTCGACGGAAGTGCTTGGCGTTCTAAGCGGACTTCCTGAAATACAACCGAATGTGCCGATACCGGAATGGTTCCAACGACCCACGAGCAAACAAGCGCCGGCAACCAAAGCGGGTGACCGGTCTGTGCCGGTGTATGATAACCTTGAGGGGCTCTTCGACAAGGACAACACCTTTATAGGCAAGAGAAGCACAGAGCCTACACTCATTGTGGCCAAGTGTCCCCAAGGCGGCGACGCTAGGATATCTTCTTATGTGCTTCGATGGAACGGTGCGTCCGAGAAGGCACCGAACGTTTTGGAGTTGAGCGGCTACGACGCAGAGTCTGGTAAGCAACGAATAATTTTTTCCGCAGAGGTAACAAGACGCGACTGGATCAGGCGCGAAGTCCGCCATATCTTTAGGTCACATAGGGTAATCGCATTTCCAAGGAATCCGAATGCGGCCAACGAGCTCTGGGACATCCACGTTGTCGACGGCCATACCATCGAGATACGACCACGAAACAACAGCAACGCAGGAGTAGAGTCAATCTCGCAGTGCGACTACGTCGGCAACAACCCAGGATTCAGCGCAATAATGGACAATATTCCTGGTAGGGCGCTCTGAAACGTTCTTGGGGAGGTCTTAGGCGACACCACTTCTGAGCCGCGAGGCCGATGTGGGCGACTTGACGGCTCTCAGGCGCATCGTCCCCGGTAGCGCGCATGTGGTGGCGCGTCGCGGCAGCCAGCGGCGCTTCTACTTCACAAGTAGCGCTCCCGGGTATGTCTTGATCGACGCGGCCCGCAATCTGAGCTTCCGGAAGCCGCCCGCATGACCACGTCGTGACGTCTCCTGTCAGGTCGCTGTCTCATGCCACATTGGCACTCAGGGCGGTGCCTTCGTCTGGTGGCAAGACGGCGACAAAGTGTCTTCACTTGTGATGCGTCTGCATACACTATGTGCCGATGCGTTCGATAGCCGATGGAGGTGGACTCGCGCGGTCCCGCGAGCGTTGCCGTCGTGAGTCCGGCAAGCCTCAAGTGCCCATCAAGTGCGAGCGGCGCAGTGCCACCCATGACGCGCGTGCGGTTGCCTTCGCGCAGCGTGCGTGGATTCGGCGTTGGAGGGCGTCTCCGCGCGGGAGTTGGGGGCGGATATGAACGCTGTTGAGCCGACTGGCGCATCCACGGCGGCGGCGCCGTCGTCCGGGGGCGCGGAGCTGAAGCGGCATGCTCGGGTGGGGTCGCTGTGGGCGCTTGGCGTGGGTGCCGTTATTTCTGGTGACTTTTTTGGGTGGAACTTTGGGCTTCAGGTGGGGGGCTTTGGCGGCATGTTGCTGGCCACGGCGGCGATGACGGTGATGTACACCGGGTTGTGCTTCAGCATCGCGGAGATGTCCGCCGCCCTGCCCCACGCCGGCGGCGCCTACAGCTTTGCGCGCTGCGCCTTTGGGCCGTGGGGCGGGTGGTTGACGGGCTTGGCGGAGAGCATCGAGTACGTGCTGACACCGGCGGTCATTGTGGTGGGACTCGGCGGCTACCTTGGCGCGCTCACGGGCACCGCCCCTAGCTTCGAACCACTGTGGTGGCTGCTCTGCTACGTGCTGTTCGTTTCGCTCAACGCCGTCGGCGTGGCACTGACCTTTCGCGTCAGTGTAGCCATCACGCTCTTGGCCATCGCGGTGCTCATCGTCTTTTTTGCCGTTGGCCTGCCGCAGATTGATCTGCGGCGCTTCGCCCTCCCCGAGTCCGATGCTGATGGACAGCTCAACGCACTAGGCACCGCGACCGGCTACTTCCCGAACGGTGCACGCGGAGCGCTTGCGGCCTGGCCCTTTGCCCTCTGGTTTTTCCTGGCCATAGAGCAGCTTCCCGTAGCGGCGGAGGAAAGCGAGAATCCACAGCGCGACATGCCGAAGGCATTGTTGCTGGCGCTGCTCACGCTGACGGCGTTGGCCTTCTTGACGCTGGTCGTTAGCGCGGGGTTGCCCCCTGGCATCAGCGCACTGGGGCAAAGCGATGAACCGCTTCTGGACAGTCTGCGTGGGCTCTTCGGCGAAGGGCTGACAGCAAGTCTGCTCTCGCTGTGTGCGGTGGCGGGCCTAGCAGCGAGCTTTCACGCCATCATCTTTGGCTACGCACGCCAGCTTTTCGCGTTGGCGCGCTCGGGTTACCTACCCCACTTCCTGGCAAACACGCACAGCCGCACCCGTGCTCCGGTGCCCGCGCTCGCTGTGGGCGCGTCGCTAGGCCTTGGCATCGCCCTGCTGGTGCGGGCACTCAGCAGCGCGCGGCTGCCTGCGGGCGCCATCTTGTTGAGCTTGGCGGTCCTTGGCGCCGTTGTGTCTTATGTGCTTCAGATGGCGGCGTTCATCCGGTTGCGCCGCCGCTATCCGCGCTTGCCTCGCCCGTACCGCAGCCCTCTGGGCATACCCGGGGCACTCATCGCGATGGTCTTCGCCCTGGGCACGCTAGTAGCGCTACTTAGCGGTGACTCCGATCACATCGCCGCCTGCGCGCTGCTCTTGGCAGCGATGGTGGCCGGGTCGGTCTATTTCGCCCTCTACGCGCGGCACCGCCTCCGTGACTCTCCCGAGGAGCTCCAGGCTGCCCGATTGGAGCAATCGCTTCTGCCTGCAACGCCTCACCGCCACTGACCGTCCTCCACGCCCGCCGAACAATACGGCGGGGAGCTGCACACAGCCCGCTCCTCGTGGATTGCGAAACATCACACACGCCTTGAGCCGTTGAGTAGATGATAGCGGGCATAAAGCATGCTGGCGCGGGACCGACCGTTTATGCGCGTAGAGCCGCGTGATATATCTTCATTCGTGAAGACGTTTATCGAGAGATCCGATGCCCTCACGCTCAGCTAGCCTGAGATTGGTCGTCGGACGTCCTTGGCTAGCGACATGACCATCATACAGACGCATTTGGAGCCCTTCTCCGTGTCTTGCTCGCCGATGGGCTTGAATCCCATCCGCTGATGGAAAGCCAGTGACGTAGGATTCGGAGGCCTAAGATTCACCTCGCACGCAAGCAGCGGGTAGTCTGCGGCACACGCAGCAAGGAGGCCGCGGTAGAGGGCTGTCCCGACACCAGCGCGCTGGTAGCCCGCGCTCACTGCGATGCGGTCGACGTAAAGAAAACGCGGGTACCTGCGCTGAAAGTAACGATAGTTTTCGCTGGCGTAGTCGGCGTTCTCCCCCAGCGCCAACAGAAACCCCGCCACAGCTCCCGCGGCGTCCCGGGCAACGCCAAGGTAGACACTCTGCTGATGCAGCACTGACAGCTTCGCCAGCGAGAGACTGTTCACATGCGGCACTGCGTCTTCGTTGAGCGCCAGCAACACGGCGTAATCCTCCGGCCCGCCAGAAGAGACAACGATAGGACTTGTCGAAGACCCAGCCATAGAACCACTAGGACTACACTGGGCCGACGCGCGGCACCAACACCGCTCACTACGTTCGCAGGCAGGAGCTGCACCTTGCTACGCGGCCAACTTGCATCGACGCATCTGTTTGGGATACCCCATGGGCGCGCTGATTGTCCTCGGCATAGCGGGTGTGTTCGCTCTCTCGACCCCCCGAACGCTTAACCCAACCGATGATACTTGTCGGCTTGGTCGCACTTCGCTGACTTGGCGCGGGCCCACGTCTATACTCTTCACGATGACGTCGCTCGCAACGGTGGTGTTCTTGGTGCAGGTATGCTCAACAGGGTACATGATCGGGGTCATTTGGACCGTGCAGCTCGTGCACTATCCGCTCTTTTCCGCCGTCTCGCTTGAGCGCTTTTCATATTTCGAACGACAGCACCAGCAGCGGATCTCCATGGTGGTCATGCCGTTTATGCTTGCGGAACTCGGTACGGCGTTCGCACTACCCTTCATCACAAGCGCCATCTGGCGGCCCGTCGAGGCGTGGCTAGCGCTTGCCATGTTGCTTGTGGTCTGGCTGGCCACGTTTCTGGTCCAGGCCCCCGCACACCGGCGCCTCAGCGCGGGCTTCGATACACATGTGCACGCGGGACTGGTGCAGGGCAACTGGCTACGCACCGTGCTTTGGACAGCGCGCGGCGTGCTCGTCCTCGTCTGGCTCTCGCGCGCCCTAGTGTCCGCCTAACCCACCAATGACCCTCAGGCAGACGAGCCTGGCGCGATGCTCGATATCCCAGTCACCGGTGAACCGAACCCCATACGCGCATGGGAAGCCAACGCACGCGGCGCTCCCCACAGGGAGACTCCGACAGGCTCTATGGACCTGATTCGCACGGGTAGCGACGTACCCGAGTGAGCCCCTTGACCCATCGGTCCTCAGCGACACTGTACATCGCGGTCGTCTCCGAAATCTGCAACAAGGATGGATCCCTCAGGTCGGCTTCGCGCGCTAACGAGACCGCATCCTTGAGTCCCGCCGCGACGGACAGCGCTTCATCGCAGGGGTCGAGTTGCTGCAGACGCCGGATGATGATGGCGGGATATTGGTCGCCGTTCTCGTCTGAAAGAGAGAATGAGGACTGATTCATATCGCTCGCACCTTGCTCGCGGGAGTCCAGCTCAAGCTGAGGCGTGAGGTCGTCCCTCAGTACCATGGTCCTGCTCAAGGTGGGCGGACCCAGCGAGGCGACATTCTCCCCCTCCCACGTCAACGAAAGGTCGATCTCGAGCCGTCCGTCCTTGTCGATATCGAAAACATCAAACCGACCAATGTAGGATGCGGGCGCTCCTGTGGCTTGAGTTGCGTACGGATCAGGACAGGCCGCATCGACAACGAACACGGCTCGCTTCATCACCCCATCCGTTGCCACCAGGACGCCCACACTCGTCGGCTCAGCGCAGCTTGTTTCGAGAAACATGTCGTCGCGCTCCTCCGGGTACGCATCCTCTGCGACGCGATCCTCCGCATGGTCCTCCGCGACTTCACCCTCGGTGGGCCCGAGTTCGAAGACCGCGAACACCGTCTCGCCACATCGAAGCGCTGCCCGAATAGTAATCCTTGCAGCCTCCTCAACTGAAAGCTCACCTTCCAGTGGGACCTCAGGCGCAGCGAAGCGAATCGCCCCCGGTTCGAGCGACACACAGGCGACGGTGAGGTGAGTCTGCGCCGATGCTTCCGAGCGTTCGCTGGAAATCGTTGCGGGCGCTGAAGCACTCGTGGCCCCGCAGGCACTTACGGTCATCGTGACGACGAGCGCGAAGGCCAGCCGGCAAGCACGCCATCCAAAGTCGCGGCAGCGAAGTAGCTTTATCAAAGCGCGCACGCTCATCATCTCTCCCACTTCGCTTCAAGCAGAACCGCAGCGTCGACCGCTACGAAGTTTATTCGGCAACTTTACTCCTTCAAGTTCACCCCTAGAGCACAGAGCGTCCCATACGGTTGGTGGCACCTAGGGAGCGTCGCTGCGTCGCTCATCGCTTGGTCGTTGGCAGCCAGCAATGTGCCTACGCTATCACTTTGTGGTCTTCCGCGAATACGGTCACCGCTCCCATGCGAATAGGGCGAGTCAACTCTGCCCAGTCACCGCCCGAAGCAACAATGCAGCGCTAACCGAAGCGCCAACAAAAAGCGACAGAGACAGGTAGATCAGACGGCGACCCGCGGCTCGGACAGCACGCTCCAACGTGGGATTGATGCGTGAGCTGAGGTCATCACGGACGCGAATGAGGTCAACGCCACCGTACTCCGCGTCGGCTTTACGGAACGACGCCAGCGTAAGCCTTTCAACGCGGTGCAGCGTGCTCCGTTGTACCTTACGCGCAACATATCCACGCGCACCTCTCTGCTGCGCGCGCTGCCCAAGCAAACCGTCAGTCACCTCACGCATGCGCACTTCTGCCTCAAGGAGCGGCAGCTTCTCGAGCCTTTGCGCAAGCGTAGAGCCTCGTTCACCGAGGTACTGGTCGTCCTGAACTGCAAGCAGTCGGTCGAAAAGAAGCGCCAGCACTCGACGACCCAGGTCGAGTTTCGTTAACCCTACCAAGACTGCGGCGCTGACAGCGTTTTTTAGTGCCAGTATCCAACCGAGGACAAAACCGCTTATCAACGTCAGCGCTGCTGTTACGACAATCGCCCATGAGCCCGAGTCCCGCACAATATACAGACACTGCGCAAGCGTGAGCAGAACCACAACAGCTACGCCGAACGCCGTGGCCAGAAATGTCCGCACTACGCGTTTCAGCAGCGGACCTACAAGTTCCAGAATAGCCCCCAAAGGAGCGCTGAGATCGGGCATCGGCGTAAGCGGTGTACCCGGGGACAGTCGGCTGTCAATGCGATGTTGACTGCCACCGATCCGCTAGGGAATGCGCCTCTCAACAAGGGGTTTCGCACGGCGCCCCGTCGCTTCAGCCTGCAAGCGCCGCAGGTTGTCGCGCGCGTTGGCCGGAATGCAGCGTCACTCACGAGACCCTTCGGCTCGCTCACCATAGGCGGCAGCGTCGAGGCAACCGTGCGACCGCTCATCGGCAGCCCCAGTGGGATGCGGTGACTCTCCCAGCGCGTGCGCGGTGGGAGAGTCACCTGTACTCGTCTGGCTCTCGCGCGCTCTACTGAGTGCCTAGCGCGACACGCTTCAACGTTCACAAAGCAGGGGTCATAGCGTGGCGGGCACTGAAGTTTTCTATTCGTTCGCAGAAGTCATCGGGAATGCTCGCTGGGTCCCGTCCTGCTATCGCCGCTTCGCAGCGTGCTCGGAGTGCCACGCGGCTCTCCGTTGTTTCAGGCTGAACAACGGATTCGACGCAGGTAGTCTCGGTTGGGAGAAGCGTCTCGCCGTCCTCAGCAAGAAGCCATCGTTGGTCGGGCTGTGATGCGTACGCGGCCGTCAGGACGAGGCGTCCGGCGAACGCTGGATATAGGTTTTTGGTTAACGGACTATAGCGCCCGAACGCGTCGGGCATGGCACCGGATTCGCTTACAACGCTAATTTCGAGACCATCGTGAAGCGACAGCAAAGTACGAGGCTGCCCACTATCCAATGGCCCCCGCGGGGCATCCGTAGAACGAGAAGCAGAAGCGACGTCGGGTGCGGTCGCGGACCACTGGCATTCACCTTGGTGAATGGTTGCAGCTACTGCAGAAGCGGAGAAGCGCATATCGGAGGCACGCCACGGTGCTGCCAGACTTGGTTCATCGAGGCAGCCTCGGTAATCCGTCTTCGTGAAGTGGGGATACGCATGGTCCGGTCTCGGCCGATAGATGAAGGTCGCGCATGTCGCGCCGTTACGAAACGTCACCTCAGCGCCCTGACTCTTCATCACATCTCACAGGGGCGCGTGAGGGCTGGGGTTGCGCGGAGGCTGGAGGTGTGATCGACCATGGTGCATGGAGCATCTTGAGCTGAGGGACCGGCATGGGTGGGCGGAA
>SLEO01000167.1 GCA_007124745.1 Myxococcales bacterium
CCCAGGCTCTCGGGAGTGATTCCCGCAAAGCATCCGTAACTCAGCCCACAATGTGGCCTAACGCTGCGCGTAGGGCCATGGCGCCTACTTGCTAGCTCCTTTAGCCTTTCTACTGTCTCGCTGCCCTGAATGCGTACCCTCATCTTCCGGACGGAAGGATAGCCCGAGCACAGACATGCGCCACGTTTCAATTCATCTACTTTCCCTAGACGCTGCGCCACATCATGCGGAGTACATGAGACGATATTCGGCCGCTTTTCCGTAAGCATATCTTGCAGAACTTATCCAAAACACCCAAAGTTGCTCGGGATGCCGCTTAACGCGGTGACAAGACTGACGACTGTTTCGCGCCATCTGGATTCAAGCGCTAAAGCCTGGAGGCACGCTAGACACGGGTATCAATTGTGCTACATTGTGCGCTTTCCGCGGACTCAATGCCTTTCATCCTGCCCAAGCGACTGCGCGCATTTCGAGTCTTCCGCCAGCACGACGCCATGGACTGCGGACCATCGTGCCTGCGCATGATAGCGGAGCACCATGGCCGGCATTTTTCACTAGTTCACCTGCGCTCCCTCTGCGGCATGACGCGCCAAGGCATTTCATTGCTTGGCCTTTGCGAAGCGGCAGAAGATATCGGACTGAAGCCGACGGCCGCTATGGCCCAGGCGGGCCAGCTCCCCCGACTGCCCTGTCCCTTTATCGTCTGGTGGAATCAGAATCACTTCGTGGTGGTGTATCGAGTCGACAAGCGCTTTGTTCGCGTAGCCGACCCCGCCCTCGGCCGGGTGCGGTACAGCCACAGCGACTTCATTCGCTCTTGGACCACTAAGAACGCCGAGGGGCAGCGCCAAGGCGCGATTCTACTCCTTCAGCCGACGCCCAAGTTCTACGAAAAGGACGGAGACGCGGAAACGATACCGCCTTTCCAAACGCTCTGGCGGCACGGCATTCCTTACAAGAGCCTGCTGCGCAGTGCTGTTATCGCCTTTGGGCTCTCGCTCGTGGCAGGCGCGCTCATCCCTCTGCTGTCGCAAAGCCTCATTGACGAGGGCGTATCTTTCGGGGATTTCTCGCTGATCATCGCCCTCGGCATCGCGCAGCTAGGGCTCTATCTCGGGCGGACGGCGTTCATGGTCGTCGAACACCTCTCCCTGGTGCATCTCGGGGGACGCGTGTCGCTCTCTGTGGTGTCGCACTTTTTGGCCAAGTTGCTGCGCATGCCCGTGCGCTTCTTCGAAACCATTCAAGTTGGCGACGTACTCACGCGCGTCGGCGACCACCGCCGCATCGACAACTTTTTGACCTCAAGCGTTGTGCGCGTGCCCGGCTCGCTGGTGTACGCCGCGATGCTGATGCTGGTGACCTTCCTCTTCAGTCCGCTTATCGCAGGCATCGTGGTGGCTGGTGCGGTGGTTATTCTAGTGACGACGCTGATGCTGGAGCGCCGCCGAATGGCGCTCGACCGCTTGCGGTTCACCCGAGAGTCCGAGTCGCAGACCAAGCTGCTCGACGCCATTCATGGCTTGAGGGACCTCAAGCTCGCCAACGCGGAGCAACCCTATCGCTGGGATTGGGAGTCGGTGCAGGTCCGGCTCTTCGATATCGAGCTGCGCGAGGCGCGCATCGCAGAAGCTCAGGAAATGGTGGCCGGCGGGCTGTCGGACCTCATGGGAGTCGCCGTCTCGATCGTGGCGGCACTCCAGGTAGTGCAGGGCCACATGACCCTGGGTGCGCTCATGGCCACCCTCTTCATTCTGGGTCAGACGACTACGCCCTTTCGCTCGCTTCCGGGCTTCTTCCGCCAGGTTCAGGATGTACGTTTGGCGCTCGACCGGGTGGCGGTCATCTCCCAGGCGGAGGACGAAACGCAGATCGAATCGCAGCCGCTGCCGCCCATGCGCACGCCGGAGCCCCTTCACATCCGGAATCTGTCCTTTCGCTACGGCGAACGGTCCACACCGTGGACCCTTGACAACCTGTCTTTTGACGTACCCGCGGGCTCCGTCTGCGCGATTGTCGGACCTAGCGGCAGCGGGAAGACCACGCTCATCAGCCTGCTCATGAAACACTTCGAGCCGGACGAGGGCCACGTCTTCATCGGCAATCAGCGTTTGGGCGAAACCGACGCACGCGCCTGGCGCTCACACTGCGGAGCCGTGCTTCAGGACGGCCACATTTTCGCCGGAACGATTGCGGAAAATATCGCACTCGGCGAGCAAGAGCCGGACCTGACGCGGGTTCGTGAGGCGGCGGAGATTGCCCAAGCTTCGGAGTTTATTCAGGGTCTTCCGCTGGGCTACCGGATGCGCATCGGCGCCGACGGCGTCAAGCTGAGCGGTGGCCAAGCCCAGCGTATCTTGATTGCTCGGGCTATTTACCGGTCGCCGCTCTACCTCTTTTTCGACGAGGCCACGAGCGCCCTCGACGCGAACAGCGAAGCTATGCTGCAGCGTGCGCTACAGCGTTTCTTCCGTGGTCGAACGGTCTTTGTGGTGGCCCATCGCCTCAGCACCGTGAGGCACGCGGACCAAATCATCGTGCTGGAGGCCGGCAAGATCGTCGAGCACGGCCACCACGAGGACCTGGTGCGGCAGCAAGGGCGCTACTTTAACCTTGTGCGTAATCAGCTGGAGCTTGCGGCGTGAGCGTGCGGCGCGAGCCTATTTCTTTCTGGCGGAGGCTCGCAGCTCGGGGCCCGCGGAAAGCTGCGCACGATGTTGAGAGCTTCGAACGCGCCGATGAGCTGTCGCGTTGCTTGGAATCGCCGCCGACTTGGCTCGCGGGTAGCGGTCTCAGCATCATCGCAGGCACCTTCACCGTGGCCCTGCTCGTACTGCTTGCTCTGCCCTTTCCTGAGTCTGTGGATGGTGAGGTGACCGTCCGGTCGACCGACCCCCCGGAAATCCTCGTCGCGCCCGCCGCAGGACGCATCGTTCAGCTCTGGGCCAAGGAGGGCGACACCGTGCAGAGTGACGACTGGATTCTGGCCATCGAGAGCGATGGCCATCTCGATGCGGTGCTCGGCCTGAAACGTTATCTGAAGCGCCTGCAGCAGGTAGTGTTCGACCCGCGTTTTCTTGGGCTGCGGCGTGCGGAAGCCGAGTCCTTCAAGGAAGAAATAGCAAGCCACACGCCCATAAGTCTCGGCGGGATGGGCAGCCCGGAAGTGGAAGTGGAACGGCCAGAAGATGGGTTCAGCCTGGGCACACTACAGGGCCCTGCAGCGGCGCTAACGACATCGCTCACAGCCTACCTCGACTTCGTCGCGAGCGAGCGCCTCAGCGACCAGGCCAGCGCGGTCCGTCGGTCGATGCAAAAGCGCCGCAGCCTGAGCCAGGCCTACACTAGCCGCGAGCGCCTCGCCGACGAGGGCTTGAAGCTCACGGAAGACTGGATTCGCGAGGACACCAAGCTGGCGGAAGCGGGCGCCCTGGCTAAACGCGAGGTCGACGAGGAACGGCTCGCGGCGCAGGCACGCCGCCGGGAAGCCCTCGACGAACGCGTGTCGGCCACGCTGAACAGCGTCGCGATGGCCGACGTCGCCGAACGCCTCGCCGCCGTCGAGCAGAGCCGCTTCGATCGGCGCCAAGAGCTTGTGCTCCGGCTTAGGCAGGACTTGCTCGAAGCCACCGGTGCTCTGGATACGTGGACCCAGCGCTATGTCGTCCGTGCGCGACGCAGCGGAACGCTGGCCGGCCTGCGGGACATGGGCGTCGGCATTTACCTTCGGGAATCCGAGGAACTCGCCGCGATCGTCCCGAACGAACAATCCCTAGTTGGCTACGTGTCCGTTGACCAACTCGGCATCGGCCGCGTTGATGTCGGCCAAACCGCTCAAGTCCACTTCACGGCCTACCCGGCGCTGCGCTTCGGCTTTGTCGAAGCGGAGGTGAGCCGAGTGGCTCCCGTCACGACCGACGGCAACTACCTGGTTGAGCTCGCCTTCGCCGAACTAACCACACACACCCGCGAGCACCTCGCTTTCCGCCAAGGCCTCAAGGGCCAGGCCCGCATCATCGTTGAGGAGCGCACCCTCTTCGAGCGCGTGCTCTCTCCCCTTCGCTATATGTGGCACCGCAACCGGATGCGCTTCGAGTCCTCAAGCGACGCCCCAAGCTCCTAGCGCCGCCCCGCGATATCCGCACACGGGACGCTTATCCTTGATGGGCGGTGCAAAGGTCTGGTAACACTTAAGGTTGTCTCATGTGGATATCCTCATGTGGGCTTGTGCCGGACGGCCGCTAACGCTCGAGCTTGCCTTGGGTTAGGCCAACGTTGCGGCGACAGGCTTCTTCTCGAGTGAGCACGGAGCACGTCAGGTCGCCGCTTATGCCCGAACCGCAAATGGTCATGTATGAGGCTGAATTTAATCAGATTCAGTCAATCGTTGATCGCCTTGTGCACGAGGCGAACGCGCAGGTCGTATTCATCATCGACAAAAACGGCCAGCTCATCGCCTCGGCTGGCGACACCTCCCACATCGACACCACTTCCCTCGCGTCTCTGACCGCCGGTAACATCGCCGCCACGGGCGGCATGGCCAAGCTGCTCCGCGAAAACGAGTTTGCGACGCAGTTTCACGAAGGCGAGCGCGCCAACGTACACATCCAGCTAGTCGGCAACCGGGTCATCTTGGTGGTCATTTTCGACCACAAAACGAGTCTCGGACTCGTACGGCTGCGCGTGAAGAAGGCAACGGAAGTCCTGAACGAGATTTTCGAGGCGCTACTCAACAAGGTCCAAGACCCAAGCTTGCGTACCCCTTTCTCCGAGATAACCGATGACGACATCGACAATCTATTCAGCGAGTAAGGCCTATTCTATGAGTACGCCCCGCACAAGAATTCAGGTCGAAGCATGACGTTCATCAATCACCTATCGCGTGAAATTAACTGCAAGATCGTCTACTACGGTCCCGGTCTTTGCGGCAAAACCACCAACCTACAGCTCATCTACAACAAGACCAATCCGGCGGCAAAAGGCAAGATGATCTCCCTTGCCACAGAGACAGAGCGCACCCTCTTTTTCGACTTCCTTCCGCTTGCCCTTGGCGAGATTCGCGGTTTCAAAACACGTTTTCATCTCTATACCGTGCCGGGCCAGATCTTCTACGACGCGAGCCGCAAACTCATTCTAAAGGGCGTGGATGGCGTCGTATTCGTCGCAGACTCGCAGATAGCACGCGTCGAAGCCAACCTCGAATCCATGGATAACCTGCGCAGCAACCTCGCCGAACAAGGCGATGATCTCGATGCGTTGCCCTTCATCATTCAATACAACAAACGCGACATGCCCAACGTGGTACCCGTCGAAGAGCTACGCACCCTCCTCAACCCCACGGGCGTTCCAGACCTGGAGGCCGTCGCCAACACCGGCGAAGGCGTCTTCGAAACACTCAAAGGCGTCGTCAAGCAAGTCCTAACCAACCTGAAGCGCGGCGCTCCATAGCACCATGTGGCGTGCCATTAAAAAGCCGGCGCGAACCTTTCGGAACGCGCCGGCTTTCGGCTATCGGCTATCGGCAAGTCACCGTATCACGGCTTCTGGCCACGTCTGTGGCGGGCGGAGGGTTATTCCACAACGGTATACGCCACTGACCTAGTCGCGGGCCCTCTGCCCATGGATGCACCATTCAAGCAAGTGATATCAATGCTATCGCTTCCTGGAAGGACCGCCTCGAAGGGCGCTGGCCAACGGGTGAACTCAGGTGCCAACGGCAGCGCTTCGGTCTCCCAAATCAGATGCTCGTCGAAGCCTGTAAAGAAACAAGACCCAGTAATGTCCTGCGTGGAGCTGTCGCTGAACGTCCCGACCACGCGGAGCGTGAAACGATCACCTGCGACGATGTTCGCCCCGCCGAGGAAGGGATGTCCTGACACAACCTCCATGGAACTAAGCGTGGCCGCGCTAACAACGAGATTCTTTGTTGCCTGGAAACCTTGGACGGAAGCCGACACGGGCACAGTGCCACTATTGGCCGTGTGATAGTAGAGACCTCGGACAGGGTTGCCAGAACTCAGAATAACGTCGCCGATGTTGTCGTCCAGTGGCACGGACCAGCTCGCCTCGTTGGTCACATCTTTTGTCGCCCCGCTTTGTAGCGTCGCGATGGCTCGAAAGGCGAGGACCGTTTCAGGGGCAATCGTGTCGAGAGGGCTTTGCACTGCGAGTGACGCAATGCTGTCAGCAACCACGTCGACGTTTAGCGTTGCGCGTTGGCCACCTACTGCGGCGTAGAGAACCAGGGCGCCCTCTCGGGTGGTGGTAACGCGTCCTGGATTCTGCAGGTTGCTGAGCAATGCGAAGCCTTCGTCGAGGCCCCACGTCGCGTCTGCAGTTAGGACGCGCTCCGTGCCGTTGTCGTAGGTACCGATCGCGACATAATCTGCGCTAAGGCCGAGAATGATTTCGTCTGGACCTTCAATGCGGAGCCCGGTCAGAACAGCAGGTGTCACCGTAATCGCGAAGGTATCGGAGAAACCTCCGACGGCAGCGGTGATCGTGACCGATCCGGCACTAGCAGCCACCACGCGTCCCGAATCGGCAATGCTGTTCGACACGGAGGCTATGCCGGGTGCGGAACTCGACCAGTTCGCGACGGCGGTCAACCCAAGGCGACCACCATCGGAGTAGGTTCCAATAGCGCGCAGGGCACGCTGCGTCCCAACGGGCATCTGTGCCTGACCCTGCTCAATCTCAATGCCGGTGAGGACCGCATTGGATACCTTGATGGACCGAGTCGCGGTAACGCCTGACTGAGACGTGACGGTGAGTGTTGCGTCCCCGGGTGCCTTAGCTTTGATGAAGGTGCTCTGCCCCTCGCGAACCACCTCAGCAACACTTGCTGCCGCGACTGCCAACGTGATGATGGGAGAGCCGGTAAGGTCAATGAGCACGCCGTTCTCGAACTCACCCTGGATGACAACTTCCGTGCGCGTTCCTGCAGGCAGGGTGACGACGTCCTGCTGCAGCAACAATATCGAGTCTCGAGTGAAGATGCGTAGTGTTTCGAGCTGATTCTCTCGGAAATCGAGCGAAATTGTCCCGCTTATCTCTCCCTTGGTGGCAGTTACCTCGAGTGTGCCGACGCCACTTCCCGTGAGGATTTGCGCGCCGTTGTCCTGAGCACGCTCGAAGAAGGAGCCGATCTCCTCACTGAATGACCATGTGACTTGGTCGCTCAACGTTTGACGCGTCGCGTCGGAGAATATCCCCACGGCATTAAGCGTCGTGCTAGCGCCGCGAGGCACAGCCGGCGCGGAGGCCTCAACGGTGAGGGAAACTAAGGTAGCGTCGGTTACCGTCAGTGAAGCCGTAGCGCTCTGTTCTTGAAAGGCGCAACGCACCGTAGCCGAACCCGGCGTAAGAGCACTGAGGCGTGCCCCTTCAAATGATGCGCTCTCAGGTGCTTCGCCCTCAAGGCTAAACGTGGCATCGCCCGAGACATCAAGCTTGATGCCTTCAGTGTAGATGGCCGTGCAAGTGACCAGGCGGCTGGTTCCAGCGGCCAGGCGAATGGAGGCTGGCTGAACCTCAAGTGCCTCGAGTGTTACATCAAGCACTGTCAACTCGAGCGCTGCGCTAAGCGCGTTGAGCGTTGCGGTCACGGTTGCGGAGCCCGCGGAGGTTGCGCGGGCTCGGGCGCCTTCGAGACTGATGATGGCGTCGTCCGATGATGAAAGACTGACTCTATCGGTCACGTCCTCGGTAGCCCCGCTTGCGTAGACGCCCTCAATGACGAGGGAAACGCTTCCCGCTAGCGGAAGCGTCGTCTGCTCGACGACGAAGCGTAGACTCGTCATCTCCCCCGCAGGCGGCTTATTCTCCTCGCCCGGGGTTTCCGGATGCTTATCCTCACCACCGCAGCCAAACGCTACGAGCGTCAAAGTGCACATCATCCATGCTGGAACCTGCTTAAATAGTCTCATAGACACCCCCTCAACATACCTGAACGTTGCTACCCAATGTCCGCACTGCTTCATGGTTTGATTCTTCGCGATACCTGGCCGGTAGCGACGTTTCACGCCTGCACTGAGGACTGCTTGGGGGGAGATAGAGCACATGGCATGCCCGACGCCCACATGGTCGGATATGTGGAAAAACGTGGCAGTTCTCGCGAAGTCTACCTGCGGGGGCCGGCGCTTCGAACGCGCCCGGTTCCCAAGACGGCACCGCGCGTGCGCTGCGTAAGCGTTCAGGGTGCCGCGGAAGCGAAAACGCTGCGAACATAGCAAGTGGGTGCCCTGGCCCCGCTTGCCGGCTTTAGGCCACCTTGAAGGCAGAGTGGGAGAGGGTGTGCGGGATTCACTCCCGTAAACCCGGTGGGCATTTTGGAAAATGCCCCCCTGAACAGTTACCGAGATTGAGAGGGGCAACGTGGTGCTGTTGCTTATGACGCACGCATGGGGAGCAGTTTAGAGGCGCCGCTCCGAACGGCTATCGCAGGTATAGGGAGACTTCTAAGCTTCGCTGGCGGCGACGAGCGCCGCTTCGAGGCCGCTCTCGGCATCGAGTTGCTGCAGGTCGCTGAAGCCGCCGATGGGCCGGTCGCCGAAGAATATCTGCGGCACGGTGCGCTGGCCGCTTGTCTCAGCGAGCCACTGGCGCTTGGCATGGTCGTCGGACACGTCCACCTCCTCGTAGGTAACGCCGCGGCGACTAAGCAACTGCTTCGCTGCTACGCAATACGGGCACACCTTGGTCGTGTAGACGGTGACTTTAACTTGGCTCACGAGGCCTAAGCTAAGGCGAGTTGCATCTCAAGCAAGGTCCGGAAAGCTTTCTCCACTGTTCTGCGTCAACGGGCGGTGCCCTCGCAGCCGTGCCTAGCGCACCACCAGCGTTAGGATTTTGTCGGGGACCCAGACGGTTTTCACAAGGCTTTTGCCTTCCAGGTGCGGAGCGACAGATTCGAGGCTCTGGGCCTGCGCCAGCACCTCGGCCTCCGCGAGTCCGCGGCTAAGCGTCAGACGCCCGCGCACTTTGCCGTTGATTTGGACCGGCACCTCAATGGTGTCGCTCTCACAGAGCGCCGGGTCGAAGGTGGGCCAAGGCACCGACTGAATGCTCGGCGGGTAACCGAGACAGGCCCACATCTCTTCACCGAGGTGGGGCGCAAAGGGATGCATCAGCAGCGCGAGCGTTTCGGCGGCAGCTTGAGGCACCGCCGCCAAGTCTTGCAGCGTCTGGGTGAGCACCATCAGTGCACTGATGGCGGTGTTGAAGCGCAAGGCCTCGATGTCTTCGGTGACCTTGCGAATCGTGCGATGTAGCGCTTGTGTGAGCGCTTCTCGCTCAGGGCAGTCTTCGATGCGAAGTGTCCGGTCCGCGTTGAGCGCAATCTGATAGGCCCGGTCTACTAAGCGCCGCACGCCTTGGATATTCTGCGTATTCCAAGGCTTGGTGGCTTCGAGCGGTCCCATGAACATCTCGTAGAGACGCATGCTGTCGGCACCGAAGGCCTCGATGATCTCATCAGGACTGACCACGTTTCCGCGCGACTTGCTCATCTTGTAGGCGCGCGCTTCGAGTACAACACCGTCGTCGTTCGCGAGAACGAAGTCGCCGCGCTTGTTCTTGGTGGCCTCGGCTGCGTCCAGCTTCTCAAGGGTGACCGCAGCGCCGTCCGCAATCCTGGCAGGCGGCTCGGCACGCAGGTCTACATCGGCCCGCGAAACCGGCTGCCCCTGGGCATCGCGATACACACCGTACTCAACCTCGCCGAGAATCATGCCCTGGTGCACGAGTTTTCCGAAGGGCTCCGGCGTCGGCACCACGCCCTCGTCAAAGAGCACTTTGTGCCAAAATCGCGCATAAAGGAGGTGCAACACTGCGTGCTCTGCGCCGCCGACGTAGAGATCGACGGGCAGCCAGGCCTTGAGTTTTGCCGGGTCAGCGATGCACTCCGGGTTGCGCGGGTCGATGAAGCGCAGGTAGTACCAACAGGACCCGGCCCACTGGGGCATCGTATTGGTTTCGCGGGCAAACCAGCGGCCGTCGCGCTGCACAAAGCGCCAGTCGAGGGCGCGGGCCAGGGCACCGGCGGGGTCGCTTCCCGGGCGGAAATCTTCGAGTTCCGGCAATGTAAGCGGCAGTTCGGAGGCGCTGAGCGCGATGGGTTGGCTGTAGTCGATGCGGTAGTCCGCGCCGGTGCGCGGGTCGCCAGCCGTCTCTACCGGGAAGAGAATAGGTATGGGTTCGCCCCAGTAGCGTTGGCGAGCAAAGACCCAATCTCGCAGCTTGTACTGCACCGTGACTTGGCCGGCGGACTTGGCTTCAAGGGCGGCGGCGATGGCCTCGCCGCCAGCATCACTGGTCAGCCCGGAGAACGCGCCTGAATCCACAAGCCAACCGGGCTCGCATACGGCGGCTTGTGGCGAAGTGGATGCGCTGGCGCCGGCTGCGCCGCCCGGGTCCTCGCGCACGACCACGTGCTTGATGGGGAGCCCACAGGTCGTCGCAAAGTCGAAGTCGCGTTCGTCGTGGGCGGGCACACCCATCACAGCGCCGCTGCCGTAGTCGCCAAGCACGTAGTCGGCGACCCACAACGGCACCTGCTCGCCGCTCAAGGGATGGCGGGCGAAGGTGCCAAGCGGCACGCCGCTCTTGGTTTTGGCCGCCTTGCGGTCGAGGTCGGACCGGTGGCGCGCGGCTTCGACGTAGGCCGCGACCGCGCCTGCTTGCCCGGGTGCGGTAAGCGCAGTGAGATGGGGGTGTTCTGGTGCGAGTGCGATGTAGGTGACACCGAAGAGGGTGTCCGGACGCGTCGTGAAGACCTCCAACACCAACGGCTCCTTTCCAGCCCCTTGCGCCTGCGCATCGACGGCGAAGCGAATCTCGCAGCCGCGGGAACGCCCAATCCAGGCCTCCTGCATCTGCTTGGTGCTTGCGGGCCATTCGTTCAGGCTGAGGTCGTCGAGCAGACGGTCGGCATAGGCGGTGATGCGCAACACCCACTGCCGAAGCGGCACGCGCGTTACGGGATAACCACCGACTTCGCTGAGGCCATCTTTGACCTCCTCATTGGCGAGGACCGTCCCGAGTTCGGCGCACCAGTTGACGGGCACCTCCTGCTGGTAAGCCAAGCCCCGTTCGAAGAGCTTGAGGAAAATCCACTGGGTGAAGCGGACGTAGTCGGGGCTCGTGGTATCGATTTCCCGCGACCAATCGTAGGAAAAGCCCAGCGCCTTCAGTTGCCGGCGGAAGTTCGCAATGTTGGCGGCGGTCGTCGCACGGGGGTGCGTGCCGGTGCGAATCGCATGCTGCTCGGCGGGCAGGCCGAAAGCGTCCCAACCCATCGGGTGCAAAACGCAGTAGCCCTGCGCACGCCGAAAGCGCGCGACAATATCCGTAGCGGTGTACCCCTCCGGGTGCCCGACATGCAGGCCGGCCCCCGACGGATAGGGAAACATATCGAGGATGTAGGCCTTGGGCTTGGCTGCGCCCGCTGCCGTGTCGTCGCCCGTGCGGAACGTCTGCTCCGCCTCCCAATAGGCCTGCCATTTTGCCTCTACCGCCTGGGGCTCGTAACGCTGCTGAGTTCGCTCTGTCATCGCCTGTTCCTACGTCTTTGCGCGCCTCAGCCTAGCGTAAGCCCACCCCAGCCGCCCGCACTTTGCCTGGGCGCCTCGGGGAACAGGGCCACTTCACAGGCGGCGCGAGCACACGCAAGCATCACGTGGTCAGTGAAGCGCAGACCACCGACAGCCACGGTACAAGGCTTGCAGTGTTCCCTACAATGTGAGGTTTGTCGTACTCATGGGGCTCCTTGGCATCGGATGTGCGCTGCCGAGTCTTGAACTCAACAGCGACGCCCCAAAACTTCAGGTCGGCCGAGTGCTGGGCTCGGACTTCCGGGTCACCGAGTACAAATGCGCGGCGCGCAAGCACTTCACTTCTGACGAGAGTTTCTACTGCGGCACAAGCACTGCCGCGACCGGCGGCTACGGCGGCGTCTACATGCAGGGCTGTGGCGAACTTCCGGATGGGAGAACGGTTTCCATTCTGTGGGGGAAGTCATCGGTTCCTGCGGTGTTTAGCGGGTGCGGCAAGCGCTTCGGCATCATCAAGGCACCGACGACCTCAACGGGCGCAACCCCCATTCCGTACCGTAGCTGCGCCATCGATCCCGCCGTGATTCCTTACGGGACCAGTCTTCAGTTCAAGGACCACAGTGGAGCTGTCCGATGCTGCCAAGGAAACGACCGCGGCGGCGCCATCAAGGGGCGTAAACTCGACCTTTTCATTCCCTCTACGACGCTCGCGAAGACAACCGAGCGCACGGAAGTGCGGGTGGTTGCAAGCTGCGGCGCGGCAGTCGATGAAGCCTTCGAAGAGCCCATCTCGCGAGACTTCCTGACGGTGCTCGCCTACGGCGAGTCCGAGAGCTACGCGCGGGCACGTATCAACGCGCAGAGTGCGCGCTCGGATTCCGGGGAACGCTCCGCCACGTTCATGCTCGCGGTGATGCTTCCGGGCGAAACGCTGGATGCACTTAAGGGTGCCAACGTCGGCGAGTCAGGCTTGGGTCTTTTGCGCCTGGCCATGGAGGGGTCCGATTCGGACCCCCTAGGCCCTGGCTCACGTTGGGCCTTCCGAACGAGCCCCGACGGGGCCGCAGCACTTGGCGGTCCCCCGCTCATTTTCTTCGACTTGGCCAAGGACGCCACGCGCCTGGAAGGCATTGACGTACGCACGCTACCCAAGTCCGGTGGCACCTACGCGTACCTGTCGGTGTACTTTTTCCGCCTGCAAGACGGCCAAGCGAACGGCACCGTCAATGCGATTCTCAGCAGGCTCCGCAGTAGCGACAACCTTGAGGAACAGGTCGAGGTCACGTCGCGTTCGACGCAGCCTCTTTACGGGATTAAGTCCATCGCTCTATCAGAATAATCTTTAGCGTACCCGCGCACCTTCCTGCTTCACCATGTCTCCGAGCCTCAGCTCCTTGAGCGACACTAGCGGGACGTGCGTCTCCCGAAAAGAGTCAGATGCGCGGCAACTGTTCAGGGGGGCATTTTACACGCATGCCCCCGGGTTTACGGGAGTGAATCCCGCACACCCTCCCCCCACTCTGCCCATAAGGAGGCCTAAAGCCGGCAAGCGGGGCCAGGGCGCCCACTTGCTTTTTCCCCGCAGCATTTTCGCTATCTGGACCCCCTGAACGGTTACGATGCTCGAGCTTCCCTCAGACGAAAGCGTAGGTGGATCTGGCTGGATGCCCGGGCATTGTTCGCGAGGCTGCCACGCAAGCCCCGCCCTTTGAGGACGCACACATACGTCTAGACCACATGTCGCAGACAGGCATACCTATTGCTGCAGTCACCTTAGATGGTGAGTATTGTCGCATGTCAGTCTGGGCGTGGGCTACCCGGATTGCTGATTCTTGGGGCAGCCGTTTTTGGATTGTGCGCTGCGGGGTGCGTCGCCGCGGCTTCACATGTCGGCCACGACTTTTTGACGACTCAAGACGGCAAAGCCGATGGCATCGTTAGCGGCAAGTCAGGCTACTGGATAGGGCTCGACCTACCCACGGACTCGGGCATCACGGGACAGATTCCCCGCGTTGGGCTGAAGAACCCCACCATTCATCGCGTCGTCAGCAATGGGGTAACGGACAAGCGCGGCGCCGCTCAGGCGCGCGCTTGGGCCAACACAAACTGCGACGCCGCCGCGGGCACCTGCAGAGAAACGGAAGGGGAAGTGGTGGCGGTCCCGGTTTCGGGAGGTGGCAGTCTCCAGTGGGTCGAAGGCGCGGTGAGTCACTTCGGCGGCCCAACCGATATCAACCAGGGCGAGACCCTGCCGCTCGCTGGCGTGAACTGTCCGCGCAATACGCGGGCCTCACTCAACAACGCCTCCTGCAAGTACTACATCGCGATGCGCTTCAATTACGAAGCCTCAAGCAGCGGGGTCTTTCGCAAGTTCTGGACGGAGCGAAAGCTCTTGGTTCGCAACCCAGAGAACAATAAGTGCGTCGTCACCCACGCGCTGAGCTGGGGACCAGCGCCGGGTCTCAACAAGCGCTTCGCGGACCTCTCCTATCCCGCCTACAAGGCCATCGGTACCCGCACGGATGCCAACGTTCAAGTAGCCTTTGCCGCCGACGACGCGCCTGCTGGGCCAGCAGCCTGTCCGACACAAGCGAGCGCAGGCGGTGGCGGCAGCGCGGCCAGTAGTGCTGAGAGCGCTGACGAGCTGCGGGACTACGTGACCGTTCTCGGCTACGGCGAGTCCGCCACTGGGGAGGCTAGTGCTCGCATCAACGCCCAAAGCACGGACCCTCAGGGAAACCGCGCGGCACGATTTATCCTAGCCGTCGCGCTGCCGGAGGGCGAGTTCGGGCGCCTGCGCAATCTCGATGTGGGCGAGTCTGGGATGTCCCTGCTGCAGCGCGCCCTCACCTCGCCAGCGGAACGTCCCCTAGGCGACCACACGAGCTGGATGCGGTCAGAAGCTGCCGCGGATACGGCGGACGCTCCCTTGCTTTTCTTTGGAGCGGCTCCGACTGCGACGCGCCTCGAGGCGCAAGCGCTCCGCACGCCCGCGAGCATGCCCGGTCGCTTCGGCCACCTCGCGGTATACTTCTTCCGCGTCCTATCTGACGACGGCAACACGGAAAGCGCCCCCGCTCTTCTGGAGCGGCTGCGTAAAAGCGCCGCCCAATCGGCGGAAGACCTTGCTACGGAAGTAGTTATTCAGTCACGCCTGACGAAGTCGCTCTCCGAGGCGCCCGCCCTCACCGTGGCAGCCCCAACCCCGGTGCCCACGCCAACGACCCCCGCCCCATCCCAAGGCACGCCTGCAACGCATACACCCTCGCCCTCGATGCCGGTGGCAACCACACCCACCAACCCGGAATCGTCCTTGCCTGAGGTACCAATACCCCCTGGCGCCGATGACGACGCCACGGCCGACACGCCTGATCCCGACCAACCACTAAGCGACTTCGACTTCGTGCGACCGGGGCAGGAGACCATTGCCGCCCCCCCCTCGTCCGAGACCGCACACACCGAAGCATCGAACGCAAACGGCAACGTATCCTGCGCCAGCGGTGTGTCTCTTCATCCCTTGCTCTTCCTCTGGCTTCTTTTCAAACCGCTCTTGAAACGTCGCCGGAACGATTTTCGTTGGCTTTAGGCCCCGGAGACAAAGACTGATCTCCTGAGTCGAGACATGTCTGGCACGTCCCGGGGCTTCTGCCACCGCTCATGGCCCCTCCCTGGGGCGACCCGAAGGTGCGTTCAGAACTTGGCCGAGTAGCTGCTCCGGGGACTCAGCCTCGACTGGGGTTCGTGGCGCGTCCCCGCAAGCGTTGCCCTCTCAAGGATGCCCAGATTGACTGTCAGCCTCTTGCTGTGACTCCCCGTAGAGCGACTCCACAGACCTAAACCGCGTGAGGTCCCCAGTACGCCCGCGTCAACCGAACTCGCGACATCCCGGGACCTAAGAACACCCACAAGTCCAAGCCACGCGGCGAGCATGAACCGACTGACTCCGCAGAGGATTTAGGAATGTTCTATGGCGCGCTTGGAGAATGTGACCAGTATAGGCTGGGCACCGGCGGCCGACTGGCAGACCGCGTTGGCGACGCGGCCGATGTTGGATTGCTCGAGTGGAGCGGCTACCTCGTCGAGCACTCGGAAGGGTCCAGGTCTGTACTCAGATATGGCCAAGAGCATCGAGAAGGCTATCAGCTTCTTTTCGCCGCAACTCATGAGCTCGAGCGACCTTAGACGTCTGCCTGGTGGCCGGGCGATGATGTCGACGCCCGTTACCAGGAGGCCACCTGTCCCTGCGAACCGATGCCCTTCGGCTGCTTCTGAAGTCGAAGTTTGCCCCTGACCACAACCTTGCCCGGCCGCAGGGGACGCCCGAGTATCCTCCGCCCGAAATGAATGACGTCTGGGCTCCTCATGCCGACCTGGATGACGGCGTGACAGCGGATGCTCTGGGCATCCATCGCGGCGACGACCGAGTGGCAACTGCCAGCGGACTATGCAGCCTCTGAGCAAAAAAGACGTGCTTCCGATGGAACGCAGCCATGCGGGGGCCCCATGCCCGAGTGACTACCGGACTTTCCAATCAAGCTGATATCTTCCTCGGCAATCGGAAGAAGCGTTTAGCTATTATTTCCAGGCTCATTTATGCAGAAGCGATCATGCATGCCCCTAAGGCGTCGTCGACAAGACGATTTCCCGTCGTGAACTTTTCGCACACTGGTCGCTTTGTTAGGTGCCTAGCTTAGACTATGCTGCCTCCTATGTTAAGTGAGAAGCTAGTCGGATTTACCTGGATCCTTGTGTTTTTAGGTGCTTGTTCCGCCACTGAGGGCACAACACGTGACCGCGGCAACTTCAGTCTCGAGAAGACAACGATCGCGTGCCCGCATACCGTAACGAGCTCAAGCTCTATTCGATATTGCGAGGGCCGAAATGAATCATCCGGCTTCAGTCTGATCTTCGACAGCTCCGCTGCGCAGCCAGAGGCTCAATCGCTTAGCGACATCCTGGGGATTTACTCAGCTCAAGGTTTTCACGATCCCGAGGGAGAGTTTTTGCTACTTTGCGGCATGGGCACCTTTACCCAAAAACAACCACATTTACTCAATCCCTACACTGACGTCGCTGCTTTGTTAATCACGAAAGTATTGCCCGGCCGTGATTCGAGATCGCCCGCGACGCCGGAAACGAGAATACTCTACATGGCGCCAATTTCGGAAGACTCACAAGGGCTACATCTAGGTGACGTGTGCGGCACTGGGATTATTTTATCAGCCCCGATATATGGAATTGACGCAGAGGCAACACGCCGCGTCCTCGCCGCGTGGCCTGAACTTAACTTGCCCGCCTCTCTTCGCCCGAGCGCAAACCGATAGATTGAGTGTGCGGCACGGCGTTTTTAACGTCGCCAACTGACCGAGTCGCTTGCTCAGTCGTTACACTCAAGACCAACCTAAGCACCTACACCATTTCGGAATCCGTGGGCGTGGCCGATGGTTGGTGCTCCGGCGCTAGGCGGCGGCGCCGGGGGTTAGGTTGCGGGTTTGGGAAAGTTCTACGGCGACTAGTTTGGAGACGCCTGGGTCTTCCATGGTGACGCCGTAGAGGATGTCGGCGTGTTCCATGGTGCGCTTGGAGTGCGTAATCAGGATGAACTGGGAGCGGTCGGTCATCTGGCGGACAGCGTTGGCGAAGCGGCCGATGTTGGCTTCGTCTAGCGGGGCGTCTACCTCGTCGAGCACGCAGAAGGGGCTTGGCCGGTACTGGAAGATGGCGAAAAGCATGGAGACGGCGGTGAGGGCTTTCTCGCCGCCGCTCATGAGTTCGAGTGAACCTAGGCGTTTGCCCGGAGGCTGAGCGATGATGTCGACGCCGGTTTCCAACAGGTCGCCGGGGTCGGTGAGACGGAGTTCGGCTTTGCCGCCGCCGAAAAGGCCGGGGAAAACAAACTGGAAACGTTCATTGATGGCTTCGAAAGCTTCGGCAAAGAGCCGGCGGCTTTCTTTGTTCATCGTGCGGATGGCGCGCGTGAGTTCGGCAAGGGCTTCTTCCAGGTCTGTGCGTTGCGCTGTGAGGTAGGTGTGCCGTTCGCTCTTGGCTTCAAACTCTTCGATGGCCAGTAGGTTGACCTCGCCGAGCGCACCGAGGGCGCGACCAAGCTCGGCGATCCGTGCATTGACCTCCTCACCCGGAAGCGGGCGCGCGTGGTAGTCGTTGAGCTCCAAGTAGAGGCTCACGTTGTAGCGTTCTAGCAGGCGCGCTTCGACGTCGCGCTGCTGGGCAGCGGCCTCGCGTAACTGAAGGTCGAGTTCGCCCAAGGTACGGCGGCTCGTCTCGAGCTCGCGGAAACGCTCGCGGTAGTTGACTTCAGATTCGCCGAGCTCACCGCGCAGCGTGTCATAGCGTTGGCGCTGCGCCGCATGCGCCGTGCTCAACTGCTCTTTTTGAGCCGCAAGTTTGGTCCGCAGCTCGCTGAGCTCTGCAAGACGCACGGTCAGCGCTTGCTGCTCGCTGACGCTGGCTTCCGCCTCCGTGCTCAAGCGGTTGATGCGGCCTTCGAGCTCGGAGGTTGAACGGCGCAAACGCTGCTGCGTTGCTTGATGGCTTGCGAGGCGCGTGGCTGCCTCCGCGGCCTTGATGCGCGCTTCGGTGAGGCGGCCTTGAACCTCGCCCAGCGCCGCGTTGGCTCGGACGAGCACCGCTTCCTTGTCGCCTTGGCTGGCGGTGTCTCGGTTCAACGCGGCCTGCACTTCGGTGAGCGCGCTCAGCGCCTCCGCCTTCGCTTGGTCGTTGGCGCCTAGCCGGGCGCTCAAACTTTGCCGTTCGGAGGCGATGCGCGCGGTGTCGGCAGCGTGCTGTGCAAGAGACTGCTCCGCGGCGCGAACCTCGCCTGCGAGGCGCACCCGCTCGAGTTCTAGCGCGTGTAGCGATTGCGCTTCGGTCTCGAGGCCGGCTGCAAGCGCTTCGACCAGCGCGCGCTGCGCGGCTCGCTCTGCCTCTGCCTGTCCCGCTGCTGCTTCCGCTTCCCCAATGCTGACGTCCAGCTCCCTGAGCCTTTGGCTCCAGCGCATGAGGTGCAGACCGCCCTCGCTCGCCTCCTCGCCTGCTGCGAGCAACAATCCCGGACGAAAGACGGTGCCGTCGAGCGCGACCCACGCTTCCACCGCCGGAAACTGTGCACACAGCGCTTCTGCCTCAGCGAGCTGCTCAACCAACGCGACGCCGTCGAGCAGACGCCGCAGTACCTGCGCGGCGTGAAGCGATTGGCCGGCTAAAGACGTGCCTTCGTCGCTAGTAGGCAGACCCAGCACGCTAGCGAATAGTCCCTTCGCGCCTGCCTGCTTGAGTTGAGCGTCGAGTTCCGCACTAGCCACTCCGGCCGATTGCGCCGCAACACGCGATGACCCCGTGGCGCGCGCTCCCACCGCTACCTCGGCTCCCTGCGCATCTCCTCCCGGAGTCTGGTTCGAGGCCGGCAGCAGCAAGACTGTCCGGCTCGTCTTCTGCGCCAGCAACTCTCGGAGTGCGACGGGCGCGTCCTCGGCGTCACTTAATAGGACGCCTTCAAACGCCGGCCCGAGTACCGCGCTTAGGGCAGGCGCAAGCGCCGGGTCGATCGAGAGGGCTCCTGCCAGCAACGTGCGGCCCGGCTTATTCTTGAGCAGGGCTCGCGCGCCCGGGCGCACGCCTTCCAGCCGTGCCATCAGACTTTCAAGCGAGCTGCGCTCCGCGCGAAGGCGCCCGGCGGCGCCCTCCGCAGTACGCAGCGCTGTCTCAAGCGCACTGCCTTCCTGCTTGGTGGCTTCTAGCTGCTTGCGGGCGGTATCGAGGCTCGCCTTGAGTTCGGCGCGCTGCGTCTCCAAGGCGTCGAGCTGGTCACGTGCCGCTTGGCGCGCCGCTTCCGCCTTCTCCCGCGCGGGCAACGCTTCCTTCTCCGCTTGGGTCAACATCTCAAGACGGCCTGCCGCATCAAGGGCGCGTTGATCCATGCCCGAAAGGCTCGATTCGAGCCGTGCCTTCTGAGCCTCCGCCTGCCCGAGCGCGACACGAAGCTGCCGCACTTCGTGCTCCGCTTGGCGCGCGTTGCGGGTTGCTTCCTCCGCCGCACTCGCGCCGTCGGTGACTGCGCGCTCGAGTGTCTGGGCCTCCAGAACCAACGCCTCCGCCGCGCCATCGAGCTTGCCCAACTCTTCAAGCAAGGTGCCGCGCTCGGTGCTGAGCGTCGTCAACTCGCGCGTCGCTAAAGCCTCTTTTTCGCCGAGGCCCGCGAATCGCTCTTGCGCCTGCAGGGCTTCGGTTTCCGCGAGACGTGCCTGGCTCTCGCTCTCGAAGAGCTGGCGCGCCAGCCCGTCGACGGCCACCTCTTGCTCGGTGAGCCGTGCGCGTAGGGCTTCGAGGTGCGCTTCCACCTGCGCCAGGGTGCGTTCGCCGTCGCCTACCTGCTGCCGCAGGGTGCTTGCCTCGGCGTGGAGGTACCGGCCGCGCGTCTCGAGTTCGAAGAAACGTGTCGTGCCCACCCAGAGCTCGAGGTCGCGCAACTCCGCCTTGAGCGCCCGATAGCGTTCGGCTTTCTGCGCCTGGCGCTTGAGGTTGCCCAGGCCACGCTCGATTTCGCTAATGATGTCGCCGATGCGCTGCAGGTTCGCCGTGGTCTGCGCCATCTTGCGCTCGGCAGCCTGCTTACGCGCCTTGAACTTAGTGATGCCCGCCGCCTCTTCGATCATCTGGCGGCGGTCCTCAGACTTCGAGGACACGATAAGTCCGATGCGCCCCTGCTCAATGACCGAATAGGCGCGTTTACCGACGCCCGTCCCAAGGAAGAGGTTGGTGATGTCGAGAAGCCGGACCGAAGTCTTGTTGATGTAGTAGTCGCTGCGGCCGCTGCGATCGAGACGCCGCGCCACCGAGATCTCGGCGTAGTCTGCAAAATCAGGCGGGGCGAGTCCCTGGCTGTTATCGAAGGTGGCCGTCACCTCAGCAAAGGCGTGCGGGCCGCGGACCTGCGAGCCGCCAAAAATAACGTCTTCCATCTGGCGGGCGCGCAGACGCCCGGGAGACTGCTCCCCCATCACCCAACGCAACGCATCGATAACGTTGGATTTGCCGCATCCATTGGGGCCGACCACACCCACCACATCCCGGTCAAAGTGCAGCACGGTGCGGTCCACGAAGGACTTAAACCCAATAATTTCGAGCTTTCGAATCCTCAACGGTCGCGCTGCCTTCCCATCTCAGCCCCTTCCCCCGGAGAGAAAGACTGGCGGGAAGACATAGCCTCGACTCGCGGTGCTCGCACGGCTTCTGCCGGAGCATTCTGCGCCACGCGCTACGCGCGGAATAAACCGGCGCCGCATCTCTGGGCCGGAAGGCTAATCGTCGTCGTCGGCGGTCAACGCATCGGGCATCGCGCGAGCGCGCAACGGACCGGGCGGCAACGTGGGGGCCGCCGGCAGCGGTGCCCGCGAGGTTAAAAACTCGAGATAAGTAATGGCGCCGGGGATCTGCGAGGACCGGAGAAGATCGACGAGTTGGTGCAAACGGTGGCGCAGCACAAGGTCCTCGGCGCGCATCCCCGACCCAAGTGCCGTGTTGTCGGGAGCGGCCGATGCAAGCAGGCTTGCTGCTGTCGACGTGTCCGCGGCCGTGGCGGCCACCGCAGGCTTGGTCCCTGGCGTCTCGGATGCACTACTCGGCAGGTCATCGACGGGCCGCGGCGCGAGCTTCAGCGGCACCTGAGCGGCACGGGCTTCCGCGGCGCGGGCAGCAAAGCGCTCAAGGACGGCTTCGCGGGGCTTGGTCTCGATGTCATGCGCCTTAAGCCAAGCCTGAATGCACGTTTGAATGCGCTCCGAGCGGTAGGCGAACCAGCGTTCCCGCGCGAGCGGTTGCTGCATCAGGGCGTCTTTAAAGCGGCGGAAGGCGCCTTTGCCGTCGATACACGCGGCGAGCTTGCGCCGCAGAGGCTCTTCTTCGATGGCTTCGATGAAGCTTTCCATCCAGCGGTACTGCTGCCGGGAGGACACCGGTTCGATGTGGAGATAGAGGGGGTCAGCGAGGACCTTCTGCAGCATCACCGGGTCCGCAAGCCCGTCCACGGCACGCAAGACTTCGCCCGTCTCGATGTGCAGGTAGGATTTGACGTTGGCGGCGTTGTTCTCGAAGGCGTCTTCGAGCGCCTCCCAAGCCACCGGCACGCGCCGAGGCGATGTCACTTCTTCACTCACGCTAAGTATAGCCTACCGCAAAGTGGCACCGCTGACGATCCCGAGTTGCATTGCCCTAGAGCGCATGCGTGATCGGTTAAGCGAGCTGCGTGTTCGGTTGAGGGTCTGTGCTCGAGCGCCCACAGCCAAAAACCGCAGCGAACTTAAGGAACGCGCGGGATTTTTGGCGAGGACGTAAGCCGGCTCAGGCCCTTAACCGGACACGCATGCCCTAGAGCGGTGCTGTCCGCTTCACGGCTTCGTGCCAGCGCGCCAGGGCCTCCCGGCGTGCCTCTGCGTCGCCGGTGGGCTCGAAGGTGGAGTCCACCGGATTGAGGGCGCGGAGCTCGTCGGTGTGGCTCCAAACGCCGGCGCCAAGGCCCGCTAAGTAGACCGCGCCAAGCGCTGTCGTCTCGATATTGCGCGGACGCTCTACGACTTTCCCGAGGCAATCGGCCTGGATTTGCAGCAACAGGTTGTTTTCCGACGCACCGCCGTCGACGCGTAAGGTCGCGAGCGGAACGCCGCCGTCAGCCTCAATGGCGCTGCACAGGTCGACGATCTGCCAGGCAATACCCTCTAAGGTTGCGCGGGCGATGTGCGCTTTCGTCGCGCCGCGGGTCAGGCCCGTCAGGATGCCGCGCGCGTCGGGTTGCCAGTGGGGCGCGCCCAGACCCGCAAGAGCGGGGACAAAGATCACGCCGTCGCTGGACTCGACCTCAAGCGCAAGCGCTTCGACCTCCGCGGATTGACTGATGATGCCGAGCGCGTCGCGCAACCACTGCACCGCCGCGCCGGCAACAAAGGCGCTGCCTTCGAGGGCGTAGGTCACCTGCTCGCCCACCTGCCAGGCAATGGTGGAGAGCAGACGATGTTCCGAGGCCTTGGGCTCAGGCCCGACATTCTTCAGGAGGAATGCGCCGGTCCCGTAGGTGCACTTCGCGTCACCTAAGTCGAAGCAGCCCTGACCGAAGAGCGCGGCATTCTGATCGCCCGCCATGCCGGTGATGGGAGTGCCGTCGGGCAAGCCGGGTACGCCTTTCGTGACACCGATGGCCCCCGATGACGGGACGACTTCCGGCAGTAGCGCTAGCGGCACTTCGAGGGCGGCAGCAAGGTCGTCATCCCAGCGGCGCGTGTGGATGTTGTAGAGCATCGTCCTCGATGCGTTGGAAGGGTCTGTGACGTGACGCGCACCCGCGGTGAGCTTGTGGACCATAAAGGCATCCACGGTGCCGAAGGCGATCTCGCCCGCTTTAGCGCGGGCGTGCAGGCCGTTTTCCTTCAGCAGCCACGCGAGCTTAGTTCCGCTAAAGTAGGGGTCGACCACGAGCCCCGCGCGATCGCGCAAAAGTGTCTCGAAACCTTGCGCTCGCAGCGCTTCGCATTGCTGGGCCGTACGCCTGTCCTGCCAGACGATGGCGCGACCTAGTGGTGTGCCGTCGGACCGTGACCAAAGCGCGGTGGTCTCGCGCTGGTTGGTGACACCCACCGCGCAGCAGCCCTCGGGCTGCACGCCCGCCTCAGCTTGCGCCAACTTGAGCGCCTCAAGTGAGCTTGACCACCAGCTCTCGGGCTCGTGCTCGACCCACCCCGGCTGGGGGTAGTAGGCCGGAATCTCGACGTTCACCTTCGCCAAGATTCGGCCGTCGAGAGCACAGAGCAGAACGGTGGAGCCCGTAGTACCCTGGTCGAACGCGGCTAGATAACGCTGCATGCGCAAGCTCTGACTCAAAAGCCCCGCAGGTGCCAAGGCGGTCAGGTGGACAGGCCCCGTGCACCGCGTCTAGGACGCCATCGGGTTGCCGCAAAACTTCGCGGTTGTCGCGCGGCTGGGCTAGACTCGTGGCGTGTGCATCTGGTCTATCGCGACAGCCATCATCCATCGAACGGGAAGTAGGGACACCCGCACCAAGGCAAGCACCTGCACCCCTTCTGGGCGGTGCGCGCTAACGGGCAGGAGGCCTTGGTTCGCGCTCATTTTCGCGTTAGCGGTCTACGGGTGTGGCGCGGCGCAGAGTTCACAGATGCCCGCCGAAGAGCGGTCGAGCCGCGAGGTCGAGCTTGCAGCCTCCTTGCGTGAAGAGGGGCATTCTGCGGCGGCGCTCAACCACCTAAAGCGTGCGCTTGAACTCGACGGGGACAACCCGCGGGCGCATCTGCTGCAAGGCTACATGGCCGGGGAACGCGGCGACTTTGAACTGGCGGAGAAGTCGGTAGCGCGCGCCATCGCGCGGCTGAAGCAGGATGGTCAAGCCACGCTGGCGGCAGAGGCTCAGAACCTTTTGGGCTCGCTCTACCTCAGTCAGAACAAGCTCAAGCAAGCGATTGTGGTCTTCGAAGAGAGCGCGCATTCACCCTTGAATGCGTCGCCTCACCTTGCGTTCGCCAATCTGGGCTGGGCTTACCATTTGGAGGGTCGGCGCGAGTCGGCCTTAGGTGCGCTGCAGAAGGCCGTTGAGATTCAGCCGGGTTACTGCGTGGGCTACTACCGCATCGGCCGCGTCCATGCGGAAGCGAAGCAGTGGCTAAAGGCGGAAGAAAACCTGTCACTCGCGCTTGAGGTCGATAACCGCTGCAAGGCGTTCTTCCAGGAGGCCTGGATGGAACGCGGCCTTGTGCGTAAGGCGCTCGAACGGCGCACCCTCGCACTCGGGGATCTTGAGCGCTGTATCGAAATATCCCCGCGGAATATCCTTGGGCGAAAGTGCCAAGTGCACCTCGACGCGCTCATGCAGGCTTCGGCTCTGCCCGCGAGCGCATCGACGGCGCACGCCATGTCGCCCAAGGTGCGGCCGGCTGACCACCGCACGGCTCGCTGAGCCGTCACGGGCGCACGCGCAACAGAGCTTGATGGCGCAACACAACGGCAAGGAGCGCAATGCGCGGGAGGTGCGGCACTCAGCTTGGGTCGTCCGGCGTACGCCCTACCGGGATTCGGACCTCATCGTCGAGTTCTTCACCGAAGAAGACGGGCTTTTGGCCGCTTTCGCGCCGGGCGCACGCAAAAGCAAAAAGCAAAGCGGGCCGGCGCTACTCACGCTGGCGCGCCTGGATATTCTAGTGGGCCGTGGCCGTGGTGAGCTCTGGCATCTGCGCGAGGTCACCCCAAAGCAGGTGCTCGGCAGCGTCACACAGGACTACACAAGTCTCGCCGCGGCGGGAGCGGCGCTGCGGCTCGTGCGTGCGGCAGCGCGCGAAGGACTCGCTGAACCCGGGCTCTTCGATTGCCTGTGCCAGTACCTCAGCGCGCTCGACGCCTTGGCGAAATCCAAGGTTCTCGCGGCACAAAACGCGTCCGCCGCGCAGGCAGCACCTGCTTGCGTCAAGGGTGAACCTGCCCTCGATGCCGCCGATCCCCAAGTCGAGGCTTCGACAGCATCCGTGGAAAGCGCTGCTCTCGACCTAGCCGTTCGGGGGGTCGATAACGCGAATACGCTGCAGGAAAACGCGCGCGAGCGCGCTGAACGCACGCGCAGCACTAGGCCAGCCGCGTTGGGGGACGCGCTCCCGAACCCCCGGGGGCATGCCTGTGAAATGCCCCATGAACGGATAGCGCTCGATGGCTTGACAGTCGCGGTAGGCGCGCTGAACACCGCATTCAGGGCGCGGCTCCTCGGCCACCTCGGACTGGCACCGGAACTCGGTCGCTGCGGCAGCTGCGGGCGCGCGCCCCGGGCGGAGCAGCGCGTCACCTTTGAGCCCGCCCTAGAGGCGTTGCGCTGCCGTGACTGCGGCGGCGGCCGCCTCGAACTCGGACCCCTCGAGCGCCGTTCACTCCGCTACCATCTTGAGCGCGGGGGCCCGTTAGCTGAACCTGGCGCGCTGCAGCCATTGGCGAGCGCTGCCCATGAACTTGTGACGACAGCCCTAGCCCGTCACGGCATTGGCGCCTAGGTTTGCGGCGTGCGCGGAGCGGGTCCGCCGCTGCGGAGCCAAACAGCGCTCCGCACGAGACGCGCAAGAGAGATGGGATTAGTGCAGTCGGTGACAGCGCAACAAGACAGACAGCCCTCCGCAGCGCGGGCTTGGGCCGCGCGTCTATTGCATCCCGAGTGGCCTTTTTCGCCGGCCGCCTTTCCGCTTTACTACGGCTGGGTCATCGCGGGGATGGCTTGCCTGATGTTGCTGGCGAGCATCCCGGGGCAAACCGCCGGCTTTGCGGTCTTTACAGAGTCGATTGTGTCGGATTCAGGCTTGAGCCGAATGACGCTGAGCACGGCGTACGCACTAGGCACCGCCGTCTCTGCGCTGGCGCTGCCTCGGGCAGGCAGCTTAAGCGACCGGATGGGCGCTCGCCTCGCCGCAGTGCTCGCGGTGCTGGCGTTAGCGCTCGGCCTGCTGCTGCTCTCCACCGTGCCGGCGCTAGGCGATGCGCTGCCTCCCTGGGCGCTGATTGTCGGGCTGGTGATGGCGTTCTCGCTCACGCGTTTCGGCGGTGCAGGTTGGCTCATGCTGCTTGCATCGACCCTCATCGGTCGCTGGTTCGGCCGACGAAGAGGACTTGTGAGCGGACTCTTTAGCGCGTTGACTTCGGTAGTGTTTGCGGCGTCGCCTGCACTGTTGCTGCCGCTGGTGCGTGAGCAGGGCTGGCGTACTTCCCTGCTATGGCTGGCTCTTGGCGTGCTAGCCGTGGCGGGGCTCTTTTGGGCCTTTGTCCGCAATGCGCCGGAGGCCTGCGGACTCACCCTTGAGGGCAGCACCCAGGCTAAGACCGCGACCGACAGCGCGCAGCCTCCTAGCGGCATGACAGGACTCGACCGCGAGGCTGTCCTCAAGACAGCCTCTTTCTGGCTCATCGGCTGCGGCGGGGCCCTTTACGTCCTTGTGATGACCGGGTTGTCTTTTCACCTTATCGATGTCGGCGCCACCCTAGGACTGACCCAGCGGCAGAGCACCGCGCTCTTCATTCCCATCGCGGTCACCAGCACCATCGGCGGCATAGGCGTGAGCATTCTGGCGGCACGGCTTCCTATCGCGCTCACCCTGGGCTTCTTCTTCGTTGCGATTGGGCTTGGCTCGGTGGGCACCGCGCTTGGCGCGTATGGGTATTCACCGGCCTGGATGATTGCGGGCCTCGGACTCGCTGGCGCAACTTTTTCACCGTTCAGCATGGTACTCCTACCGCGAGCGTTCGGTCGGCTGCACCTCGGTGCTATCCAAGGAACCTATTTTCTGCTTATCGCCCTCGCCTCAGCGCTGGCACCGCCTGCCTTCGCACTCGCCCGGCGTACGGGCCCTAACTACAACGCAGTACTGGTCATGTGCAGCGGACTGGCCGCGTGTGGCCTCGCCATCGTGATAACGCTCCGCCACCGCATCAATCGCCGCGGTCAAACCACCTATACCGGCTGACGGCGGCCTGGTCGCGGCTAAGCGTTCAGGGGGGTTCAGAAGGCAGAAACCCTGCAGGAAAGAGCAAGCGGGCGCTGGGGCCCCGCGCGCAGCTTTAGGCCACCTCGACGGCAGAGTGGGGGCGGGGGTTCAGGATTTACTCCCGAAAACCCGGGGGCATTTTGCCAAAATGCCCCCTGAACGATTACGGTCGCGGCAGGTCGGCCACGCCGCTTCGCGACGCAAAGGGGAAAAGCGGTCTGTGCGGGCGCTATCCAGCCCTCGACGCTGGGGGCCGGAACGGGTGGCCGTGGGGGGTGGCCGTGGGGGGTGGCCGCTGAGCCATCCCCTCAATGAGCCTGGGGGACGAAAACCGCGGGGAAATGGGCCTTCCGTGCGCGGACCCACCCACCCCACCATACTTACTCCAGGCCCATTTCCCCGCGGCTTTCTGCGTCTCGAGTTCATGAGGGGA
>SLEO01000092.1 GCA_007124745.1 Myxococcales bacterium
CGCTCATCGGGAACAAGGGCTCCGTCGGCGTCGCTGCGGGTGTACCGGTCACAGTCACCGCCACCGTCGACGGCGAAACCTTCCCGGTCGGCGTACTCAACACGACGCAAATCCTGCTGCCGGGCCAGATACAGCGCCTCGGCTTCGACTGGGTCTTTCCCCCTGAGACAGACCTCCGCTCCGTTGTCTTCAACGCGGAGGCGGACCGCGCCGAGGACGGCTCCTCCATCTACAACGAATGCGACGAAAGCAACAACGCCTACCAAAGCGAACCCATCCAAGGCTGCGTCGTCACAGGTCTCATCTAGCTTCCGATCGCCACGTGAGGTCGCACTTCACCAAGATTACATCCTGTAATACCCGGGGGTGTTCTGCGAGCATCCCCGGCTTGAACGCTGCGGTGAAGGTGAGTCATTTCGTCTCAGCAATGAGACGCGCTTGTCTCAGCTATACATGATCTTTATGCGAGTCATTTCATATGGTTATTCATGGCACGTCGATTGCTTTAAAAGCATTCGGTTGGGCGAGCATGCTTAACTTGATGAGGAGAACACGATGAAAACATTTAAGACGAATACGCTCGGGCTGTGGGTAAGTGCAGGCGCATTGGTGCTCGGCGTTGGCGCTTGCGCCATGGATGAGGGGCTGCGCGATGAGGACTTTGACGATTTGGCCCAGGGGCTCGGTGAGAGCATCGACAATGAGAACGATACGGCCCAGCTCCGCGTTGCTGGAGACGTGGAAGCGCTTGCAACCGGTGAGATTCCCGAAGGCCTCAATGCTTCCGGTGAGCGCAGCTTTGAGGGGGCGCGCGGTTCTGTAACCTACAGCTACACAGTGGCGTGCTTTGACGCTGCCGGTGTCGCACTTAGCGCCTGCGGGCCCCTTACGGACAGGGCCGAGGTTGAGAGCAGCTGGACGGGAACCGTCCAGACGGCGCGCTACAGCGGGCAGGCAGAAGGCTCGGCGAGCTGGGTTATCACAGGCTTCTCCGGCGACACGCTGACCATCAACGGCACCGGCGGTTTCGAGTTCAACGGGCGCTTTCAGGCGCTTGGGCGGCCGGTGACCCGCACGCGTTTCCTGAAGGTGGATGCTGTGTACATCGATGTGTTGGTTAACCGAGATGCGAAGACGCTTGTCGGTGGTTCCATCGACTACGCCGTCGAGACCACGCTCGAGCGCGATGGCGGATTGGTGGATGTCAACCGAGCCTGGCAGGGCGATGCGACGGTTACCTTCTCGGGCGAGCCGGTGGTCGAGTTGGTCATCGACGGCACGCGCGCCTACCAGCTTAACCTAGAGAGCCATACCGTAGCGCCTGCCGGGGCAGCGGAATAACGCACGCTTACTTCGCTAGCGCTTCAACCGCGCCCGCGTGCTCAACTCGAGCACGCGGGCGCTACGTTTTTAGCCCTCGTATTTTTGCAGCATGCGCTTGAAGTACATGCGGTCGAGTTCACTTGCGGCGGCAGCGCGAGAGTAGTTTCCCCCATGCCGCTCGAGTTGTCCGCGGAGATAGGCTTGCTCAAATGCAGCAACTAGCGCGGCCTTATGCGGCCCGAAGGGCAAAGCTAAGTCGACAGCAGTTGCTGCCGTGGGGACCGCTTGCACTTCTCCGGAAGCCCCCGGCCTTAGGTCCAAGGGGCCATCCGGCGGCGCAAGCACGCAGGCGCGTTCCACTAGGTTGCGGAGCTCACGAACGTTACCCGGCCACGCATGTGCGGTGAGTCTGCCCCATGTGCTGTCGTCGATGCGCTGAAGATGACGCGCTGCGTGCGCGCGCGACGCGCAAAGGTCGCCCAAGAAACGCTCGACGAGCAGGGGAATATCCTCACGGCGGGCGCGGAGTGGCGGTACTTCCAGGGTGATCACCGAGAGGCGGTAGTACAGGTCTTCTCTAAAGCGCTTGGCGCGCACCTCATCGCGCATCGGCCGATGCGTTGCGGCGACAATGCGGACATCCGCGCGCTCTACGGCTTGCGCGCCAAGTGGCTTGTAGGTTTTTGACTCAAGCACCCGGAGCAACTTCGGCTGCAGCGCCAGCGGCAACTCGCCGATTTCGTCGAGGAAAAGCGTGCCGCCTTCGGCCTGAGCAAAGCACCCACGGTGTCGCCGGTCCGCACCGGTGAAGGCACCGCGCTCGTGACCGAAGAGCTGACTTTCGATGAGGTTCTCAGCCACGGCGCCGCAGTCGAAAACAACGCAGGGCTGCTGAGCACGTGCGCTCGTACGATGAATGGCCTCTGCCACCCGCTCTTTGCCCGAGCCCGTCTCGCCTTGAATGAGCACGGTCGCATCCGACGGCGCCAACCGTTCGATGAGCGCATAGAGTTCGCGCATGGCTAATGAGGCCCCCACGAGCCCCTGCAGCGAGGGCGAGGGGCTGGCAGGAACTTCGACTTCATCGTCTTCGAGACTGAAGTCTATCTTGCTCGTGTTCTGGCCGTCCGGTCCGAGCGAAATCGTGGCGCGCGGGGGCAGGAGGGCGTCAAACACACGCAGGCCATTCACCTGCGTGCCGTTGGTGCTGTCGAGGTCGCGAATGCGGTAGCCCTCGGGCGTCGCTTCAAGCTCGCAATGCCGGCGCGACGCACCTTCTCCAGCAACCACCAGGTCGCATGCCGCGTCCGTGCCGATGACGACGCGCGTCCGCTCGAAGCGCTTGCGAAGATGGCCTTGGGTCAACGTGAAGGTGCGCAACAGGCGCCGCGTCGCCCGTCCGTCCACCACAATGGTGTGAGTCGCTTGCACAGGGGAAGCCTATCACGCAGCTGTTCACGCATCAGCCCTTGCTTGCGCGTCTACGGAGGCGGTGCCCTCCTCCTACCAACCCAAGTCCCTAGCATGATAGTTCGGGGCATCACGCGACACAGGACGAGCCTGCGCCCGCAGCCTGGCCTTGGCACACATGGGCGGTAGCGTCCCGTCCTCGGCTCAAGGCGATGCGCCGACTTAGGGCGCTGCGAGTGAGAGCGATAGGCGGGCGTCTTCGCCGGGGACGATGCGCACGGTGCGCTGGGCGCTGGCACCGGTGACGGGATTCTTAGCAACGACGCGGTAGCGACCTGGGGGCAGCGCGTAGCGCAACAGCGGCGTTTGGCCGGCGGTTTTGCCGTCGATAGTGACTTCGCTCCACGGCACGGAGTTGACGCTCAGGAAGCCTTGTTCGCCCGTTGGGCGCCGCTCCTCCGTGCTGCGGGCCGATGCGGTTGCACGGCGTCTCGGCCGCTGCGCAGGCCCGGTTGCAGCGGCGCGGTTGGGGGCGTCTGCAGCTTGCGACTCGCCTACCGGAGCGTCTTCGTTCAGACCTTCCGCCGCCATGGGTGCTTGCGCAGCGGGTGGCGGGACGACCGGGACCGAACCGGAGGCCGGCGCCACTGGGGCGCTGGCTCCGGCAGCAGGGCCCGGCGCTTCCGGGCCCCCACCGCGGCCAGTCCAATCAAACGCGTTGAGGCTGAAGAAAAGCCCAACAACGCCCAGGACGACCGCTGCGAGCGCGAGCGCAAGACCGCGAGGTAATCGCGACAACCGGGGGGAGCCCACGTCGCTGGTCGGCGTGAACGGGGAAAGCACTTGCGTTGGCGCTTCACGGACCGGCTGCAGCGCATGCAAGGGCCCAACGCTCGGTGATGGCAGTGTCGCGTCATCCGGCGCTGGCCGCTGGGAGAGGACGCGCGTAGCCCCCGGCGGGTCGTGGTGTTCCGCCGCCAGCGGCACGGCTCTCAACGCAGCAGCCGGGACCTCAGCCACCAACGCGCGCAAGGCCGACTCGGTGCTGCGCGCATCGGCGTCGGGAAAGGCCGCGTGTAGCGCGTCCGCCATCGCCTCCGCATTGGGATAGCGGTGGGCAGACTCCGCCGCCATCGCTTTTCCAACCACGGCTGCGAGGGAAGCGGGCAAATCGGGTTCGAGCTCCTGCAGCGGCACCACTTCGCCCATCATGATTTTAGCCAACGCGGCCAGCGGATGCTCTACAGCGATGGGACGTAGGCCCGACAGCATTTCGTAGAGCACCGCACCCAGCGCGTAGATGTCCGTGGGTGGGCCTACCGTGGATGGCTTGCCACCAGGTTCACTGGACGGCTGAGGAGCGACCTGCTCAGGCGCAATGTAAGGCAGCTTGCCCTTCAGGGTGCCGTCGATGGACTCACGCGCCTGGATGGCGCTCTTGGCGATTCCGAAATCGGCAATCTTCACCTCGCCTTCCCGGGAGATGATGATGTTTCCCGGAGAAATATCGCGGTGCACAATCGCTAAAGGCTTGCCGTCCACCCCCTTGCGCCGGTGGGCGTAGTCAAGACCGCGCAGCACCTCCCGGGCGATATGCACCGCAATCGCTGGGGGTAACTTGCGCTCGGGGAGCAGACTGCTGCTGTTGAACAGCGTCGCCAAACTAGGTCCGTCGACCCACTCCATCACGAGGTAGAGCCCCGCATCCGACTCCCCCGCGTCGAAGGCCTGGACGATGTTGCGGTGGGAGAGCTGGAGCGCCAGGCGCACCTCATCGAAAAAGTGCGCCCGCAGCTGGGCGTCGTGCGCTAGCTCGGGGCGAATGAGCTTGATGGCGACCTCCCGAACGGCGCCCTCGACCACCGCTTCCAGCCGGGCACGATACACCGCCCCCATGCCGCCCTGAGCCAGGCAGCCAAGCAGCCGGTAGCGCCCGATATGAGCACCCGCACCGCTTGTCGTGCTGCCGGCCAAAGACTCCGTCACCATGCTACCGGCGACAGTATCACGAATGCGCTCGGCACCGGATCCAAGGCAGCGTGCGCCTCAACGATTCCGCGCGGCGGCGATATCCATGAGGCCGACGCGCGCTCCCCCGCTCTGGCGCTAGGGCACGATGCGGATGCGGCCTTGCGGTTCGGGCTCGCGTAGCGCGAAGTAAGTGCCCGTCGCCGCGGCGGCCACGACTACCACGCCCACCGTCGTCCAAAGCCAGGGTGAGCGCCACCAACGCTTGCGTTTCCCCGAAGCGGCCAAAGGTTCGTCCGAGGCATCGGCTTCAAGCGCAGCCGTCAAGGCAGCCACTGTCAACGGGCGCTCAAGGGTCTCTCGCCGCACCCCCTGGGCATCGAGCGGAGACACCTCCAACACATACCCTTCCCCTGCGCCCTCTAACCGGGCCACCTGCCCAATGCGGGCGCGTTCGAGGGACGCAAGCGCGTCTGCGTTGAGCGTGCCGACGACCCCAACGCCCTTCGCACGTATCGCGGCGGCGACGGTGTCCGGGGTCGGCGCCTCTAGCTTGAGCGTGCGCTGCTCCTCCGCGTCGCGGTCGAAACGCAGGGGCCCGTGCAAGGTTGGGTAGCCGTCCTTATGAAGGGAGATAACGTGCATGCCGGGGGCGGCTGCAAGCGTCTTTGGCGTGCGCCCCTGCGCTTGGCCATCGAGCAGTAGCGCCGCATCCGATGGCTGACTATCGATACGCAGGCTCACGGGCGCGGCGCCGCGCACCGCCGCGCGCACTTTATCGTAGCGGGCGACGGCGGCGGGCGGAATGCGGGCAACATCAAGGTCGCGCTCCGGTGCGAGCACCGCCGCATCGCGAAAACTCTCGTCCGCTTGCGTCTCTCGCTGCAGCGCAAGCAGCGCAAGCCCCCTCAGTAACCGCGCATCGAAAAGTCGCGCCACGCCCTCCTCATCGAGGGGCCGCTCCAGCAGCGCGGCCACGGCGCTTGAAGCCGACGTCAGCGAGCCCTCGAAGTCGAGTTCGCCATACTTCGACCACGCGTCGTCGAGCATTGGGAGAGGCACTTCGGCCGCTGGTTTGAGCCAAAGGACGCACGGCACCGGAGTGCGTGCGTCTGAACCGTCGACTTTTCGGGACGCGTCACCTGCGTTCGCGTCCGCGAGCTCAGCGGGCACTGCGATGTCCCGCGGCGCGGCAAGGAGCGTGCAGGTGTCATCCGCGTGAGCCACCCGAACCCCGCTCCAAAGTCCGAGGAACAACACCCACACGCTTCCAAGCACAAAATGACAACGAATGGCTAGCATGTGCGGTTACTCGGCCCTGAATGGAGGGTAGAAAAGCAATGCTTCAGCAAGTGGGACTTGCGTGAGACCCGGCTGCACGTCCCGGCTACGGGCGCCAAGCACTAGCACCGTGCCGTCCGCCAGCGAGGCCGCGCTATGCGCGTCTGCATAGATGCCCTCGCTGCCTAGGGGAATGCGCTCAAAGTCTAGCGTCTGACCACATGTGCACGGGTCAACGGAGCCGAGCAGCGCATCGCTGTACGCGGCGCCTCCGATGTCGGTCGTCGGTGAGCCGCCGATAGCGAGCAACGCGCTGTTCGGAGGGCCTAACGGAAGCGCAATGTGGCGGTACCGCGGGCCCGGAAGTCGACCGATTTGGCTCGCACTGGTCGCGCCCGGACGGTCCTCGAAGCACCACACCGCGTCGTGAACGACGAGCGCGTCGTTCGGCCCGCTCAAGCCACCCGCGACGAGAACAATGCCGGCTGGTGCCGCCGCGTCGCCAGAGGCACAGGCAAAGTAGGCGCTGGCTTGGCTACGAAACGCCTCGCCGGGTTCGGGCGCAAACGCCACGGGTTGCGCGCAAAGTCCCGCTGGACAGCGTTCGTAGCGCATCGCGGCGGTGACCCCTGGGCGCCCGCCACCGATGCTCAGCGCCGCATCCTCCGGACCTGCGAGGGCATGAAGGGTGACTTGATTGGGGGCGGGAGGAACGGTTTGAGACACGCCTTCATTACGCCGCCCATCGGCGCTAAGTATCTCCGCCGCGGCGCCGTCCGTCCCTGGAGGACGTACACCGCCCGCGACGATGAGTCGGCCGCTCGCAAGTTGCGCGACCGCAGGTTGGCAGCGGGCGATGGCCAAGGGCTCAGCACTTGCGATAGACGCATTCGTAAACACCTCCACCGCATCCGAGCAACGATTCGGGCCGCCCTCAAGTTGTCCGCCCGCGATCACAAAACGGCCGTCACTACCCGATATCATCGCCGGACCGATGCGCGGCGTACCGAGGTTAACGAGCGTCTCAAAGCGGCCATCGCTGCGCCGGTAGTTTTCCAAGGCCGCTACCGGGGCGTCGAAGAGCACCCCCAAGTTGGCGCGTTCCGCACCACCCGCAACGATGACCTGATCCGTCGAGGGGTCGGACGCTAAGCCCGCCAACAGGCGCGGCGTGTGTGGCGTCCCTCGTGTCTGCGAAAATGCGCCAGAGCAGCCCACCGCGATAGGCACGGACACGCTCGTACGGCTCCACGGGAAGGGGAGTGAGCGGCCGCCGATGATGCCCGCCGGGCATACGGCGGCCGCACCCGAAAGCCGAATCTCGTAGAGAGTGCCGGCCTCAAGCGTGCCAAGGTCTCCCAGCTCGGTGGCCCCCTCGGCGCTCACGGCGACGCGGCCTTGGACCACGGTAGCCCCGTCCTCTGGCCGCACGAAGGCCACGTCCAATGACGAGAACGCATCACCGGGCGTCAGCGATGGCGCAATGACCAAAGCAATCTCAAGCGTCGCCGCGTCGCGGCAGCCGGCGCACGATAAGCAGGCCAACGCTGCACTCACAAGCATGATGCGACGGCGGCGCATGCGATGACTATCGCCGGGTGCAGCCAGCAGCGCAAGAGCATGCACTGCATCTCGCTGACCCCAACGAATGACCACCGCTAATCCCGAAGGGGAGTCGCAGAACCATGTCGCGACGTTGGGTGCTCAAGGCCATTCCATCGGGTCGCGCCCAAAGCGCGTGTATCAGCGAAGCACAGAGCCGAGCACAACCAGCAGGCACGGTCTTTCTCGCAGCGCACTGCGGCACGCGTTGCGCGCACGTCCGCGTCGTGGCGTCAGGCCCGGCGGGCTACCGCAAAATGGCAGGAGCCATCGAGGCGCAGCGCGCGGTCGGGTCCCCCAGACAGCGACGTCAAGTGCTCTAGGACGGACGCCTCGACCGCCTTAAGCTCGGTCACCGTGCAGGACGCCAAAAGGTTCCGGCTCACCGGGTTCTCGCACATCGACTCCCACATCTGTCGCGGTGTAGGCGCCGTGAACACAGCATCGAATTCGCTTACCTCGACCTCGGAGAAGCCGCAGCTCACGAGCTCGCGCTCAAGTCCGTCGCTTGACGCGATATCGAGCCAGCCCGGGCTCGGCAGCGCCGCACGGATGCGGTCGGGGAGCGCCGCCAGGACAGGTGCCATCTGCACGCGCATGAGCGCGTTGTGCTCTGGACCACGCCAGACTGCCGTCGCGAGCCAGCCGCCCGGTTTGAGTACGCGCGCCGCTTCGCGCCAGCCCGCGTGACGGTCCGGAAAGAGAAAAATGCCGAAGGCAGAAAAAACGGCATCAAAGGAACCAGACTCCAGCGCAAGCGCCTGTCCATCGTGCACTTCGCAGCGGACGATATCGTGCGCGTTAAGACCGTTCAGGTTACTCGATGTGCGGGCTACCATCTCCGGTGAGAAGTCGGTGGCCAAAACGCTTCCGGTGCAACCCGTAGCCGCGCGCTCGGCAAAGCAGTGCAACACCGCCGCGCGCGCGAGTTCACCGTTACCACACGCGACCTCAAGCATCCGTGCAGCCGGAGGCAGTCGGCCCGCCACAGTGTGAAACAGAGACTGCCCAATGTACCCCGTGAAGGGCGACCCCAACCGAACATACGTCCCTGCGTGGCGGTCCCAGGCCTGCGAAAGTTCCATAGTCACGGCTGCGATCATCCTCCCAGACACTCACCATACGCAAGTTGCTTGCGCGCGATAAAACCTAGGTAGCACGAAGGCGCCCGCTCTGAGCCAAGGGCGTCACACAAGCGAAAACACGTACGTCCCGCGCGCCCTTGAGGCAGCCGAGTGCGGTGGCTCTACAGGTTCGGCAACACCAAGAGCAACCTAGAAAAGGTCATATACCGGGAGAGAGACCGGGGGAGCCGGGGTCGCTTGCGAAGAAGCCGGTGCCTCGGCCCGCACCTGCGGTGACTGCTTCGGGACACGATAGCGGCAGGCTTTGGTCCGGGCGAACGCTCACGTAACCGCCGCCTCCTCCACCTCCTCGACCATGGTTGGCAAGCGAGTCCCCACCCGCGCCTCCTGCAGCGCTTAGTTGTTGGCACCCCAAGTGAAAGGCGCCTGTTTCGATCACGATTGAGCCGCCGCCGCCCCCACCCCCCGCGCCATCAGCGGTTGAATCGAGTGCATCCACTCCGTCGGCTATCACGTGACCGAACCCGCCAATGGAAGCTGCGCGGAGCCATATCGCGCCTCCGCCCGCCTCCCCCGAAGAGCCGCCATTGTTTTCGCCGGAGCCCGAGCCCCCACCGCTTCCTAAAGAGAGCCCTTGCACCGCGAGATTCCCGCGCCCGCCTTCCGCGCGCTGTCTCGCAAGGTCTGGTCCGCTTGACTCCCACCCGCCCCACAC
>SLEO01000293.1 GCA_007124745.1 Myxococcales bacterium
ATGCCGAAGAGCCCATCGTCGAGGCCGAAGAGGCCCCAAGCCCGCCCCCTTCGGCCCCCAAGCCTCCCCCGGCGACCGCCGCTGCAGCCCGCCCCTCACCCAAAGGCCCTGAGACCGCAAAAGAAGTGGCTTCGGCTGGTCCCACGGAGCCCGACGCCGAGCCGGATGAGCCTCTTGATTTCGGTGACTTACTACTCGCCAGTGCGGGGGACGGTCCTGGCATCCAATCGGGCACGGCCACCGCGGGCGACACACCGACTGGACGTCGAGCAGGTAGCCCGACGGGAAGTAATTCCGCAGCGCCTTCAGGTGACGGTCCGCCGACCGAGGCCTTGGGCTCGCTTAGCCGAAGACCTGAGCCTCCGGACATCTCGCGACTATTAGAGAACAACTTTCCGGGCAAAGCGCGCTCACAGGGACGCGAGGGAAAAGCCGTTATCAAGCTCAAGATCGATGCTTCGGGTCAGGCTACGGTAGTCAAAACGCTCAGTGATAGTGACCCAGACCTGGGCTTCGCTACCGCTTGCAGCAAGACGCTCAACGGGACTCGGTGGTCACCGCCCATCGGCCGCAAGGGTAGCCCCGTAGCGACGTACGTAGAGTACAGCTGCAACTTCCGCATCCGCTACTGAAGCTTGGCAAGCCCGGCCCCAAGCGCACCGAAAGAATCCGTGCGGCGAGCTCGCCTCCCACTCCCGAGGCACTCACTGCTTCTGACAAGTGACAATGATTCGAGGCGATGATGGGCCCAGAAATATGCCGGGTGTAGCCACTTGCCCCGAAATCTGAATCGGCACGAGACCCACGCTGCGCACTAAGTCCAACACCTCGTTCGCGCTGTAGAGCCTCAAGTTTGCTTCGCGCTGAAGCTCCGACCCATTGCGGAGCACCAGCGTGCGGCGAACGCGCAACCGAGCATCGAGGGACGGGATATCTGCCTCCTCCATGCACATGAAGCCATCACCTTCAAACCAGCGCAACTGCGGCAAAAAGCGCTGCACATGCTCACGGTTGTTGACGTCTAGGATGAGCCGGCCACCTCGCTTCAGGACCCCCACAAACCGCGACAGTATCGCAAGATTCGTTGCCTCATCATACATGCCGAACGTCCCACCCCAACACATCAGGTGGTCGACGAGGCCCACGTTGCCTAGCTCGCGCATGTCCTGTTGTAGAAAGTGAACATTTTGGCCAAGTTGGTGCGCGAACTGGGCCGCCTTGGTGAGCGATGGAAGCGACAGGTCCACCGCCGTTACGTCGAGGCCCCGGGCCGCACTCTCGATGGCATGAAGCCCCAGACCACAGCCCACATCGAGCAGGCGCGAGCCAGATCGAGCCGCTAAACTCGTAAGCAAAAAGTCGCACTCCTGCACGAGAAATGCGGGATCGGGCGGATTAAGCGTCTTGATATAGCCGTCATCGAAGAAGGCTTCCGGCCAGCTGGCATCCACCTCCGCATGTTTTAACGCCGACAGAACGGGTACGGGCGGCGGCTTCCTCGACAGATCTTCGTGCTCAGCCCTGCCTCCATGGAGAGGTGCGCGTGCTTCGGCCCCTCCCACATGTTTGGGGCCTTCATTCCAGTCGAGTTCAACGTGAATCTCGTATTCATCCGAGGCTAAATGCAGCCCCTGGTCGTCGCTTAGGCCTAAACGATCAGCTTCTGAAGGTGCGAGCACGCGCAGCACCCCGACCGGAATCTTCTGCACATTGCTGCTCACACCCGCCATCGCCGTCTACCGATCCCCCCGCGACTGCCGACACCCTCACGAACCACGCCCGCATTTCCGTGAATCACATCAAGGTGCCGCGCTGGAGGAGTTATCAAGTCGGAGGTCCCATGTTCACGCGAATAAGGGCTCTCCCATGCGACACACCGAGCCCACCTGGACTGCGCGCGACAGCGGAGCCTTAGTCACCACTCCCAGGATAACCGTAGACCCAAGCTTAAACGCAGCAATTTCCGACCCGATGTGTATTTCGCTCTCTCTCGTTGTGGTGGACGGCTCGTCACCCGTGGATCCTGCAGGTTGCGCGGGGGACTCCTTCGTCACCGCTATCGAACCGACACCGAGTGCGCCCACCATTGCCATCGCCCAAGGGCAGCCATTCGCTTGATTCCCCGAGAAGATCACGCGTTCGTTTCTGGTGAATAGTGCAGGCACCAAACGCACCCCCAACGCGTTCACCGGAAATAGGCTTCCGGGCATATGTCGAATTGCGCGTAGACTGCCCGTCAGCGGCGCATGCACTCGATGATAATCCTTCGGCGCAAGGTAGATAACCCAGTAGTGCAACGTTCCTTCACCGACATCGGCAGGTCCAATGCCGAGCAACGCCTCGACCGAATAGGTGTGACCTTTGACCCGTACCGTTGCATCTTCCGCGGAAAGGCTACCCGCTGCGACACATACGCCGTCACACGGAGCAACAGCCACAGCCTCCTCGGCTACGGGTCGCGCGCCATCCTCGAGAGCCCTCCCGAAGAAGCTTCCAAAGGTCTCGAAGGACGCTAAGTCATCCTTGACACAACCCGCGTCCACTCCCAGCGCGCGACCAACACCCGACCAGAGTGGGTGGCGCAGCGCGGTCGGGACGGGTGTGTCAGCGACCCAGCCGACCCATCTCGAGAAACGGTGCGTTAAGTCGACCCAAGCTTTCTCAACCATAAGCGCTCCCAAGACGCATAACGCGGTCCTCCACAGAGAGTGATGCGTCGCCCGGTGCTAAGCGATTCAACTTCGTCATGACGTCGGGCAAGGGCGTTCCCCGCACTAAATCGCTTCCAGACCCCTCTCACCCGTCCGTACACGGACGGCTTCAAGCACGTCGTATACAAAAATCTTTCCATCGCCGATTCGGCCCGTTTTCGCGGCTTTCTGTACCGCATCAATCGCGTCCTCCACCAGCTCATCGGGTAGAACAACTTCAATCCGAACCTTGGGCACGAAGTCGACTACGTAAGCAGAGCCTCGATAGACTTCTCGCTTGCCGCCGGTGCGCCCAAAGCCTTTGACTTCAGTCACCGTCAGACCTCTCACACCCACTTCCATGAGCGCGTCTCGTACCTCATCCAGCTTAAATGGCTTGATTATCGCCTCGATCTTCTTCATCGACACATTGCTCCCCTGACGCCTTTCGCACCCTTAGACCAGCACCTAAGCCGTGGGTGCTGCTTAATGCCACTCACCCCACCAAGCAACCGAGATGCGCCCACAGGGATTCGCTCGTTCGCCCGGCAGGCTAACCCGAAACAAACTCAACGACGCATCTAAGTCGAAACGGAACCTACCCTAGCCGCCAACCCAGCCGCGGGGGTCGCGGACACTTGATCGCGCGCCAAGCGGCGCGGTGCCCGATAACCGAGCACGAATCAGGTCAATGACGCGTATGCATTCTCCTGTACACGCCCACAACAATCCCTATGATGCGGGTTGAGCGCCATTCGGACCGTGGGATTAGAATGGGAGCCATCGCAGCATTGGCGGGTTGCAATCTAATGTAGTCCTTCTCTGGGTAGTAGTACTTACAGGTTGCTTCGTCGCCCACCATCGCCACGACCACTTGGCCGCGCTCGGCTTCGAGCTGCTTGCGAACGAACACAAAATCACCATGGAAGATGCCGCTCTCGATCATCGAGTCGCCGAACACGCGCAATGCAAAGCTAGGCATGGCTCCGCGCCCGACGAGCGTTGCGTCAACCGTCACGCTGTCGCCAGCACTCTCAATCGCCTCGCTCAGTGCCCCCGCTGCAACGCGGCCCAACACCGGAAGCGTCACTAAACCGTTGGCTTCGGAAGACGATACCTGCAGGCCTGTGTTCGCGTGTATGCCGCGCGAAACGCTTTCGGGTCGATCGGAGCGCGCATCGCGCCTCGGTTTCCTCCGTCCCACGGCGACAAGCACAGGACCCTTGGCTGACGCGACCGCAGCATCCTCCACGAGGTCCGAATACGCACCTTTACAGAGGCGAAGCGCTCGCGGCTGACGCTCGTTGCGAACCAGGAACCCTTTTCGCTCTAACGCGCGGAGGTGGTCGCTGACCCCGTTTGTGCTCTTGATGCCAAAGTGAGCGCCGATTTCACGCAGCGATGGTGGGAAACCCAGCTCCGCGACTTGAGTTTCGATAAAGCGCAGGATGGCCTGCTGCCGGAGGGTGAGTGGCTGAGTTTCCATACTGAACATACAGACAGTATCCAATCACAGGGCAGGCCGGCAAGCAAAAAAAAAGGCCCACCGAAGTGGGCCTTTAGTTCCAAATAGTATTGGAACGAGACTCTGTCGACTACATCGCCATAGCCGCGTCGGGCGCTTCAGCGTCGTCGTCGCCGCAAGCGGTAAATGCGACGGAAGCCGCAACTGCCAAAACCAAAAGTGCCCACATGTTCAACGTCAATTTCGTCATTTCAAGTTCTCCTCTGCTAATCAAGCCAGGACCAAAGCCCCTCGTGAGCCTAAGCATCACGCAACTCAGACCGGGACGCAAGTCCTTCGATTCAAAATCGGGCTTCAAAACCTGCGCCAGGTCCTTCGACCGCCGCAACGATAGCAGAACTTACGGGATGACACAACATCCTGGAAAGCAGTGCCGCTGGGGCGGCGCGAAAAGCCTCCCTTCCCCCGTCTCTTCAAAATCGGGAGCCACGAACAACCCTGTGATCATGCCCACAAACCGTGCATCCGTCCCCACCGTAGGAATTCGACGGTACTTGAGCTGTCTATCCGCAGCTAACTTGCACACCTCTTCGTCGAGATCCCATAGAACCTCCATGTGGTCCGACACGAAGCCGATGGGAGCCACTAATACGCGGTTCACCTCAGAGGTGTCACACGCTTTCACGACCTCGAGCACGTCGGGACCTAACCAGGGCTGCGAAGGCGGACCGCTCCGACTTTGATAAGCCAGTTGCCAGCGCGTAAGCCCTAGCGTCTCCGCCACGAAGGCCGTCGCTGCATGCAGCTGGCCTGTGTAGGGCCCTGAACTCGCCATGGATTCAGGAACGCTATGGGCGGTAAAGAGTGTGAGCGTTCCAGGGTCGGTGGCTCCTGCGTCACGCAGCGATTCTATCTGCGGCAGCAGGAAACCACGATGGTTGTAGAACTGCGGAAGTTTCACGATCTCTGGCGCGCTAGCTCCCACCTCAGCGCAGGCTTTCTCGATGTCCTCTCGGTATTGTCGGCAGCCGGAGTAAGAGCCGAACGCTGACGTCACGAATGCCCCTACCCTCTTCGCGCCGAGTGAGGCCAATTCTGCCACCGCCTCATGGATGAAAGGCTTCCAGTTTCGGTTGCCCCAGAGCACGGGCACCGAAATGCCGCGCGCCGTGAACGATGCTTTGATCGCTGCGAGAAGCGCTCGATTTTGCTCGTTAATCGGACTTTTACCTCCGAAGTGGTAGTAGTGTTCAGCGACAGCCTCGAGCCTCGCATCCGGTATCCTTCGACCTCGGGTCACCTGCCGCAGAAAGGGCATGACGTCTTCGGGCCCCTCGGGACCTCCGAATGACACAAGCAAAAATGCATCGAATCGACCGGGAGGCACTTTTGGGTACTGCTCTTCAACCACCCGCTCAGCCTAGCCAAGCCCTTGAACTCTTGTCTACAGCTATGCGGTCCGGTGAGGAGCTGCTAATACTCCCGCCAAGATGACTTCCGATATGTGGGCCAGCGAAATCTTTGACGACTCCTTCCGAATCAGTGTGAAAGTGAGGGAGAAGCTCTTCGACCAAACAGGTCCTTTCCAGCGCGTCGAGGTCTTCGACACGGAACGCTGGGGTCGCGTACTCATGATCGATGGTCTTTTTATGACCAGTGACCGGGACGAGTTCGTTTATCACGAGCTCCTCACCCATCCAGCACTGTGCTCTGCGCCCAAGATCGAACGCGTGGTTATCATTGGAGGCGGCGATGGCGGCTGCGCGCGCGAAGTACTACGCCACCCCGGTGTCCAGAGCGTCTCACTCGTCGAGATCGATAGTCTCGTAGTTGAGGCTTCCAAGACCTACTTGCCCGGTATAGGCACCGCTTGGAACGACCAGCGGCTCGAAGTCCGCATCGAGGATGGCATCAAGTACGTCGCGGAACTGCCGCCGGCCAGCACCGACGTTATCCTTCTCGACAGTAGTGACCCCGTGGGCCCCGCGGAAGGTTTATTTAACGCTTCGTTCTTTGCGGCCTGCAAAAGGGCGCTTAAGCCCGGAGGCGTTCTTGCGCTGCAAAGCGGTTCACCTTTCCTGATGCAGAAGGTCTTCCGGGACACCCAACACGTGCTGGCGCAACACTTTGCGTGCGTAGCGCCCTACTTTGCGAACGTGCCGCTTTACGGTTCCGCCATATGGTCCTGGACGTACGCGAGCGACCAGCCATCGCGCTACCCCCATATCGCGGAGCGCTGGGCTCCTATCGCGGAGACGTGCAAGTATTACAATCCCGAGATCCACGACGCCATTTTTGCAGCGCCCAGCTACGTTAAGAAGCTCCTCGAATAGCTCACCCACAGCCCTCTGGACCGGTGCCGATCACTTGCTCGGGGGCTGGGCGCTCTGCTCACCTGCAAAGCTGTTCCACGGTGAGCCCTGAACCATCGCCTCAAAGCGCCGGTGGGACGAAACACCCGGGAAAAATGGGCCTTCCGTGCGCGGCCCCTGCTCGCCCCACCCTACTTACTCCAGGCCCAGTTACTTAAGGCCCAGTTTTACCCGGGCCTTTCTTCGTCTCGAGCCATAAGGGGATCGTTTAGCGGTGAGCCAATGCCTGAACATCAACTAGCGGCGCGTCCGGGACGAAGAGAGCCTGCCGGCGCCTTGAGGCCATACTTTTCGAGTTTATAGATCAGTGCGCGCCTCGAAATGCCAAGGCGCCTGGCCGCGTGCGTCTGATTAAAGTTGGCATCTGCCATCGCCTGCTCAATGGCATGGCGCTCGAGGGAGTCAACATGCTGCTTAAGGCGGGCCTGGCCCCGAGCGGTGGACACCGAGGCCTCACCTGTCGCTTCACCAATGGGCAAATGTTCGATGTGGATCGAACCCTGACCCGCCAACCGTAGCGCGCGGTCAAGAACCACCTGCAGCTCCCGCACATTTCCAGGCCAATCATGCGTCGCAAGGTGCGCCATCGCCGATACTGACAGACGATGCGACGATCCCGGAGCCAGACGCTCGAGCGAACTCATCGCAAGCGGGATGAGGTCCATGGGTCGTTCTCGCAACGCGGGAATGGCAACTCTTCCGAATGACGCGAGCAGCGATGCAAGTTCACCATCGATACGCTTACGACCCACCAACTCGTCTAGGCGCCCATTGATCAAACACGCAACCCACTTGGGCGCAGCCGACAAAGACAGACGCCGAGCAATCATGACCTGTTCAGGCTCTGGGAGCAGGTGCGGGTCGACCAGTACAAGCGTGGGCTCAATATCGCCACGCAAGGCACGCTCGAAGTCGATGAGCCCCGCAAGCCCCTGCGCTTCTATCCACGGGGCGTCCTGCCCGAAGACCTTCGAGTGAACAGCGCGAACAAGCGAGCGCTTACCCGCCCCGGATTCACCCTCAATCACCACGGCAAGGCTGGATTTCGCAAGACCCTCTGCCTTTTCCACGAGCCGCGACATACGCGTATCCGTCGCGATGAAGTGATCACCAAACCGCAACCCGTCGTCGCCTCGAAGGCCCGCGAGGGCGGCGGCAAGAAGCGAGTCCAGGTCCGTGCCGCGCGAGGGATGGGCAGCGCATGACAACTTTAAGACCCGGCCCTTCTCAAACACACGCTCGACCACGCTCAGAGCTTCTGCCTCGGTTGTTTCCGGCAGATAAAACTCAAGCACAGAAGCGGCAAAGGCTCCAACAAGGTCACCTGGTCGGAGCTTAAGCAGATCGCGTAGCGTCTCCTGTTCTCGGCGCACCTGCCTAAGCTGCACCAGGGCCAGAGTGCCACCCTTCAAAGCGCGACCCCGACGCGCCATTTCCTCCCGAACTCGGCCGACAAACGCATCATGGGAGAGAACGCGCACCCGGCCAGACTCCTCAGGTGCCCACGGGACCGCAGCGAGTGCGAGATCGCCCAACTGCACTTCCTCGCCGGGCTCGAGGAGCAGACCATCGGGATCCGACAACGACCCGTCCCCGTCACCTGAACCGACGCCAAGGCCTCGAAAGACTTCGGCCGCAGCCCTGCTGCCCTCACCTGACTCCCCTCGCCCGACCCCCTGGCCTTCCAACGCTAGCCACCGCACACGAACGCAAGGCCCGACATTGCACTCAACGTGTACACCGCCAAACGACATAGGCGAACGACCTTGCGCGTCGCTAAGCGGCACCATGCGAGACGACGCATGGGGTGCACGCGCTCGCGTAGCCGCGCTTTCTCCCGACGCGCCAGGCTCGTCCAACCACGCATCCGCTGAAGCGTCGCCAGCGTTTGCCTCGCGACGTGCTGCCGCCTCACTTGGCGAACCGCTGTCCTGGCGCGAACAATGAAGACGTTCCGCAAGCGCCCTGTCGACGGAGCCTCCCGTATCGATTGCTAGGCTATCTCCGGGGCTTAGTACCCTGACCTCAGCGGACCCTCCCCACCGAACAACGACTACAGCTGGAATGACAGGAACGTCGTCGGACGCGACCTCCGACTCGGCCAGCTGACCGCCGGCGGCGTGGCGATGCGCCGAGCGCACGTACACGCCGGACACATCACGCGGGACTGAATGCGGCGTCGCCTCGGTGTTCGCTTTCACGGGGTCCCTAGTGGCTGGCTGGCGGCCAGTGCCTTGGACCGGGCCATTGCCCGCGAAAGACCCAGCGTTTGCAAAAAACCCAGCGTCAGTCTCAATTGAGCCTGACTCAATTGAGTCGGACGTAGCCGCGAGCGAATCGCCCTCTGCGCCCTCTGTACTGTGACCCACGTCGCCCATTCGTTAGCGTCTGGGCCAGACGGAGCGGGACGTTACCATTCGGCGGCCCGCTCCCAAAACACCCATACTTTCACACACTAGCACCTCTCTCCCCACATCGCCAGCCGCTGCACCCCAGGAAGCGCCTGAAAACATTCAGACGGGGTCTTGCAATATATAAATAATAGAATATTCTATAAATAGACGATGGACCCGTCCCCATCACACCCGCTCGTGAGCGCTCAACCGCCGTTCGACTACGCCTTGGTCGAAGGCGATGGGTATGTCGCGTTGATGGGTCCTCGGGGCCAAGCGCGGTTTGAGTCCGTGGGGTTGGCGCTCGCGAGCATCGGGACCCTCACCTCGCTCACCTGGAAAGACGCGCCCGCCGGCACGCGCGCGCTGCAGGTGACAGGGTCGGACGGCGCGTTGAAAACCGTGCAGCTTCTGGAAGCATCGCGATGTGAGACCGACACACCAGCGCTCGAAGACCCCGCGTTTGGACTCCGCGCACGGGTACGCCATGATCTTGCAAACATCTTGCAAGTCGCAGCGCTCGCACTCGAAGTTCCTGCGCTGACCCTCGCGGAGCGAGAGACTCAACGGCAGCGGCTCCGCTCGAGCCTGCGTAGTGCGCAGCGGGTGCTCGATCTTCTCGATACGCCTGCCGATGCAACGCATCACACGAGTCCCCCGCAACGACCTGCGACACGCTTGACTTCCGAACTCCATCACGTGGCGAAAGCCCTGGAGGCCGTCGCCGAGTCCCGTGGTGTCACGCTTGAGGTCACCTGCGGGGCTGATGCTAAGATCGACGGTTGGGCTGCGAGCGAGCTCTCTGTGTTTTTCTTTAATCTCGGCCTGAATGCCGTTCAGGCGGGCCGCCCCGGGGACGCAGTACGGCTAAGTGCGGAAGCGGGACCCGCCTCGATTGACTTCGCTGTGATCGATACCGGCCCAGGGATTCCGGAGGAGCTCCGAGATGCCATCTGGAAGGGGGGAACTACCACCAAAAGCCAGGGCTCGGGAATTGGGCTGCAGGCCGTCAAAGCGGCAACCTCAAGGCTCGGGGGCACCCTAACCTGCACCTCATCCTCGGAGGGCACAACGATGCGCCTCGTCGTTCCAAGAGGGCACATCGAGTGCAGGGACGACGGCAATCACAACCTAGGCGACGAGACCAGTGAGAGGTCACCCGAACGTCGTAAGGCAACCGCTACGGTGTACTCCTCCATCAGCACCAGCGCGAAGCTGAAGCGTGCGCGTCAACAGACGCACGCCTTTCAATCGCACCAGGGTACGCGTTTCGGTCCGCGAGCGCGCTCGGGCGTCATTCGCCACGCAGCGAAGCCACTTGCCTGGATTGTTGAGGATAACCCCGCACTTTGCGCCATGCTCTCCTTGATTCTTGAGGCCGAGGGTTATGAGGTGCTCTGCGCACCGAACCTCGAGAAGGCGCATGCACAACTCGGTACGATCTCTCCAAACGTCGCGTTTGTAGACCGAGAGCTACCCGATGGCGACGGCATCACATTACTCAAGGCACTGCTGCTCGACCGGCCTAAAACGCATCTGGTGGAGATGAGTGGATTTGACAGTCGCGACCACGAAGGACGCTGGAAACTTCTGCGAAAACCCTTCGATGTCGATGTCCTTATCGAACTATTGCCAAACGCTTGCAGGGAGATAGCAGCCCGCTAAATCGAAGGCTTTGGCGCTCGCCTCTTCCGGCCAAGCGCGAGACGCGGTAAGTCCCGGTCGCTCACTTCCGGGTGGCATCATGCACGGAGTGCGGGCTAGGGTCGCTCCGGTGACGCTTTCCTTCCTCGACAGCAGCCTCATCCTTGTCTACTTCGCTGCGGTTCTCCTCATAGGCGTTTACTTCGCGCGCAAACACAGCTCTTCCGACGACTACTTCCTCGCGGGGCGCCGCTTGGGCTGGGGTGTCATCGGCTTCTCGCTCTTCGCGTCCAATATTTCGAGCACCACCCTAATCGGGCTTGCGGGCGAAGCTTACTCGACGGGTATTGCGGTCTCGGCCTACGAGTGGATGGCCGCCGTCATCCTCGTGTTCTTCGCCATTTTTGTAGCGCCCTACTACATTCGAGCGCGCATCTACACCATTCCCGAGTACTTGGAACGACGATTTCGCCCGGCATGTCGCTACTATTTCTCGGGCCTCACCATCATCAGCAGCGTGTTCGTTGACACGGCGGGCACGCTTTACGCAGGTGCGCTCGTGGTCAACCAGTTCTTTCCGGCCATTCCTATGTGGCAATCCGCGGCGGCGCTTGCGGTCGTGGCGGGTTTTTACACCGCGGCTGGCGGGCTTTCGGCGGTCGTGTACACCGACGTGATCCAGGCCGTCGTGCTGTTGATCGGCTCGTCGGTCATCGCTTACCTTTCGCTTGAGCGCGTCGGCAGCTTTGCAAATGTCGCGGCTAGTGTTGACCCGAGCATGCTCAGCTTGATCCAGCCTGCGGATCACCCGACGATGCCCTGGCCCGGCTTGCTTTTTGGGGTTCCGATTATCGGTTTTTATTTTTGGTGTACGAATCAGTACATTACCCAGCGAATCTTGGGGGCTCGTGACGTCAGTCATGCACGTTGGGGCGCAATCTTCGCTGGCCTGCTCAAGACCGTTGTCCTGTACATCATGGTGTTTCCTGGCGTGATGGCGGTACAGATGTTTCCCGGCCTCGAACGACCCGATTACGTCTTCCCGACGCTGGTCAGCGAGCTGCTACCGAGCGGGCTGCGCGGCTTGGTATTGGCAGGCTTCATCGCCGCCATCATGTCGAGTCTCGACTCGACGCTCAACTCGGCCTCGACGCTCGTCACCATCGACTTCATCCAAAAAGCAAAGCCTCAGCTCTCGGACCGCGCCCTCGCGCGCATCGGCCGCATCACCACGATTACCGTGATGCTCGTGAGCGTTGCGTGGATTCCCGTCGTGGCGAGTGCCGACACGCTTTTCGAATATCTGCAAGAAAGCCTCTCCTACCTCGTGCCGCCGGTTGTCGCGATTTTTCTTCTCGGGATGTTCTGGAAGCGCACAACGGGAACCGCAGCCCTGGTCGGCCTTATCGGCGGTCACGCACTTGCAATTCTGACATTCCTAGGACGCTTCGCGGTCAGCTCCGCTGCAGGCGAAAGCTCCGTAGGAGGCCTCACGCGCCTTGCCCGGGGGGTATCAGACCTCTCCTTCGGTCTTTTCGAGATCCACTTCCTCTACATTGCGATATTCCTTTTCTGCGTATCCGCCATCGCCGTGGTGATTGTGTCGTTGCTGACCGCCGCGCCCGACCTCCAGCAGACACGGGAGTACACGTGGTCAAGGTCTGTCATTTCCAAGAGCACGTCCGAACAGACGCTGATGCCGTGGTATAAGGATTACCGCCTTCACGCCGCTGTCGTCCTGTTGGTGGTTGCGGTGATGGTATGGGTTCACCGTTAACCGTTCTGAGGTCAACCGGCCGAACACCTTCGGGTAGCGAGCCCGACGATGTTTGCGGGCCCGGCGATGGCATGCGCGCCGACGCTGCTCTCGAAGATCCCAGTACGAGGGAACAGTGGCGCGAGGACGCACGCGCCACTGTGCGTACGCTCAAGGGTCTTGAGCGCGCGCTACGCCTGACGGATGAGGAGCGCGCAGGGATCGCGGCCTGCGCGCAAGCGGGCCTGCCCCTGGCGATCACGCCGCATTACTTGAGTCTCTGCGACCCTGAGGACTCGAAGTGCCCGATCCGCAGGCAGTGCGTGCCCTCGATTCGCGAGCGGCACGTAGCGGACGGTGAGCTTCGTGACCCGCTCGGTGAAGAAGCCTTCACTGTCGCGCCGCATTTGGTGTCCCGCTACCCGGACCGAGCCTTGCTCTTGGTCACCGACCGATGCGCTCTCTATTGTCGCTTTTGCACGCGCTCGCGGCTCGTTGGACAAGGCAGTGGCGCGGTGCAGCTACGGGAGCTCGAGCCCGCCTTCGCTTGGCTCGACGCCCACCCAGAAGTGCGTGAGCTCATCGTTTCCGGAGGCGACCCGTTGCTGATGAGCGATACGCGACTCGACGCTCTGTTCGAAGGGCTCGCGCAGCGCCCGCACCTCGACCATGTCCGGATCGCGTCGCGCCTACCGGTGACGTTGCCCTCGCGCATCTCCGTAGCGCTATGCAAGTCACTGCGTCGCCTGCCATCTGTATGGTTGATGACCCACTTCAATCATCCGAAAGAGATCTGCCCCGAAAGCATTCGTGCCTGTGCGCAGCTCGTCGACGCAGGCATTCCCGTACTCAATCACACCGTGTTGATGCAAGGGATCAACGACGACCCTGACACCCTCACGGCGCTTTTCCGAGGCCTGGTGCGGATACGCGTTAAACCCTACTACCTTCTGCAGGGGGACGTGATCGTGGGCAGCTCCCATTTCCGCACGCCGCTCGAACGCGGCCTCGAGCTCATGGAAACGCTTCAGGGCCGCCTCAGTGGCATCGCACTGCCGAAGTTTGTCGTCGATACCCCTGGCGGCGCGGGCAAAGTCCCCCTAGAACCGTGCTACTTAGAGCAGAGTGAGTCGGGTCGGCATACGCTGCGGACCTTCCGCGGAGAGCGCGTCACCTACCCCGACCCTTAGGTCGTCTAGGGTTGAAGACCCCGCGGCCACTGTACGGGACCCCTGTGTTTGGGGGTCAGGGCGCGCCACCTATGAGGCAGCCGCAGTTCACAAGTGCAACGTTCGGATAGGTGTTTCGGAGAACAAGATGCAGCAGGTAATGCGAATCACGCGCACCAATGTGGCGCTGAAGGTGGTCATGGCGCTCACGGGCTTGCTCCTGTTCGGGTTCGTTGTGGGCCACATGCTTGGCAACTTACAGCTCTACGCAGGCCCTGAAACCATCAACGGCTACGCGGCTCTGCTGAAGTCCATGCCCGGTTTGCTGTGGGCCGCACGCATCGGGCTACTCTTGCTGGTGGTGGCGCATGTGGTTTGCGCCACCATCCTCGCGACAAGGAACGCCGAAGCGCGTTCCACGCCCTACCGCAAGCCGAAGCATCAACGGTCCACCTACGCATCACGGACCATGTACTGGAGCGGACCGATACTGGCCTTCTACATCGTCTATCACCTCGCCCACCTCACCTTCGGCTTCGCACCGCACGAGTGGAGCTACACCGATGTGTACAGCAACGTAGTGCTCGGCTTCCAGCAGCCGCTGATTGCCGGCATCTACATTGTCGGCAACCTAGCCCTCGGCATCCACCTCTATCACGGGCTCTGGAGCCTGTGTCAGTCGTTGGGTCTTAGCCACCCGCGCTACAATCGCTACCGCACGATGGTCGCCACCGCCGCAGCGCTCGTCGTCACCATCGGCAACATCTCGTTTCCAATATCTGTCCTTCTGGGCGTGGTGACCCTTGCTTCCTAGACGGATCTGCCTAGAAAGGCATGCTGGTCAGGAGACCAGGACATCACCGTTGGATGCAGACACCAAGCACTTCGATTTAGAAATGCCCGTTGAACAAACGTCTCGGCAGATAGCTCTGGTGGACAGTCAACTCGAAGGCAGACGTTCAGTAGGAAACACTCAGGGGATCGAACAAGTGACAAGCAAGAGCACGAGCCGCTGGAACGAGTGGTTACAGGGGCCAGTGCGCGCAGGTACACCATTGCGCGCGGGTACACCAGTGGGCGCGGGTACCAATGGGCGCGGGTACCAATGGGCGCGGGTACCAATGGGCACTGGGGCAAGCGGGCGCTGGTACCAGTGGACGCTGGAGCAAGTGGGCGCCGGTACCAACGGGCGCCGGTACCAATGGGCGCTGGAGCAAGTGGGCGCTGGGGCCCCGCGCGCAGCTTTAGGTTTTTGGGGGAGAGTTTGCGGGATTCACTCCCGAAAACTCGGGGGCATTTTGTAAAATGCCCCCTAAAGGTCAGTGGAGAAATAGATCAGTGACTACGCTAAATGGACATATACCCGAGGGCCCCGTCGCAGAACTCTGGGACAAGCACCGATTCAACCTGAAGCTTGTAAATCCCGCCAACCGTCGCAAGCACAAGGTCATTATTGTCGGCAGCGGCCTCGCAGGCGCCTCCGCCGCGGCGACCTTGGGTGAGCAGGGGTATGAAGTGGAGTGCATCTGCTTCCACGATAGCCCCCGGCGCGCGCACAGCATAGCCGCCCAGGGTGGGATTAATGCCGCAAAAAACTACCAAAACGACGGCGATTCGGTCTACCGGCTCTTCTACGACACCGTCAAAGGAGGAGATTTCCGCGCCCGAGAAGCGAACGTCTACCGGCTAGCTCAAGTGAGCGTGAGCATCATCGACCAGTGCGTGGCTCAGGGTGTTCCCTTCGCACGCGAGTACGGCGGTCTGCTCGCCAACCGGTCCTTCGGCGGAGCGCAGGTGTCGCGCACGTTCTACGCGCGGGGCCAAACTGGGCAACAGCTTCTGCTGGGAGCCTACCAGGCGCTATCGCGTCAAATCGAGGCTAAGTCGGTCACGATGCGTAACCGGCTGGAGATGATGGACGTCATCGTGGTCGACGGCAAAGCGCGCGGCATCGTGGCGCGGGACTTGGTCACCGGGAAACTCAGCACGCATCTCGCAGATGCGGTGGTGCTCGCCACCGGCGGATACGGCAACGTCTACTACCTCTCGACCAATGCCATTGGCTCCAACGTGACGGCAGCTTGGCGTGCACACCGGCGCGGCGCACTCTTTGCCAACCCCTGCTTCACGCAAATCCACCCCACGTGCATTCCCCAAGCCGGCGAAACGCAGTCCAAGCTCACACTGATGAGCGAGTCACTGCGTAACGATGGGCGCATCTGGGTGCCCAAAAACGCCGCGGATGTCACCAAGGACCCGAGCTCCATCCCCGAATCCGAACGCGACTACTACCTCGAGCGACGCTACCCAACCTTCGGCAACCTCGCGCCACGCGACATCGCTTCCCGTGCGGCCAAAGTGGTTTGCGACGAGGGTCGTGGCGTAGGTCCGGAAGTCAACGGTCAGCGGCGGGGCGTCTACCTCGACTTCGCCGACGCGATTGGTCGCTTGGGCAAGGCCGTCATTGAGGAGCGCTACGGCAACCTCTTCGAGATGTACGAGCGCATCACCGGCGAAAATCCCTACAGCGTTCCGATGCGCATCTACCCTGCGAGTCACTACACCATGGGCGGGCTCTGGGTAGACTATAACCTCATGACCACGGTCGAAGGGCTCTTCGGCACGGGAGAGGCGAACTTTTCTGACCACGGCGCAAACCGTCTTGGCGCAAGCGCACTGATGCAGGGGCTAGCCGACGGCTATTTCGTGCTGCCTTACACCCTCAGCAACTATCTGGCCTCCCATAAACCCGCGCCCGTCTCGCAAGACGCGCCGGAAGTGAAGGCCACGGTGAAAGACGTAGAAGCGCTCATCGGCAAGCTGACCCAGGCCCCGGACCCGAAGCACCACCCCGACTACTATCATCGCAAACTCGGCCAGATTATCTGGGACAAGTGCGGGATGTCTCGAAACGAAGCGGGTCTCAAGGAGGCGCTCCGCGAAATCCCCCAACTTCGTGATGACTTTTGGAAGCACGTCAAGGTTTCCGGCGAGGCGGAGGGCGTGAATCAGACCCTCGAGAAAGCAGCGCGGGTGGCAGACTTCTTTGAGTTGGGCGAACTCATGTGCCTGGATGCACTCGACCGTGATGAATCATGCGGCAGTCACTTCCGTGAAGAACATCAAACCGAGGATGGTGAGGCCAAACGCAACGATGCGGACTACGCTTACGTCGCAGCCTGGGAGTACACCGGAGACACGTCTACCCCTACCCTCCACAAAGAACCCCTCGAGTTTCAGGAAGTGATTCCTTCCGTCAGGAGCTACAAGTGAGCCAAGAAAACATGAAACTTACGCTGCATGTGTGGCGTCAATCAGGTCCGCAGGCAGACGGTTTCTTCGAGACGCATAAGGTTTCGGACATCAGTCCGCATATGTCCTTTCTCGAGATGCTCGACGTGCTCAATGAGCAACTCGTCGAATCCGGGAAGGATGCGGTTGCCTTCGAACACGACTGCCGCGAGGGCATTTGCGGAAGCTGCGGCATGGTCGTCAATGGCATGGCGCACGGTCCTCAGAACCTGACTACCACCTGCCAGCTCCACATGCGGCAGTACAAAGATGGTGATGAGATTTGGATTGAGCCCTGGCGCGCCTCGGCGTTTCCGGTGCTGAAGGATTTGGTCGTCGAGCGGGCGGCCTTCGACCGCATCATCCAAGCGGGAGGGTACGTCTCGGTGCGTACGGGCAGTGCACCGGACGCTAACGAAATCGCCATCCCGAAACGCTACGCTGATAGTGCTATGGATGCTGCCGCCTGCATCGGCTGCGGGGCATGCGTCGCTGCCTGTCCCAATGCATCGGCTAGCTTATTTACTGCGGCGAAAGTCGCGCATCTTGGACTGCTGCCCCAGGGTCAACCCGAGCGACTTTCCCGGGTGGCCCAGATGGTCATGCAGCACGACCTCGAGGGCTTCGGCTCTTGCACAAACCACGGCGAGTGCGAGGCGGCTTGCCCCAAGGGCATCTCCATCAACTTTATCGCCCAGATGAACCGGGATTACCTCAAGTCGCAGCTTCTCTCGGCATCCTCGTTAACGCGGAAGACCGCGGAGAAACACGCTTAGCTCAGGCGTAAGCGTTCAGGGGGTCCAGATAGCGAAAACCCTGTGGGAAAGAGCCAGTGGGGCTGGGGCCCCACTTGCCGGCTTTAGGCAACCTTGAAGGCAGAGTGGGGGAGGGCCTGCTCCTACCAGCAGAGGGGGATTCACTCCCGAAAACCCGGGGCCATGCGTGTAAAATGCCCCCTGAACAGTTACGCTCAGGCGCGCAGGCACACGCCGGGCTCAATCTTAGCCTTTCGTTGCACGGCGCCGAAACGCGCTACTTCTTGCGCGAACGGACCCAGGCCCGCCTTGCGCGCCGCGCGACGATAAACGCCACACTTGCTGCAAGCAGCACGCCCACGAGCCACCACTGTAGCGCTAGGATGTCTTTGACGAACTCGGTGACTTCGAGGGCCTGCAATGCGTGGCCCGCGATCGACGCAGCAGCAACGAGCATGGCCGCCCACACCAACCCGCCTACGCAAGCGAGCCCTAGGACACGGCCGATTGGCATGCCGTGAAGGGCGCAAGCGACGACGATAGGTCCACGCAGTCCCGGAACGAAACGGTGGAGGAGAAGCAGCATGTCCCCGCGAGCTGCCACCGTGGCCTGCAGCGATGGGGCAGTGACGTGGTGCATGAGGCGGGCGCGACCCCTGGCTAGGACGCCCCGCAGGGAGCGTGCTTGGTCTGTCTGAACGCTCGCAGCGCTCCCCCCTTTCGCAAGTGCACGCGCCAGCATCCGACCTAGGAGCCAGTTCAGCGCGATGCCGAGCGCGATACCGGCCAACGCCGCAAGGACAACCGCCGCAGGCCACCGCGATTGGGTGCTTGCGAGGACAAAGGCGCCAAATACCAGGGCATCACCGGGCAACGGCGGCAACACATACTCCACGGCTGCGCCGAAGAATGCACTGAGGCAGAGGATCCAAACCGGCGCCGCCGCTAAACCATCTACCCACGCCTGCCAATCCACCCGCACCTCGCGCGTCTCCAGGCTTGCTAAACACCGGCATCTCAGCTACTTTGGAGCGCTGTTCGGGGTGTAGCACAGCCTGGTAGTGCGCAAGCTTTGGGAGCTTGAAGTCGGGGGTTCGAATCCCTCCACCCCGACCCTCCAGTCCCCCAGGGTCCGCCAATAAGGTCCAATAGATCGCGCCACTAGGGCCGTCCATGAGCGATGTCCTACCTCTGGGCCGCAGGCGCCGCAGCGTCGAAGCGCATTATCGACGTTAAAGTGGTGCCAGCGCGAATGCACCAGGCAGCATCCGCGGCGCTTTGCTGAGTGAACGGCCACCGCGTAGTGTCCCGACCTATGACGTCTTCGTTGCCGCCCTCCGATGCCATCTTGCCGGGCATCACGCTCGACCAACACCTGCTGCGTCGGCAGCGCCACATTCCCGAAGCGACGGGCGACTTTACCGGACTATTTCAACAGCTTACGCTCGCGGCAAAGGTTATCGCTTCGCGCGTCAGGCGGGCCGGACTTACGAATCAACTAGGCACAACCGGCGAAGTCAACGTTCAGGGCGAAGTCGTACAAAAGCTCGATGATCTTGCGAACGCAACCATCCTGCAATCCATCGACAACGGGCGTTTTGTTGGAATCGCTGCGAGCGAAGAGTTGCCTGACCCCGTGATTTTCGATGCGGCGCGCGGTCGCGGCAAATATGCCCTAGTCTTCGACCCTCTAGATGGGTCGGGCAACCTCGATGTAAACGGCACCACCGGCACCATCTTCGCCATCTTCAAGCGCCTACATCCTCTCGAAACGCCATCGCTCAAGGACGTTCTGCAGCCGGGTTCAGCGCTCGTGGCTGCAGGGTATGTGGTCTACGGCTCGTCAACCATCTTTGTCTACTCGACGGGGAAAGGTCTCTACGGCTTTACCTATGACCCTTCGCTCGGTGAGTTCTTCTTGTCCCATCCCGAGATTTCAATTCCTCACCACGGCAAGACTTACTCACTCAACGAGGCCAACGCCGCCAAATGGCATCCGGGCATGCGTCGTTGGCTTAAGGATGCCAAAGGTCGCGCTTCGGAAGGCTGGTCGCTTCGGTATTCCGGGGCGATGGTGGCTGACGTGCACAGGGTCTTTCTCAAAGGCGGCATGTTTGCTTACCCGGCCGAAGCTGAGCGCCCGCTTGGCAAGCTACGCCTGCTCTGCGAAGCCGCGCCCATCGCTTTTTTGGCGCGAGCGGCGGGTGGGCTGGCGACGGACGGCAGGGCTCCTATTCTGGATGTTCAACCGAAGACGCTACATCAGCGCACCCCTCTTTTCGTCGGTTCTACCGCGGTTATCGAAGACGTCATGGCCGCGCTGAGCCGGGACGAGTAGCGGCTACCTGCGCATCGTTGGACTTGGCTTGCGAAAGTTGCACGCAGCCTTCAGTAGAAACGTGTCGGGAAAATGATTGGTAGGGGTTTCCTAACAAGGGCAGGAATATAGATGAAAGTTGGAATCGTGGGTGCGGGCATGGTGGGAAGCGCGGCAGCGAACGCCATCGTGCTCACGGGGCAGGCCAGTGAGGTCGTATTGGTCGATGCCGACCCCGCACGTGCCGAGGCAGAGGCTGCGGACATCCGTCATGGCGCGCCGTTCTTTCATGCCACAAGGGTCGAAGCCGCGGGCTTCGAGGGCTTGGATGACTGCGACGTGGTCATCATCGCGGCCGGCGTGAATCAGAAGCCCGGGGAAACGCGTATCGACCTGCTTACGCGCAATGTCCGCGTCTTTCAGGACATCGTTCCGAAAATCGTCAGCGCTGCCCCAAACGCTATCCTTCTGGTAGCCACTAACCCTGTCGACATCATGACGCAGGTGACCACCGTGCTGTCAGGTCTTCCTGCAGCACGCGTCTTTGGTTCGGGAACGCTATTGGACACTGCGCGCTTTCGCTCGCTACTCGCCGGACACTTTCGCATCTCTTCGAAATCAGTACACGCCTACGTGCTCGGCGAACACGGCGATTCGGAGGTGCTGGTCTGGTCTTCCGCCACTGCGGGAGGCTTGCCTCTCGAGCTGCTGAGTGAACAGCTCAATATCCCTCTCACGCCTCAACACAGAGCCGAGATTGACAGTCGTGTGCGCAACGCTGCTTACGAGATCATCCGCGGCAAAGGCGCCACTTGGCACGGCATCGGTGCGGGGCTCGCCCGCCTTGTGCGTGCCATTCGCTCCGATGAGCGCGTTGTGATGACGGTGTGCGCCATCGAGGACGCATTCTCCGGGCTTGGGCCCGTCGCGTTCTCTCGGCCGCGCTTGCTCGGAAGCGCGGGCATCCTGGCAGACGTCGCCCCCACGCTGACGGAGGAGGAACGCACCGCCCTGCACAAAAGCGCCGCCCTCCTCCATGGCATCTGGCTCGACTTGGACCGAGAGGTCCAGCTCACATCCCGCAAATAGCTGTGTAGGAGCGTGCGGGAAAACTGCTAGCCCGTGCGCGATCACTTAGGCGAGCTGCGCTTTCAGTTGAGGGTCTGTGCTCGTGCGCGCCCGCAGACCCTTAACCGGAGACGCATGTGTGCGAACCCTTCAGGCTGTCTCATAGTTGCCGTCGCCACCGCTTCAGCCCTCATCGCCTAGTGACCGGTTGGTGGCGTGAGCGGCCGGAGCTTTCCAGCGCACGCTGATGCTACCTGGCGGCGTGAGCGTTTATGCTCGAACATCAGCTCGGACGCCTCGACGGCACAGACTAGGCGCGGACGCAGCAACGCCGGCAGCGCGCGAAGCGCGTTGAGCGCAATGGCGTGCGATCCAGAGGCGCGCGCGTCGAGAGACCCTTCGCCTTCCGGTAGCGCAAAGACACAGGCTGGCACCTGACCCCAGTCACCATCTGCGACACCAAAAGCGACCGCCGCCACCGCACCGGTTGCGCGACACACCGCCGCCTCAATCATCGAGGGATCAAGATTTTCGCCGCCGCAGAGAATCATATCGTCCAGCCGCCCCATGACGCGAAAACCCTCGCCGATAAACTCGACGCGGTCGCGCGTTTCTATCTCCGAACCCAGGGTTTCGAAGCGCCCGGTCGCGGGGTCGAGCGACCAGCTGGCTTGCGTCGGACTCGTGTATCTCAATGCGCGGTCCGCAGGGTCTTGGGTCACGGATACCCCTTCGTGAGGGAAGAATGTGACTACCTCCTCGGAGTCGAGACCTGCGTGCTGCGCCGCGGCAATCCAACCTAGACTCTCGGTCTGCCCGTAGGCCGGCAGAACGGGCCAGCCCCGCTCCCGAGCATCGGTGAGCAAACGCATCGGGACGTCGTCACCGGAAAGCAAAACGCAGCGCAGCGCCGACCAAGGGCGCTGCTGCGCCTCCAATACGCGACGTAGTTGCGTAGGTACGAGCGAAAGATGCGTCGCGCCTTCGGCGGCGCCGTAGCGGCAGAGGTCATCTGGGATGAAAGGTCGGCTCGCCCAGGGCAGCCACGTGCCCCCGATGGGAAGCGTCCGCAGTAGCGGTGCCAGGCCCCCTGCATGGTGCCACGGCAGAGGCGAAAGCCAACGCACGGTGCCCGGACCCGCGTCGCCTGCTCCGTGAGACTCGAGCGCGCCCCAGCTGAGGCGGCCAACACTCGCCAGCGCCGCCGCCGAAAAACCAACAGCCTTCGGCAACCCCGTAGTTCCGGACGTCAACAGCACTAAGGCCGAGGCTTCCATATGCGCCAGGGCCAGCTCCGGGCACTTTTGCTTCGCCGGAGACGCCGGAAAGGCCTCAAGCGACCAACGGTCATCCTCACCGCGGCGAAGCATCGCGCCCAGCACGAGATGGTCGGCGAGCGCCTGACGCGTGGCGGCTTCAACGTCCGCTTCCGGAAGCAGCACCGGGACGAGGCCTCGGGCCCAAAGCATGAAAAGCCCGTCAGCATCCACGTCGGCGGAGCCGCAGCGCAGGCCCACAAGCTGGCCGCGCCCTCTGCCGGAGTCGCACGGTGCTGCGAACTCCGAGGCAGGCGAAGCGTCAAGCCACCCCAATGCCTCGGAAAAGGCAACACGACGGTGGGCAGTCGCCAACAACGGACCCGCATCGCGCCGAGCCAGCCATACCCTAAGCAACGCCTTCACTTGGGTCACCAAGTGCGTACTTAGCGCAAAGAAACGCTACGCGTGAGCGACTCGCCGGGTTTGATGGAAATGGAGAGGCGCTTTTCCGGGCCCTCCCCGAAGGGCCTCAGAAGGATGATGTGATCACCGGGGGCGAGCTGAAAGCGCTTCGGCGTTTGCCCAACGGATGTGCCGCTGACGATGATGTCCGCCCAGCCACCGGGCGTTGCGAGGCTCAACCAGCCTGGCGCTTCGGCAGCCTTTGCCTGACGTGCCGCCTGCGCTTTGCGCCGCTCAGCTTCCGCCTGCGCGGCACGGGCGGCGGCTTCCTGCTCTGCTTTCTGTTTGGCCTCCCGCGCGGCAGCCGCTTTCGCCTCTTCTTCCGCCTTGATGCGCTCTGCTTCGGCCCGTTGAGCCGCCGCCCGCTGGGCCGCGGCTCGCTGCCCCGCCGAACGGCCTTGTGGCGCATTCGGCACCGGGTCTGCGGTGCTGTCGCCGGCGGTCGCGTCTTGCTCACTCTCGGAAGCGCTACCCTTTGCGAGCAAGGCCGCGACCTCTTCGGTGGTGAACGACAAATCGGGCTTGTTTAGCGTGTTGCCCGGCCTAGCTCGCAGCTTGTCCGCGTCAGCGCCAGCGCCAGCCGGTGTGCCAAGCCCTTCGCGTCCGTCACTCGCGGGCTCCCAACTGCCGCCTTGGTCGTCGATAACGGGCGTCGCACCGCTTGAAGCAGCGGGCGCACTAAAGAGCGCCCAGCCGCCTCCCGCAAGCCCAAGGAGCGCGAGCACCGCGAGGACCCAAGACAGGCTGCGGAGCTGAGCCGGTACCTTCAATTGCGCTTGGCTCTGCCCCACCGGCGGCAGCGAGGTAAGGTCGCGCGAGAGAATCGAACCCGCACGCGTCGGCTTAAGCGCTTGTTGCACCAACGCGCGCTTCTCGACGATGTTGTCGACGAAGAGCGATTGCATCCACTCCGCAAGCTCGCCCGCACCGATCGGATCTGGGCGCTTCCCAAGAAAGCGCGCCAGATCGCGGCCCATCTCGCGCACCGTCGGGTAGCGAGCGTCCGGGTCACGTGCCAGCGCCTTCATCACGATAGCCTCGACCTCCGGGGGAACCGCTGAGTTGAACTCGCTGACGCTCGGCACACTGCCTTCGATGACGGCAAGAATGGTTGAGCCCTCGGATTCGCGACGAAAGAGACGGCGCAGACACAGGGTTTCCCAAAGCGTCACGCCGAGCGCCCAGACATCGACGCGACGGTCGATGGACTCACCGCGAATCTGTTCCGGCGCCATGTAGGAAAACTTCCCCTTAATGGAGCCCGTTTTGGTGTGATGCGTGCGACTACGTGCCCGCGCGACGCCAAAGTCCACGACCCTCACACCGCCATCGTAGGTGACGTAGAGGTTCTGCGGTGAGATGTCCCGATGGATAAGTTCCATCGGATTGCCCTCGTTGTCCTTAAGTTCGTGCGCTGAATGGAGCCCCTCGGCGACATCGTGAATGATCTTGCAGGCGTAACCCACGTAGTCGTCCACGGGCAGATCCGCCGAGCGTCGCGCAACGCGACGCTGAATCGCCGCGAGGGTCTCGCCCATCAGATATTCCATCGTGATGTAGTAGGAGCCGTCGACTTCGCCGAAATCGATGACGCCACACACGTTGGGGTGATTGAGACGCGCCGCGAGCCGCGCCTCGTCCATAAACATCTCTTGGAACTGTCGCTCTTTGGCGAGATGTGGGTGAATTTGTTTCACCGCAAACACTTTGCCAAAACCCGCCGGCCCCTCGGCCCGCGCCAAGTAAACACTTGCCATCCCACCGGACGCGATCTCAAAGCACAAACGGTAACGACCGAGCACCCTATCGACAGGCAGAATCTGCACGCCTGTCTTGGCGTCTTCGCGTTCCTGCTCTGCCTTCGCTTCCGCCACAGCTTTACTCACATTTCGAACACCGGGTGGCGCCACGGAGCCAGCGTCACCTGCCACCCGCGGGACACCTGCAGCGGACGCGGCCGACATCGACGCCTGCGCGACACTTGGCCGCCGCGGCGCGGCAAGACCGAGCGCGCGTGACCGCGTACGCGTTCACCTCCCGCCACTCATCAAGGGTATCCTTTTTTGGCGTCCAAGATCCAAGGAAAGCCCGCAGGCTTTGTCCGACTTAGGGCAGAATGACCGGTGGCGAAAGCTGGGTCGTGTCGCCTGCTGAACCCCGCGTCAGGACAACGATGGCTACGATAGCGGCCGCGAGCACCACGGCGCCCCCGACGCCTAGGCCCACCCAGAGAAGTGTCCGGTCGGATTCTTTATCGACGGCAGGTATCGTAAAGGGATCCTGACGTGTCCCCGACAGCACGAGGGCGTTCGCTTCCTTGGACACAATCGCCCCGTAATATTGCAGACTAAGCGTCTCAGCGAGACGCACCTTCAGCGACCTATCCGCATGCTCCTGCCAGCCAGGCTCCCCCTGAGGCCTGTACCAGAGCCTAAATGACTCGCCCCAGGATGTGTCCTGCCCCGGCGGTGTGAGGGCGGTTAGCACTACGCCCTCCCCCTCCCGGCGCCCTTCCAAACGAAGCTGAAGGGGCCGCCCGCCTCGGCTGCAAGTCGCGTCCACTTCCTTGCGAAACGCCGGAGGCGCCGCCCTCGGCATGTCTTGTCCGCGCATGCCAAGCGCGCATAAGCGCTTGAGGTCGCTCTCGAGTGCCTCGGGGCGCTGCAAGGCAAAGAGCACGAGTGCCCGCGTCTTGTAGAGCCGAAGGACAGCGGCGCGTTCAAGCTCTCCCGCCTCCTCAGCCGCATTGAGAGCAGCCAGAGCCGCCTCGAAGTCAGCGTTTTCGGCGAGGCGCTCCCCTTCCTCTAGGGTAGCTGCATGCGCGCGGCTGAGCTGAAGTGCACAAGTGAAGGCGAGTGCCGCGACCCAAGCGACGCGTCGCACGCCAAAGCGTCGCCGAGCCCCGCCACGCACCGAAAAAAGCAGCTCCCCCACGTTGCGAGGATAACCTACCCAGATCTTTGAATAAAGGCCAAAGCACTAGAGCGCTGACCGAAACTAGCCATCGCAGATGGCCTGCCGGGGAGTGTTCCTCAGCGTCGGGAACAGGCGCAGGCGCCCGGGTCAATCGCGAGCATGCCGTACGTTTTGGGCCGGTGGAGCCGCGGATGCTAAGCCACGCCATGGCGCGCAGCTATATCCTTGGCATCGAGAGCTCCTGCGACGAGAGCGCGGCCGCCATCGTAGGACTCGATGGCGAGGTGCGGTCGTCGGTCATCTACAGCCAGCTCGCGGAACATGTCGCTTACGGGGGCGTCGTCCCAGAGGTGGCGGCGCGGGCGCATCTCGAACAGCTACCCCACGTGATTCGCCAAGCGCTGAGCGAAAGTGGCGTGGGCCCGCAGGAACTCGCGGCCATCGCCGTCACCCAGGGGCCAGGCCTTGGCGGCGCCTTGCTATGCGGGCTCCATATGGCGCAAGCGCTCGCGTTCGCCTGGAGACTTCCAGTGATCGGTGTCGACCACCTGCACGCGCATCTGCTCTCGCCCTGGCTTAAGACCAGCACGCACCAGCCTCAGGGTCTTGCGTACCCCTACCTCGCACTGTTGGTAAGCGGGGGACACTCGGCGTTCTACCGCCTCGCGGGCCACGGTGATGTCACGCTGCTCGGACAGACGCGGGACGACGCGGTCGGGGAAGCGTTCGACAAAGCAGCCAAGACGCTGGGACTTCCCTACCCCGGCGGACCTGCCCTCGCCGCATTCGCGCGCCAGGACTCAACGTGCGCCTTCCGATTCTCGCCGGTGCGCCTTAAGTCCGGGGGCTTCGACCTGAGCTTTTCCGGTCTCAAGACCGCCCTCATCCATGCGCTGCCGGGCATCGGGCAGCATGAAACCGGGCGCCGTCATCTCGCCTGGGCCTTTCAGGAAGCCATCGTTCGGACCCTAAGCGACAAAGTGCAGGAGATCATCAGCGCGTCGTCGGCAGACATGCGACCGCAACAGCTGGTCGTCGTGGGCGGCGTCGCTGCCAACACGCGGCTCCGCGCCGTCCTGAGTGAACGGTGTGCCGACCTTGGCGTGGCGCTGACCATCCCGCCCAAAGACCTCTGCACAGACAACGCGGCGATGGTGGCCTACGCAGGTGCCACCGCCTACCAAGCGGCGGGTACCGCCGAGGGCCTCGTGTTCACCGCGCCCACCACCGCCACGGTACTGGACGCCTACACGCGCGACGCTCAGCGCAGACGCGGACCTACGGGTTAGGCCCACGCGTGCCCGATGTCAGGCTTAAGCCCGACGTGCAGTCTCGCCGAACCTACCGCGCGCTTAAGCGACCACACATGGGTTTGGCCGCGTTCAGCGGTACCTCAGAAGCTGAGCCATCCCCAGGGTGAGCCTGGGGGACGAAAGCCGCGGGGAAATGGGCCTTCCGTGCGCGGACCCTGCTCACCCCACCATACTTACTCCAGGCCCATTTCCCCGCGGCTTTCTGCGTCTCGAGTTCATGAGGGGACAGCTCA
>SLEO01000107.1 GCA_007124745.1 Myxococcales bacterium
ATCGCCAACCGTATTTGCCCACATCAGTCAGGCGAAGCCGCAGGCCTACGTCATCACCGCACTTGAACATGCCCAGACACTCGAAAACGCATCAGCGCTGGCCGTCGAGGGCCGTCGCTCGGAGCCTTTCAAGCTGCCCGCGGTGCACCGTAGACCACGCAGGCGCTTGACGAGTCACAACCTCCCTGGGAGCGCCTCTCGCAACCTCCCTGGGAGCGCCTCTTACTGCGAGTGGCGAGCGGGGCGCGGTGGAAGCGCTACTTCGAAGAGAAGGCATCTACAGCTCGCATCTCTCGAAGTGGCGCCAGCAGCTCGCGACGCGCGATGCAGAAGGTCTCGCGTCGCAGAAGCCGGGCCGCAAGCCGAAGCTTGATGAGCAGGCTCGGCAGCTGCAGGCGCTGACAAAGCGAAACACCGAGCTTGAGCGAAAGCTCGCCTTGGCGCTTTCACTCATCGAGCTCCAAAAAAAAGCGCACGAGATTCTGGGCATAGCTCTCCCCGAGAGCGACGAGGAAAGCTGATCGAGTGCGCGCTCGCGCGCGAAGACATCGTCCCGTTGAGTGCCGCATGCAGCGCGCTGGGCGTCAGCCGTGCAACGCTTTACCGCAGCCTCAGGCCGCCGCTGGCGCCGCTCGTACGCGTCCGCCTCCCGAGCCCGCGGCGCCTCAGTGACGCCGAGCGACAGCACCTGCTCGCCACGCTGCACCAGCCCGAGTTTGCCGACCAGCCACCCGCGGAAGTCTACGCAACGCTGCTTAGCCAGGGACGCTACATCGCTTCTATGCGCACGATGTACCGCGTCCTCGCTGAGGCCAACGAAACGAGAGAGCGGCGCAATCAACGCGCCCCCATCAAGCATGTAAAGCCTTCGCTTGTCGCAACTGCGCCCAATCAAGTCTGGACCTGGGACATCACGAAGCTTGCGACGACGCAGAAAGGGGTCTTCTTGATGGCATACGTCATCATTGACCTCTTTAGCCGCTACGTCGTCGGCTGGATGATCGCTGCCAAAGAGTGCAAACATCTCGCGGCACAGCTCTTTGCCGAGAGCATCGCAACTCACGGCACATCACCGGGCCTTACGGTCCACTCGGACCGCGGCTCCGCCATGAAGAGCGATACGCTCGCCCAGCTCTTAGATGCTCTCGGCTGCTCACGTAGCTTCAGCCGTCCACGCGTCTCCAACGACAACGCCTTCAGCGAGGCACAGTTCAAGACCCTCAAGTATCAGCCCGACTACCCAGGAACCTTCGAGTGCATTGGGTCTGCGCGCGCCTACTTCCGGGACTTCTTTGGCTGGCACAACGATGACCATCACCACGCCGGGCTCGCGCTCTTTACGCCAGCCGACGTCTTCTTCCAGCGCGTCCACGCGGTCAGTCTGGTCCGCCAAGCCGCACTCGACGCCGCCTACTCCGCTAACCCGGCCCGCTTCACGCGCGGGCGGCCCCTCGTCAAGCTGCCGCCAGCTGCCGTCTACATCAATCCCCTTACACCAGGCGCACTCCGCTTATCAGATCACGCCCTTCCGCTCCCTAGTTTCGATGCCACGCTGTCTCATTCGCGTTGACACGTTCTTACAACCTCCCTGGGCGCGCCTCCCGGGAGCGCCTCCGGGGAGCGCCTCCGGGGAGCGCCTCCGAAGACGCCCGGCTCCGCATGATTGTGGCCGCGAGGCGACTTTTCCACTTGCGCCTTAACACCGCTGCTGGGAGCGCCTCCTGCCTCCGCGCCTCTGGCCTCTGAGGGTCTCTAGATGTCTCACAAAACAGGTTATCACTGTTGACTACCACTCGACCTGCCACCACTCTGGGGTGGTGATCACGAGGGGAAAAGAATGTATTTATCGAGCGCTCTACGCTCTCACCGCACCGGGGCCGCTTTCTCAACTCGGCGACATCGGGCCATCTACACGAAGACACCTCCTCGCGGCGTTGTGCGTAGGCTCAATACTGACGGGCTGTGCCGCAGGCGTAACCTCCAACAGTGAGCTTGACGCTGCTGAAAAAAGTACCACCGACCAGCTGGCGTTCGTCAACCCGAGTGTGGTGTTGACGATAGTTGCCATGATATTGGAGATAGAAACTGGGGCCGCGACGGATATTGACTCGTTACGAGACATCCTGCAGCGGCTGCAGAGCCACGGTTCGCTCAGGACAATTGTATCGGGACTCGATTCGCTGCCGAACCGTCAGCCTAGTGACATTGTACACATGCTGTGGGTGGCGGCGCACAGGCACGTTGAAGACACCGCTGCGTTGGAGTCTGCGATTCAAAGGAGCGACTGGTCCGCGGTGAGACGCTTGTCTGCCGAGATTTACGCCCGCGCGCGCGCCAATGATACGGTAGTTGCCGCGGCTGGCGTCAACACGGATGGCTCTATCGTCGAGAGTTACGTTGAGAACACCGACTATGGGTGGCTTCTAGGCATGGATGCTGGTGGCGGCAGCGGAAGAAGCGGCATTCGCTGGTGGAATCGCCAAAACAACTGCGAACCTTTCCGAAATCTAGATCGCACTCAGCGGACCGCGGCTGGCAATCTCTTGCTTCAGGAGATCGTTAATGTGGTTCGGTTCGCAGTCCAGATGTCCACGGCAACAGGCCCCAACGCGCTACACAACGCCTGTGTCATCACACGGGGAGCGCTGGCGCAAATGGCCGGCATCGACCTGCGTGTCTATTTGCCCAACCAGATCTCTCTTCACCTTAATCTGACGGACGTCAACGGAACATTCACACCACGAATAACGCATTTCTCACGGGGAAACAGCATTGGACATGGGACCATGAACCATACGATCGAGCTGGCTCCGGGCCTTTGCATACGTTTCCAGCCCGACCATTTCTTTCCTCGAAACGAGCGTTCTTGGAACGCGTTTCGATCGCAGATACGAGCGCTTTGCGGAGACTTACCAGCGTTTCGCTAGCCACATTTGCGAGCGATACGCACATGACATCCGCGGTGTCCCACGGTCAGCAAACTCTAGCTGACCGATGATGAAACGGGCCCTGAATCGGTCACAGGGAGGCCTCGGGCAACATAACTTCTGAGCCGCGAGGCCGATGTGGGCGACATGACGGCTCCGCGGCTCATCATCCCCGACAGCTCGTATGTGGTGGCGCGTCGCTGCACCCAGCGGCAATTCTACTTCACACCGAGTTGACGGCTCTTGCCGGTTACGTGGGCTGCCTCTCTCATTGAGCCGGCCTCGGTGCGTTGTTGAGGCCTGGCGCCTAGACACCAAGCGAGGGGGAGAGTAGCGTCGCGTGTTATGCGGTCTTCTGCTTTGAGGCGTGGGGTGATGGGTGCGGTATTGGTGTCATGTGCTTGCAGCGCCGAGCAGGCCGACGTGGCTCCGGAGGTACATGAGGAAAAGCATGTGGTCTCGTGGGATGGTACGCAGGCCTTATGGTTAGAACTAAGGCGTTACCAAGGTGGGGAACTGGTTCCAGTCACTGAGGCCGACGCTTCTCCTCACGCGACTGACATCTTCATGTGCGTGTATGAGATACCGCAGAGGCACGACGATAGTGCGAGTGGCGACGAGACCGACGACAGGCCCATCGTTAACCTAACCAACGCACCGTCGTACCTCCGAAGTGTCAGCGCCAAGCCGCTCTTTCCAAACTACTTTCCTGTCAGTGCGGTGAGCAGGCAACTTGACCCGCACGGTAGGCGGCTCGTAGCGGCAGGCCTTTTCGGCGTGCTTTTGGGTGGAGCCTTGGGATTGGTGGGGAAAACCGCGGTCTCAGTTCTCGGCATGGCAATTTTCGGTGGGATTGGCGGAACATTACTGATGTCGGCGGCAACTGACAACGTACCCGCCACCCATGGCACCCAGAATCTGCGGATTCTTCCCGGCCAGTTCAACCGTTTCGTAACCAACTTGAAGCGTTTGGCGGGAGAACATTCAGGGGCTGCCTTAGAAGACTTCCCTTGCTTGGGCTTCTGATTTGGTTGGTCTTTGCTGAGAATGCGAGCAAGGCACCTGCAGCGCGCACCATTGACCATGAACGGGGGGTTAGAAGGGGTCGCCGATGGTGATGTGGAAGACGAAGGGGCCGCCTCGGGGTAGCGGGTCGCCGTTGGCGTCGGTGTCGCTTAGGCGCGAGTCTTCGTTGGCGAGAACTTGGAGGCCGGGGACCGTCCAGGCGAAGTCGGCGCGGATGGGGCCGACTATCGTGTAGTAACGAAGGCCGAAGCCCGTGGCGGCTTGGGGATGGTCCCAGCGAAAGCGTGTGGCGCGGCTGACGTCGCCCATGTCCCAGAAGGTGGCGAGGGTGAGGTTTTTGGTGACGGGGATGCGCCACTCTAGGTTGGCCTCCCATTGGCGGCTGCCGCCGCCGAGGCCGTCGCCGATGCGGCCCGGCAGAAAGCCGCGGTTCGAGCTGGCGCCACCGCCACGAAAGCGCATGTCGACGGGCCCAAGTTCCTGGCTGGCTTGGTCGAGCCGGTTTTTGGCGGAGAGGACGAAGAGCATGCCGACGCGGAAGCGAGCGGCCAATGTCATGTCCCAAGGTAGCGGCGCGTAGCCACGGACCTCGGGCATGAAGCGGATATAGTCCCAGTCCGATGGCAGGCCGAAGCCGGCTTCGTGCATGCGCAGCATGAACATCGCGCCCTTATGAGTGCGGACGGGCGCGTCGCGAAAATCGAGACGGAGGACCTGCTCGTGGAAGGTCACGAAGGTGCTCGAAGGCGGATCCAGACCTGCAAAGGTCAGCTCTCCCGGTGGCACGGAGTACCAGGAGGTACGGAGGCCCATGCGTACGTAGAGCTTGCCGCCCCAGAAAGCCCGTTCGACGGCGAGGTCTGAATCGAGTTTCGACCGAAAAAAGACGTCGAACGGGTCGGGTCCATAGTCGTGCTGGAGCGAGCTTATCTGCATGACGCGCGGCTCGAGGAATCCCGGTTGGCGCAACTCGGCGATGATCTGATTGCCGAGGCGGGGTTCCGTTAGCCGGGGAAAGGGTTCAAGGAAGATGAGGCGGGGGCGTTCGGTGATCGTGAGTTGGCGCATGCCTCCGGCGAGGTTGTTGTGACGATAGCGACCGAGGAGATGGACGTCCCACTGAGGCACGCTGATCGCCTGATTGAGCGTTTGTAGCTCGCCACCTTGGAGACCCACACCTAGCGCGAACGCCTGGGTGCGCGCGGGCGTCACGCGCAAGATGACGTCGATGACGTTGCCTTCCTTGGGTCGTACAGGCACCGCGTCGACGGTGGCTAGACCGCCGAGACTCATGGCGGCGCGGCGCGCGTCGCGCAGCTCGCGCACGTCGTAAGGCTGGCCCTCCTTGAGGAGCGCCGCTTTGCGGATGGGCGCTTCCGGGCGGTCGCCGTTACCTTCGACGGTGACCTTGCCGAAGACGCATTCAGGGCCAGGTGCAATAGCGTAGACAACGTGGGCTGTGCGGGCGGCTGTATCGACGCGGGCAACGCCGTCCACCTTGGCAAGGGCGTAGCTCGCCATTTCAAGCTGCTCTTTCAGGTCATTCTCGCCGCTGTCAAAGACGGCCTCATCGAAGCGGTCGCCCTCGGCGAAGGGCAGCGCTCCGCGCAGCGCGGTCTGCAGTGCCGGGTCGAGTCCCTCGATGCCTTCGATGTCGATGTGCGTAACATGGGTGGGGGCACCTTCCTCGACACGAAGGGTGAGCGACATGAGGCAGCCCTGACCCTTACCCGCGCGTTCGCAGGCTTGCTCTGACGAGGCCTCGGCACCCGTGCCTTCATCGTCCACGGCTCCTACTGAAGCGTTGGAAAGCGCTTGGTCCGGGGCCGTATGCGTAGCGTTCGCGTCTTGCGGGCCAGACCCCTGCCCCTCGGCAGCGCTCGCGTCTTCGGCGGACGCACTACGCGCCAGTTCATGTTCCGCGCTCAGGAGGGCTGGGACGGGCAAGGTCAGCGCTTGCTCTGGCACGCTGCGGATCTCCGTCACTTCAGCGTCGTAGTAGCCGCGGGCAGCGTACCACCGCTTGACGCGCTCCGCGTCCAGTTCGAGCGCGATGGGGTCGAAGGTGGGCCAGTTGGTCCACGCCCAAGACCAGAGCCTAAAGTGCGGGGGACGAGGCGTGAACGGCGGCTCATCGCATTCGCCGATGTCCCGCACCCCTAGGGTGAGCTCCACGCGGTCGCGGGCGTGGGTCACCAGGCAGCGTTCGAGGGCACGCGGATTGAAGTGGTTGACGCCCTCAAAGGTGACACGCGTGATGCCGTAACGATTGGGCGGCACCTTCGCGCAGGCACCCGCAAGCACGAGCGCAAGAACGCAGCCGTAGCGCCACTTGGCCGTGGTTTGGCAGGCAGCACGCGGCAACGCGTGCATGGCGGCCCTCAGGAAGCCGCGCGGGCAACGCGCGCGCTGCACCGTAGATGCATCAGACAGCAGCACGCGTTAGGGCTCCCACAACATGTCTAGGCTCCAGTTGTCCGGCTGGCGGAAACCGGCACGCGTGGAGAGAGAGCGGGGCCAGAAAAGTTCGATGATGAAGCCGGCGTTAACGCCTTCGTTGCGCTGGTCGCCGCCCAAGACGCCCTCGACATAAACGCCGCGCACCAACTTTTCCCAGGATTTCGGTATTAATGCATCGGCTTGCAGCCCGGCGCGGACGCGTGACGTGGCCAGCGTACCGTCAGACTCGAGCATCAAGATGGGCACGAACTGACCAAACTCCCGCCGTGCAACCGTCCCGACAAGGTCCGCCACGAGGCCGGAGAGCGCCGCACGCGTCGCGGCCTGCGCTTCGGTCTGCTGCTCGGGTCCTGAGCGGAACCCGAGCACCGCAGCAATGATGTCGGTCTCGGTCACAAGAGCAGGGTCGTTGCTCGAAAAGGTTAGAATCGGCTCCGAGAGGTAACCGCCAACATGTAGCTTGACCACCGCCGCCGAGGGCAGGCGGTAGGTAGCCGTGAGGTCCAAATTGGGGTCGACTTCTGCGCCGCCAGAGAAGCGCATTTCACCCTCTTCAAAGAGAAAGTTGCGGCCCATGAGCTGCAAAAAGCCGCGGCGGATGCCTACCGTTCCGCTGATACGTGTCTCCGGGCCGCGCGAATGTACATCGAGGGCGAGCGTTAAGCGCAACGCGAACTCCGGACGGCGCAGCCAGAAGGGTGTATCGGTTCTGATCTTAACGTGAATCGGTATCGCCGCCTGAATCTCGCTTTTCGAGAGACGCCCCGCCTCACGATGCAGAGCCAGTGCCCGCGCACCGTCAAGATCGGTATCCGAACCGCTGTTTCCCGCGAAAATTACGTTGGAATGGGGTTCTAGGGAACGAACCTTGCGCGCTCTCTCTTCGGGCAGCGCAACCTGCAAGCCGTAGGCGGTGACGTCCAGCGTGCGCACCTCGGTGGAGGCAAGGTCACCTTCAACGGTGACCCTGCCCGTCAAGTACGCCTTGACGATACCCTCGGTGCGCAGCGGGTAGTCCCGCGCCTCAAGCTCTAGCGCAACGTCTTCAGGTGCATAACCTGCAAGTCCAACACGCCCGTTCAACACGAGGCTCCCGAGATAGTCCTTCGCACGGAGCTGCTGGATTAGGATGTGATCCTCGGCGAAGCGCAGCATGCCCGACACGTTTTCGATGCGCATGAAGGGCCGTTCGAGGGCAAAGCTCAGATCCTCAAACCCCAGCGTCCCCTTAGCGCTTAGGGTCTCCAGGCTCTCACCCTCAAAGACCAGGCGCCCCTTCACGCTGCCCGACGCTTCGCGCACGTTTGGCACGGCGCTAAGAAGCAAGGGCAGCGGTACATCATCAATATCGAGAACGCCGCGCAGCGAACCGGTGCCTAAGGCCACTTCCGCACCGCGCAGCGACAACGGCGCGCCCGCCTTCAGCTTAAAGAGGGTATTGGCATCGCGCGTCACCGTGAGCTCGAGTGAGGTGCCCTCACTGTCGATAGCGCCGAGCAAACGCACGTCCGCTGCCCTTGAATCGGCAACACGCATACCTCGCCCGCGCACATCTGCTGTGGCGCGCCCCTGGGTGCTGAGCAGGTCGGTTAGCTCGACGGTGCCCGAAACCTTGCCCTGCGCCTGCTCGCAGACCACCGGCCATTCGCTGAGTTCACTTTCGTGAAGCGTCAGCAGTGCCGCAACCGTTGGATACCCTTCGAGCGTTTCGGGCAGCGCGCCCCGCTGGAGCCATTCCAGGAGCGGCAGAGCGCTCTCGCCCTCCACGCGAAGGAGCTCGCGGTCACCTAAGGTTGCGCGCAACGCGAGCTCCGTATGCGCCTCGCTGAGCGTCACGTCGACGACCGCCCGCGGTTGGGCCTTCGAGCCGCAGGTATCGGGGCGCTCGCTCAACTCCGCCACCGCCGCGCGGGCGGAGCCCTGCCAGGCGCTCTCCACGCGCACCTCGCCGCGCAAGGAGGCGGCCTGCGTCGCGGTACGCGGCGTGTGCCGCAGGCCCAGCTTCACCGCGAGGCTCAAGGGCCAAGCGGCCACCCCACCGGCGGAGGCTGTGTTGCCGGTAATGGCGCCAAGCCCGCGCGGTTGGGTGCTGAGCGCGAGGCGCCAGTCTCGCTGCGTCAGCAGGTCGGGGACTGGGTCGAGTAGCGCGTAGGTCAGGGGAAATGAGGTGGCCGCCGAGCCTTCCGCCCAAGGCCCCGCGCTATCGCTCACCGCAAGGTCGAAACGGCTCTCACCGCCGTCGACCTCTGCGCCGAGATTGATCGAGAGCGGAGGCCGGCCGTTGAGATGAAAGCCGGCGAGCACCAACTCTGCTTGCAGACCGGGCTCGCGCAGGGTGCCGCCGAAGGCGAGGTCGACTTCGACGATGCCGGTGAGCGCTTCTTCCGCCGGGCGCCAAGGCCGCAGCGCGGCTAGGTCAAAAGCGCGTAAGGTGAGGTAGAGGTCGAAGCGCCCAGCGCGCAACGCCGCCCACGTGAGCTGCGGCCGCTTACGCTCGACGGTGCCCTTCAGCTGCAAGTGTCCGCCGTCCTCAAGCCGCGCCTCAACATGGGCGGCGAGTTCACGGCGCTCGAGGTCGACCGTGCTTTCGAGGTTGAGCGCCGGCGCGTCGGCGAGGCGCAAGTCCTTGAGGTCCAAGGCGAGGCGCCCAAGAGGGCGTTTTAAGGACCCTTCGATGGCCAACTCAAGCTGGCCTTGGCCGGTGACCTCCGGCAGGTCGAGCTCTGTTCCCAGGAGCGACAGCACCGCACTAAGATCGCGGCGCAACGCAGCGGCGCTACGCAGCTCAACCTGGAGCGCTACGCGGCCGCTAGGCGCCTTCGGCACGGGCCAATCAAGGTTGGCATCGGCCTGGAGG
>SLEO01000362.1 GCA_007124745.1 Myxococcales bacterium
TAGGGCAGCGTGGCGACCGCCGAACGCGGCAGCCGTTGACGCGCGGCGAGGCGCAGCGCGATACGAACCGGGCATGCGGGCGTGAGCAACGCATAGGCGGTGGAAAGGGCGCCAAGGCCCAATGTGACCCGCGTGAGGCGCACGCTGCCATCGGTCGTCAGCTCGAAGTGGCCACAAGCAAGCCCTACGTAGCGCTCACCGTTCAAAAGCTTGGCTAAGTCATCGGCCGCTGCGAGCAGCCGCGCTTCTTCATCGCTGGCTCGCTCGTCAATGTGGCGCGCGCCGCTGCTGACCTCGAAGAGACGCCCCCCGCCCACATCACCGAGACAGGTATTGACCCAGGGGAAACAGAGCACTTCGCCGTCCCGGTCCCGGGCCATCTCGATGCAGAAAGACTTGCGCGTCGACGGCGTCGCGTCGATTTCCGTCTCGGGGTCATCGTCGTGGTCTGTCAGCGAGGCAGTCTGCGGTGGGCCAGCGCTATCGAAATAGGGTTCGACGGGCGCGCCGGTGTCGGCCACCGAATCGCACCCCAGTGCGAGCGCCCAATCCAGCTCCGAGGCCTTCAGCGGGCTGTCCTCTTGCCCCATGGATACATGCGCCTGCGCGGCTGTGCTCGCGGCAGGTGCGAGAGGCTTGCGCGGCATCACGAAGTTGAGCGCCTGCTGGCCGACGCCGACAACCGCGAACGCGCCGTCTTCGGCGGCCAGCAGGAGGGCGCGAAGGTCACTGCCTCGGCTCGATGGAAGCACCCACGCATTCGTGAGTCGCGCGGCCACGGCGGCGAGCTGTGTGGCCGCTGCGCTGACTTCCGCCGCCGCGATACAGATAACGTCGCAGGTGTCTGTGGCCAAGCCGCTCAGCGGGCCGACGCCGACCACCCGCACACCCACTTCGCGCGCCACCGTAGCTACCTTGAGCGCCAGCGGGTCTTCACTATCGACGACTATTGAAAATGTCACGCGTTGTACGGTCCCTTCGGCATGTGAGCTCACGCAAACGTTGCCCCGTCGTGCGGCAAGCCTACCCGACCTGAGCGCTGCTGCCACCCCGCGATCGGCCGTGCTGCATCGCACGGCTCTGAGGGCGCTAGCTATGCGGGGCCCGCCATTCACTTCGGTTCGGCCGCCGAAGCCTGATAGGCTCCCGGGGCGTGCCCGTGTTCATCGAGAGTACCGCGTTGGCGGAAGGTCCAGCGCAGCGAAGCGATACTTCTGCGGGAAGTCTAGCTGAGGGCACTTCGGCGTCGACACGTGCTCAGGATCCGATGCGCGCGTGCGACGCAGGGTTTGCCGTAGCGCATGAGACGGCGTTTGCCGAGATCGAGGACCTCAAGACGCTGCTGAAGCTCGCGCTTGAGCGTCTCCTCGATCGACTCGGTTTGCCGAGAGCCGAGGTGTCGTTGCTGCTCTGCGATGACGCGCACATCCGCACGCTCAACCAGCGCTTTCGCCAGGAAGACCGAGCCACAGACGTCTTGGCCTTTCCAGGCTCGGAGGAAAGGCCCCTCGATGGGCGCGCGCCTGGACGCGGCCGCCGCCGGACGATGCAGCATGCCGACGCGCAACGTTCTGAGGCGCATCGTGAGGTGGCGTTGGGCGACGGTGCATTGGAAGGCCCACCACTGCTACTCGGCGACATCGTGATCTCGCTACCGTATGCGCGTCGCCAAGCGACGGCGCTCGCCGTGCCGCTGCGGAGTGAAGTGTTGCTCCTCGCCGTGCATGCGTTGCTGCATTTGCTCGGTTTCGACCATGGCGATACGGCGACGCGCCGCAGGATGTGGGCGTTAAGCGATGCTCTTTTGGCAAATCTCGTCGACCTCGGCGCTCAGGGCACCGGGCGATTTCCCGTCAGTGAACCCGCCGTCGAGTAGCGGGTCTAGCCGCGAATATTCGCTGCAATTTGGCCTTGTGGCGCCACTGGGCAGGGCTCCAAAATGGGCGTAGGCCGCCTAGAGGAACGTCTAAGCGCACAAAAAGGGACTTGTCATGGCCTTTCGGCCGTGCATAGATGGGCTGCGCGCTGCGGCCCTGTTGCCTTTTTTGCCTGGGGGCGCGGATACAAGATTTGTAAGGAGGATTGGACGCATGGCCACTGCAAAACGTATGACGAAGGCTCAGATTCTTGGCGAGATCTCTGAAAAGAGCGGTCTCAGCAAGAAAGAAGTCGGCACGGTATTCGACGGTCTCAAGGATCTCATCAAGCGAGAGTTGGGCAAGAAGGGCCCGGGCGAGTTCGTGGTGCCCGACCTGCTTAAGCTCAAGGTGCGCGTTACCCCTGCGCGCAAAGAGCGCAAAGGTCTCGACCCCTTCACGAAGGCAGAGCGCGTGTTCCCCGCTAAGCCCGCTGAGAAGAAGGTGCGGGCAACCGCGCTCAAGAAGCTCAAAGACCTGCTCGCCTAAGCCGACTCCCGGTCAGTGAAATGACCGGGTAAGTACGCGTCCGCGCAGCAACACTGCCGGTCGGCCGGCACCTCGCGAGAGGTGTTCGAGGTTCTATTGAAGCCATCGTTCTCGGTGGCTTTTTTTAATTGGTTTCGGGGTGACGGTGCGGGCACATACGCGCCGGCCCGCACCCTGGCGGATTCGCGTTGAGCGCCCGCCAGTTCAGAAGGAGACGCCTGTGGCCCCCAGCGCCGAAACAAGCCAAGCGCCTGCAGCGGAACCCGTGCGTTCGCGCAAACGGACCGTGCTCTTCGCGGCAAAGCTCGTGTTTTCCGTCGCCATGCTCGGCGTGATCCTTTGGAAGGTGGTCGAGCGCGAAGGCAGTGCAGCGCTCTCGGAGCATCTGAGTCGCCTCCAGTGGGGCTGGGTCGTACTCGCGGTGGGGATGCAGCTCTGCGCTGTCGCCACCAGCACCGAGCGCTGGCGGTTGCTGTTGCGCGGCCAGGGCATCGAAGGGCGCCTAGGCTTTTTGCTGCGCTCTTTTCTCATCGGGCGCTTTTTTGGCGCGTTCACCCCCGGCGGGTTTACCGGTCTCGGTGGCTGGCGCATCTACGATATCGCTTCGCGCACGGGGCAAGGAACCCGCGCGACCGCCACCATCGCCTTCGAGATGGTGCTGGGGCAGCTTGCCTTCGCCCTGGTTGTGGCGCTCGCGTGCGTGTGGGGCCGAGACTTTATCGGTGTCGAAGGCGTAGTGCTTGTGCTTTCCGCCATGGCTTCGGTCGTGGTCTTTGGTCTCTTTTTCTTGAGTAAACCGGGTGCGTTTCTTTTCACCCTTGCCTGGCTGCCCGGGGTGCTGCGCAAGCGCCTCACCACCCTGACGGCGGCGATGCGGGCCTACGAAGGGCGCGCAGGGCTGGTCGCGCGCGCTTTCGGTCTTGGGGTGGCCACCCACGCCTTCAACAATCTGATCTACGTCTGTGCTGCCCGCGCCCTCGGCGTTGAGCTCACAGTGGGCCAGGTCTTTTTCGCCTCCTCGCTGCAAATCATGGCCACGCTCGCCCCCATTTCCTTGGGCGGCGTAGGCTTGAGAGAAGCGACCGCGCTTGCGCTCTATACGCGCCTCGGCATTCCAGCGAGCTTGGCCGTGCTCATCCCCATCGTCGGTTTTGGGGCAGAGATGCTGGTCTCCGCCTCGGGCGGGCTTTTCTTCCTGCTGCGCAAGCGCGAAACGCCCAGCGGTGCGCTTGCGTTCCGTGAGCCCTCCGCGGCCGGTGCCGACGCTGCGAGCCCGAGAAGACCTGCCGCACTTTGGGCGCAGATCGGGCTGCTCGCCGTTGTGCTTGCGGCGGTCGAAGCAGCGGCCATCGTCGCCTTCGCGCCGGCGACAACGCCCGCCGGCGTCATCCGGCTCCTGTTCTACGCACTGGCTGTGTACGTACCGGTAGCCACGCTGGTCAGCCTCATCTTTGCGGGCGTGTTGCGTTTCGTAGGGCCGCGCGTCGGCTTAGCGTTGGCGGGTCAACGCAAGGTCGCGTGGCTCGTGGCGACGCCGCTGTTGCTAGCGCCGCCGCTTGCGTTCCGGCTCCGCCGAGACCTATTTGCTGAGGCTTTCGGTTGGGCCTCGCCGCAAGCCTTGGCGCTGCTCGGCGGGTGCGCTGCCCTCGCGCTGCTCGTCGCGCTGGCGACGCAGCCTCTGGCGGTGGCGCTCAGCCGTATCCACTCGCGTCCCCTGCAGTGGGGGACGCTTGCGGCGCTGCTCGGTGTCTGCCTGATCGGCGTGGCCGCGCTTCCCACCGACGCTCAGGAGGACTTGCGCGCGTGGCAACAGAGCAAAGCGTCGGCGGCGCGTGCGGAGGCTGCGCCGGGGATGCCTTCGCGTCCCAATGTGCTGGTTGTTATCGTAGACACGCTGCGCGCCGACCACTTGCCGGCCTACGGTTACCGCAAAGGTTCGACTCCCGCGCTCGACGCACTAACGGAGGATGCGGTCCGCTTCGAGCAGGCCTTTGCCAATGCCTCCTGGACGCGTCCCAGCTTCGCCTCGTTCCTTACGGGCACCCGGCCGGCGTTCCACGGCGTTATGAGCAAAGCGGCTGCGTTGCCGAGCGAGATGACAACACTCGCCGAGGCCTTCTCCGGAGCGGGCTACCGCACGGGCTCGGTGATGACGAACTTTAACGTCAGCAGCTACTTCCGCTTTGACCAAGGCTTCGACGATTTTCTCTTCCTCGAACCCAAGTACCCCTTAGGGGCCGGCGAAAACGAAGCAAAGGTATTGCCCTATCAGGTGCTGCGGCGTGTGGTGGAGCGCGGCTGGGCGCTAGCGGATTACCACCCGGAGGAGTCCGCCTACCGGGATGCGGCGGTGGTGAGCGATGCGGCCCTCGCTTGGCTGGCGCAGCAGTCCAAGACGCAGCCCTGGTTGATGGTCCTCGGGTATATGGACCCGCACGACCCCTACTACGCCCGGCCCTATACCGGAAAAGCGATTTCGCGCGCTGCCAACCCGAACCCGCCAGCGGAGGCTGCGGCGCGGATGCGCGAACTCTACGACCAAGAGATCACCTACTGGGACAGCCACTTTGGTCGCGTACTGGCGGGGCTGAAGGCGCAAGGAACGCTCGACGACACGCTGATCGTTGTCACCTCCGACCACGGCGAGGAGTTTCAGGAACACGGCGGCTACTGGCACGGCACGACCCTCTACGATGAGCAGCTTCATGTGCCGCTCATCGTGAAACTGCCGCGGGGTGACCGGGCGGGAACGCGCATCGGCCACTGGGTCGAAAGTATCGATCTGATGCCGACGTTGCTGAGCTATCTCGGTTTGCCCATCCCCGAGCAAGTGCAGGGCGGCAGTCTCTTCGAAGGCAAACGTGAGGCCCTCGCGGAGGAGGACCACCAAGGCAATCGCTTGCGTGCGCTGCGCGTGATGGACGGGACCGAAGAGCATAAGCTCATCGAGGCCAATCCAGGCAATCCGCGTGGTCTCGCTGCCGTTGAACTCTATCGCCTCGATACGGACCCCGGTGAGGAGGAGAATCTCGCCGGAGCCGAGGCGCCACGTGCACAGGCGCTCGCCGACCGCTTGGAGACGAGGCTGGCCCAGGCGCGCGAAGGCAAACGCGAAGCCGTGGAAGTGGACCTCGCGGAGAGCGACGAGGCCAAAGCACGCCTCAAGGCCCTCGGCTACCTTGTCGATTAGCTACGGCGCGCTCGTCGGTCTCCGCGCCCGAGGCTCCTCGGAGTGCCGGAAGGGTAGCGGGTTGCGCGCCAATAGGTAGCGCCAGCTTGGGCCATCTTGATCTGTGGTACACTGGTAGCGTGGAAGCGATAGTGGACGGCATCATTGCGGGCAGCGCAGTGCTCGGCGCGGGCGCTTACATCGCTTGGCGCTTCAGGGGGCGTCGACCCAGGCGAATCGCTTCAACCCTCATCGAACCCCAGCAGCTTCTGCGCAAGGTCAAGCGACAGGGGGACGAGCAACCTAGGCGGCATGGCGGCGAGCGGGTTCTGACGTGAGTCGGCCCGCCCCGAGTTTGATAGTTGCGCCGCCCGGTGCCGAGGCCATCGCAGTGCCCGCTGGATTTGTGGTGCGGCGCTTCGCGGGCACGCTTTCGCACGCGCGAACGCTGAGTCGGCCTATTCGCGTCGCCCACCTTACGGATCTGCACGTCGGTCGCGTCACGCCCGCGCGCGTGTTTGCCGAGACGGTGAATCTGACCAACGCACTGGAACCCGATCTCGTGGTGATTACGGGTGATTTTGTCTGTCACAGCCAGGCGTACCTCGACCTCCTGACCGCTACCATTCAGGGCTTTGACGCGCCGGTACTCACGGTGCTTGGCAACCATGACTACTGGTGCGGAGCGCCCGAAGTCGCCCAAGCGCTGCGCCGCGGAGGCGCCGAAGTGCTCGACAACGCCCACACCACGCTCACGATCCATGGTGAAAAGCTGCAGATTGTCGGCGTTGACGACGAGTACACCGGTCACGCCCGGGTAGAGCGTGCCGTCAAGGGGCTCACGAAGGATGTCGCAACGCTGGGCTTGAGCCACATCGGAGAAGTCGCCGACGCCCTTTGGCCGCACGGCGTTCCTCTCGTGCTTTCAGGTCACACCCACGCCGGGCAGGTCACCGTCGCCAAGCTTCACGAACTCGCCATCGGCCGGGTGGTCGGGCACCGCTATGTCCACGGGCTTTACGGAGAGCGCAGGGTTGAAGCGGGGCAGGATGGGGCAGTGTACGTCGGCGCGGGGATTGGCGCGGCAGTGCTTCCTTTGCGGGTCGGGCCCCGAGCCCGGCGGGAGATAGCTATTTTCGAACTTGGCGCGGCGCCGGGGCACTTCGCCGAGCCGATGGCCGAGCAATTGCCGCACCGTGGCCGCCCGCCGACCGCCCGAAAACAGGACGCGCGCATCAAGGAAGTGGCTCGGCGCCGCGCAAGACGCTTGCGCCGCCTTAAGGCAGCGGGTCCCGACGCACCTCCGAAGGCATGACATCCCGGATCGGGGACGTCTAAGCGCCTGTTATCACACACAAGTTTGACGGCGTCTCGAGCGGCTGCGCCCCGGCACCGGGCACGCGATGGCCAAAAGCGCTCCTCGGAATCGGAAGGCGCGTTTTGCCGCTTGCAAAAGGGAAAAAAGAGCCGCAGTCTTCCGCCTCGCTTGTTTGGGCAGGGCCGCGGAAAGGCCCAAGAACGGGCGTCATCCTAAAGGACAGGAACGACCATGGGACTTCGCAACAAGGTTCAGCTCATCGCCTACCCCAATCGCATGGGCAAGGACCTCAAAGAGCTTCATCAGATCATGCACGAGTACCTCGCCAATGCGATTGGCGGCGTGCACATCTTGCCTATCTACCCTTCCAACGCCGATGGCGGCTTCTCGCCCCTGACGCACAAGGAAGTCGACCCAGCCTACGGCACCTGGAAAGAGGTCGAGGACATTGCCAAGCAGTTCGACCTCTGCCTGGACCTGACACTCAACCACATCTCCGACGAATCTGAAGAGTTCAAGGACTACCTCGCCAAGGGCAAGCGTTCGAAGCACGCCGACCTCTTCGTAGATGTCGACGCGCTGGGTGAGATCACGGATGCGGATCTCGCGAAGATCCATATCCGCAAGGAGAAGTCTCCATTCCGCGAAATCACGTTTGGCGACGGGACCAAGGGTCGTGTCTGGTGCACCTTCACCGAGCACCAGGTCGACCTCAACTTCCGCTCGCCCCACACGCTCGCGCTGCTTGAAGACTACATGCAGTACATGATGGACCGCGGCGTGAAGCTTTTCCGCCTCGACGCCTTCGGTTACGTGACGAAACGTATCGGCACGAGCTGCTTCCTCATCGAGCCCGAGACCTACAACATCCTCTCGATGTTCAACCATATCGCGCAGTCGCGTGGTGCGGCCATTCTGCCGGAAGTGCACGACCATTTCTCCTACCAGCAGGCCATCGCGTCGCGCGACATGTACGCCTACGGCTTCGCACTGCCGGTGCTTGTGCTCCACGCGTTCTTGCAAAAGAACACGTACTATCTCAAGAACTGGCTGCGCATCTGCCCGACCAATCAGATTACCGTGCTCGATACCCACGACGGCATCTGCTTTCCGGACGTAGAGGAGCTTCTGCCGAAAGCCGAGGTGGATAAAGTCATTGCCGATGTATCGGACCGCTCGGGTGACCCGGTGCTGCGGGGCTCGGCGGCGCATGTCGGCAGTGTCGGCGCCATCTACCAGCTTACGTGTACGTACTTAGATGCGCTTTACCGCAACCCGAAGGCTTATCTCGCCGCCCGGGCGATCCAGTTCTTCTGCCCCGGCATCCCGCAGGTGTACTACCAGGGACTGCTCTTCGGCGAGAACGACCACGAGCTCTACGAGAAGACCGGCGAGAAGCGCGACATTAACCGCACGTTCTACTCCAAGGCGGACGCCGAGGAGATGCTGCAGAAGATCGGGCCCAGGCGTCTAATCTCCCTCATGCAGTTCCGGTCGTTTTACCCGGCCTTCGAGGGGCGCTTTAACCTTCACTACTCGGAGAAGGACAGCCTTTGGCTCTCTTGGACCAAGGGCGAGTTCCGCACGAACCTGCGGGTCAACCTTACGACCCTTGAGTGCAAGGTGACCTATGTGGACCTTGCCTCCCTCGAGGAGTGTGAGCTCGACTTGTCCCTTCCCGAAGAGAGCCGCTTCTCCTGGCCTCCTGCTAGCAAGCCCGCTCTCTAGCGAGAGCCCGCCTCTAGAAAGCGTTAGCTGCCTCGCTACGCTGCACGCGCGGCGTCGCGGGGAGCCAACAGGAAAACGTGCTCCTCGCGGCGCTGCTCGCGCGCCCTCGGCGCGTTCTGGCTCACACCTGCGACCCAGCGGAGCCCGGCGGCGTGAGCGGCGTCGGCGAGCGCGCGCCTCGCGGGAACGATTTCACCTCCGAGTAGGGGGTCGCCGATCCACAGCAACACACGCCCCCCCGGACCTGCGGCAGCCGCAAGACTCATGAGGAGCGCGCGGCTCTCCTCCGCCCAGGAGGAGGCATGCTGCTCCCGGCGACTGAAGCGCTCGCCCTGCTGCATGTCGTCGACGTTAATGCCTAGCCACGCGAGCCGACGGTTGTGGTGCTCTACGTAGTCGTAGTAGCCAGCGTAGGGCGGCGAGGTCAGCACGAGCGTCCCAGGCCGCTGCCAGCCGAGCCCCCAGGTCAGGCCATCACCGCAGCTCAACGCCGCCGGGGGCGTATCGACTTCTTCGGCGCCTACAGCGCCTCCCGCGCGCTGCGCTGCGCGGCTGAGCTCGGCGAGGCCCCGTGCGAGGGTCAGACAGCGATGCTCAAAGAGGCGCAAGGGCATCCCCGGAGACATGCGCGTCTCCACCCGTTTCGGGTCGGTCTCCGACCGCTGAAGCGAGCACTTCACGAGTATCGCCGAGAAGGCCAGCCTGAAGGCTTCTTGTGCCCAGGGGTCACGTTCGCGTTCAATGAATGACCAGAGCACGGCGAGTTCCTGTCGTGTATGCGGCGCGTACCAGCGAGCTTCGTCGTCGTCTATCGGCGGAACTTCAGTCTCTTGGCGGGTGACGCGACCGTTGGCAGAGCGTGCAATGTGCGTCGCGCGTGCCTCGAAGTGGCGTAGAGAAGCGGGCGTACGGACGTCGCTCTTGAGCCCGGAAAGCCTCACCGCAAGGGGGTGAAGATCATTGCCAGCAAAGCGCCGACCGGCGGCGCGTGCTTCCACCGCGACCGTCCCGGAACCACAGAAGGGGTCGACTACCCAGCCCCCCGCCTCGGAGAAGGCTTCAATCAGCATCCCGCAGACATCGGGATGCATCCGTGCGGCGTAGGGGTGGAAATCGTGGGTGTAGCGCCCACTTACCGGCTCGGCATAGCGGTGCCAGGCTTGTCGAAGTAGGGCGGCCTCGTCTTGGAGGCCCCAGGCGTGTACGCTGCCTTGGGGGGCGGCCAGGGCACTACGAAAGCCCTTACGCGGCTTGCCGCCTCGTCGTGCTGAGGTTGCGCCCCGGGGCCGGCCATCCTTCGGGTTCGCATCGCGAGCCACGCGCCGCTAGGTTCCCGTCGGCGTCAGATTAAACGGCGCCAGCACGATGGCGCAGCTCGCGCCGGAGGGCTTGGGGAAACGCCAGGTGCGCGCACCTGCGCTTATGCAGCTTAACACCTCGGCGTCCCGGAGCGTGCCGCTCGTCCTTACGGATGTCACGTTCCCGCTCGTATCGATGGTGAGACGCAGCTCGACCCGTCCCTGGAGCATGGTGTTCTCTCGGAGACGACGCTCGTAGCACTGGCGCACCTGCTGAGTATGCCTGCCAACCACTGTTTTGGCGTCTTCCGCACTTAGCTCGCCCTTGCACTCGACCGGCCGCTCCGAGGGTCTCTGAGCGCTTTTCTTCGGTTCGGGGGCTACCGTCTTCTCGTCTTCCGCCGGGCTCTCGTCGGGTAGGTCGCCTTCGGGAATGTAGAGGTCGTCCGGTTCCTGCGGCGCGGGCGCGGGCGGCTCCGGTTCGACGGCCGGTGCGGGCTCCGCCTTCTTCCCGCAGCCGCAGCCATCCGCGCAGCCGGCGAGCCATGCCAGGGCGACAAGAGTTAGCGCTGCCCCCGGGGGCAGCGCACAGACGTACCGCGAAAGCGAGCGCAGCCCGATAGGCCACACCGAGCCGAACTCGGCGCTAAAGAGTCTAGGACGGAGCATGCGGCCTGTGATATGAGGCAAGACGCGCGAAGATGCCAGCCTATGCAAGGCGTGTGTAGCGAGAAGTGCGTCCAAGCTCGGTGTCGAGACGCTCGGAAAATCGCGAGAAGCCCCGTCTTCGTTGCGATTTTGGCGTGACCGGTGTAGACGCGCTGCGCGGTGAAGGGGACGTGCCCCTGGGGCACAGGAGAAACGAAACGATGTTTGATAGGCTTGCGGGCAAGTTGCAGACGGCGGTGTTGGTGGGCCTGGTGTCCCTCATCAGCCTCATCTTTGTGTTGCAGTTCGGAGGGCCCCAGGCGCAGGGCTGCACCAGCGGCGGTTCTACCTACATCGCCCGCGTCCGCGGGACCCGTTTGCAGCTTGGAGATTTCCGCTCCGCCGCCGCCCTGATGCGCATGGACCGCGTGCCCGCTGAACTGCGGCGCGAGCTTGGTCTCGATCAGCTGCTCGTCGATGCGCTGGTCGAACGTGAACTCTTTGCGGCTGAAGCCCGGAAAGTGGGCTTCGAAGTGACCGAAGACATGGTCATGCAGCGCCTGGCAAAACGAGGCGAAGCCTTGATGTCCGCCGCGTCGACGGCCCCGCCTTACCTCGGACTCCGCAATGGCCCGGTGCCGGTGCCCGTCCGTGATGCGGAGGGCAACTTCGATATCGAGGCCGCCAAACGCCAGATTCAGTTCGGGCAGCAGCGCTCGATCAAGGAGTTTTCGCGGGAGCAGATTGCCGAGACCCTCGCGCTTAACATGCGCGAGCTTGTCCGCCAGAGCGCAGCGGTCACGCCCAGCGAAGTGCGGGCACGCTACGCGATGGAGAGTGAAACGCGGACCGTGACTTACGCGCTCTTCCAGCCACGCGAGCTTGAGGACCTCATCCCGGTCAGCGACGCCGACGTCGCTGCTTTCTTGGTGTCGGACGCCGAGCGCGTGGCAACGACCTACACCGCCCAGCGCGAACGCTTCCAGGACCTGCCCCGGCAGGTCAACTACCGGCAGATCATGGTGAGCGCCGACAGCACCCAGCCCGAACGCCAGGCCGTCGCTGCCGCCACCATCGAAGATATTCTCGCCAAGCTTGGCAAGGGAGAGAGCTTCGCGGCGCTTGCCCGCCGGCACTCCGAGGATCTCGCCAGCGGTCGGCGTGGCGGTGAAGTCGGTTTCCGTGCGTTAGACGCGCTTCCCGCGGCGCTCAAAGCAGCTGTGGAGGGCGCGGAGCCAGGCGCCCGTCTCGGGCCGCTCGCGGTTGATGACGCCATTTACATTGTCGAGGTCAAAGGCTTCCGCGAGGGCGATGTGTCCGAAGAAGCGGCCAAGCTCGACATCGCTGAGCGCCTCGTGCGTCAGCAGCGGGCCGAAGCGTTGGTGGAGCAACTCGCCACGGCGACTCAAGACGCGCTCAAGGAAGGGGCGCTAGAAGCCGAGTGGCTCGAGGCGCAGCTCAAACAGGTGCTGCAGCTAAGCGATATCGGCGGCCTGAGTGACCTGCCGGCGTTGAAGACCACCGCGGCCTTCACGCGCGGCGAGCGCCCGCTCAAGCTCCAGCTCGATGAAGGCTCCGTCATCAAGGCCATCTTCGCGCTCGACGAGACAACGCCCGCGCCAGAGACGCCCATCGTGTCGGGCAAAGCGCGCATAGCGCTCCGCATCAAGGAAGCCCCAAGCGCCGACTTCGACCAACTAAGCCCCGAAGCCCAGACCGAGTTCCGCCAAAAGGTACAGGAAGAACGCGAGGACCGCGCCGTACGTGTCGCCGCCGCCGTCCTCCGCCACGAAGCCGAAAAAGACCGCGCCCTCAACCTAAAGCTAGACGCCCTCCGCGCCGAGTAACGGTCCTCCCCGTGCCGCGCTTTCGTCCGAGGTGTTCTGAGGAGCGTCTACCTCAAGTTGCCTTGGCAGGTCCGGAAGTGACCCCGGGTCCTTGAAAAAGGTTTCGAGCCAGGATTCGAGGGTCGTGTCGCCTACGCGCGGTTCATTGAGGGGTTTATTCAGTTAGGCATGGCCCTCCTCGTGCTCCAGCAAGAAGTGGCGTACGTTCCCACCGGCCTGTCGGAGTCTTTCCAAGGTTTCGGTAACGGCCTGCGTGTAGCTCTGTCCGTCGTTCACACTTGTCGGTGATTCGCAGCGCGAGGCCGGGGTGAGCCCACGGTTGTGTGCGGCGATACCCGCCCAGAAGAACCAGCGCATGACCGAGTCCCCCGCGGAGCTGATAAAGGCAAAAAGGTCGCCTGGGGTACGGCTCACGACATGCTCCATGGCATCGTAAAGACCGCCTTTGTTGGCGTTTGGCGCACTGCACTGTGAACAGCCCGTGCTCTCAATCAAGGGAGCCAGGTTCCAGCGTTGATGCCATATGAGCTGCAAACAGGGCGGCAGAAACTCATCGGGAAAAACCATAGCGGAGTCGGCAAGAATGCGGCGTCGCGCTTCGGGAAAGATGGTCTTAGCCTGGCCACTGTTTCCGACCGCGCCGATCGCACCCGAACTCGCGCCCGCAAGGATAAGCTCTTTGAGGGTGCCAACATGTGCCGTTAGCGCCCGCCGCAAAGCACGCATAGCGCGCTCCACATTAGACAAACCGAGTGAAGGCTCGGGTCCATCTTCTTGAGAGCCGAGGAACACATCACCCGAGCATCCTGGGATAATGGCAAGATGGTAATTCGCAATCAGGTGTGCGCTTGGTCCTGCGCGGTTAATGAGTCCGGAATCGATCGTTCCGGTAGCTCCAGAGTAATCCTCTCCGACAAGTTCGCGAAAGTGGGCTTCGCCGAAGTAGTCACTTCCCAAAATACGCTCGGTGACAAATCCGCTTAACGGGTCGAATGATGCCCCAGTTGCAGTAAAGTAGACGAGCAGCTTACGGCTTTCCGGCTTGCGCCTAGACGGCGAGAAGATGAAGCCGGTCTCGCCTTCGCTGAGGCATCGCGCTTTCGGATCTCGAATCCAGATATAGGGTGCCTGTGACTCGAAGGCGGTGTTCAGTGCCGCAACTGTAAGCCCCTCCGGTAGCATGTCAGCGAGAGACTTAGCCTCTCCAGCTGATCCATCCGGCATTGAAGGCGTTGCGGTGCAAGCGAACAGGGTTCCAATAAAAGCTAATATTAGCGCGTTACAAGTCAATGCTGAGGCAGCGTGTATATGAGTCCTACAGCGGTTGAAAAGGGGCCACATTGGCCTAGCCCATGTCCGAGTCCTGCATGCAATATGCCTTGTCGGAGACTGTGAACCTCCATGTATATTAAGGGACAGAGTATCGTCCATGGTATGCCGAGCGTATAAGCAGAAAATGCGCCAGCATTGATGACTCATCAAGCGTTCCGTGCAACCATGCGCGTCCGGTTAAGGGCCTGAGCCGGCCGTGCGTCCTTGGAAAAAAACAGCGCGTTCCTCAAGTTCGCTGCGGGTTTTGGCTGTGGGCGCACTCGCCTCAGATCCTCAACAGAACACGCATGCCCTAGAACGTTTCTATCGCACCGCAGCGCGACTAACAGAATGGCACTTTGGAGAATGCGCGGCTACGAACTGGCCTGTGCGGGGTGTAATGTGAGCGATAGTCACCTCCGCTGGCCGACGATCGCTCTGAACCGGAGCAGACTGGAACACGGTAGCGTGAGCCGCACCCGAACCGAGCTGTGGCCACGCTATCGAGATATGTTGCCGACGTGAAGTGCAGCGCGCCGCAGTGGTGTGGGACGCCTATCGAAACATCCTAACAGTAGACCTGGACGCTCGGGGCGCCCAAGGGTCAAGGCCGCGAAAGCGCGTGTTCCGGTGTGATGACGAGTTGTCTACGCGCACTGAACGTCGGTGTTGTCGGTGCACGCCATGTGACTGGCTGTTTCGGCGCCGAACGCTTCTCCAAACGCGCCCCGCATTTGAAGTAAGTTTCGTTGGCTCAACGTCTCAAGCGACCCTTCGATGTCTAAAAGGCCCTCGCATATCTCGGTTTTGGATTCAGAATTAGTCATGCCCAAAGTTTGCTGCGGGAACGAGCTTGAGGCAAGGGATCGTAGGGGTAGTGTTGAAGTCGAAACAGGATCGATTAGGACACATCGAGGTTCAGACGCCCGCCATCGTCCGTGCGGTCAAGCGCGACGGTAGTCGACAACCACCGAGCAAGAATAGTGAGTGCCTAACAGGATGCGTGAATCGCTCTACGCTTCTGTCTACCGGATCGCAGAGGGCGTTTCGTCCGGTCATCCGCCCTGCGCGGGTTCGCTCTATAGAGGCTCTGCGGGTGCGTGTTTGTTCCTCTTCCGAGCGGGTCAAGTGCTGGCGAAACCGCGCTGGTGCGAGCGCGCAGCAGAACTGCTCGCAGCTCTCGACTGGACGGCAGATCCTCAGCTTGATTTCTTCTCTGGCGCTTTAGGCGAGTTGTGGGCGAGGTCGGCTATTTTGGGTGCCGATGTCGGTTCGGATGAGGCAGTTCGAGGACTGCTTAAACGGTTGGAGAGGTCGGCGCCGTACCGAGGGCCGGACCTCGTAGGCGGGCTTGCCGGCGACATTTTGGGATTGCTTGCACTACCTGAAGGGCGCTGGGGCCCAGAGACGGAGCACATACTCCTCCTTCTGGCGACAGCCTTGCTGGAAGCAGCACAACCCGGTCCTTTGGGGCCTTACTGGCGTGTAGGGCCAAGCTTTAGGCGGCCCCTGTGCGGAGTGAGCCATGGGAACGCGGGCGTTGCATACATCCTTCAGAAACTTGCGCTTCTGAGCCCGCATGGCGCCCTCGCTCGCTGGGCCGCGCGAGCATGGCAATACGAGAACGCGCATGTCGAAACCTTGCCAGGTCGCTGGCCCGAGTTTCGTTCGATCCGCTCGCCTCGGGGCGGCGTTTGGTGGCCCGGGCCCGAGGAGACGCGGGCACATTGGTGTCATGGAATTCTGGGCAATATACGCGTGACACGCGTCGGCGAGCCGCGAGTGAGCCACGCGCTTAACTGGGAGCGTCTTGCCAAGCTTGCCATGCCAACCGCGTCTCTTGGCTATTGCCACGGTGCGGCGGGTTGGCTCGATACGCTTCTCGAGGGTCGTTCGAGCGGTATTGAGGTGGCCGAGGTCCTGGCAGACCAGCGGCTCGAGCAAGACGCCGTGCGGGCGTTGACGCTTCTTGAAGAGCGGCCTCCCGCTGATGACGATCACTCACTATTTTTGGGGCGAGTGGGCCTCGGTGACGTGTTCTTGCGGATTCTGGAGCCACAGGCGTTGCCGTCGATGCTTGACGTGTCGACCCGCGCCACGGTGTCGGAGGCAGCGGCTCTGGCGCTCAACGAGGTCGCCCTTCACGCAGAACGCCGCCTACTCGAGCGAGCGTACGCCATCACGCGGCATGTTTGCCTGCCCGGTAACGGTGGCGGCGTGCAGGAAAAACCAGACCCAGAGACCGAGGTGAATCAAGGCCGGGAAGAGGTCGCGGGGGTCCTAAGCGCCATCGACCATGCCTTTTCCGTCGACCTGACGGTGCACGCAGCACCCGAGCTCAACAAGCATGGTAGCTCCCAAGCTGACAGCGGATTGCTGAAGCGCGTGCAAGCAGCTTTGGAGGCTTGCGCGAATCAGCGCGAAATGGCGGCATTGGCCCTACGTTCTCTTGCGCTAGACCTCTTCGGGCAGCTGGTCGAAGCAGTCTCCGACCATCACGACCTCTCCGAGGGCCAGGCCGCCGCTCAACGTGCACTCACAGCCAGCTCGGTGCCGACGGTTCAGAGTGGAAGTTGCTTTACGCTTGCGCCCTGGTGCGTGCTCCCGTTCCTTGAACAGCACGAGGGCCTAGCATGGCCCTGGTGCTTGGAACTCACGAGCTATGGGCATCTCTGGCATCGCGTGGGCGAGCGGACGCTCACGGCCTTCTACGCGTTGAGGGAACAGGGCTTGCCCGTGACGTCCGACACGCGCGCTGCGTTGCAACCGCTCCTGGAGCGAGGCTGGGTCACGGTCACGCACCCCTCCGGTTTGGAGGCGCTGTCTCTCCCCTTTTCGAATTCGCTTCAGTATCAAGGACCTTGGCCTGCGGCGCTTGGCGAATGGGCGCGTGCCTTGCGCACCCTTGAGTTGGGAGCATGGGGCCGAGTGGTGCTGGCACATCCCTTTGCTGTGCGTGAGGGCGCGCGGCGGTAGGTCGATCCCGTTTCCTCGAATCTGAGCGGGCTGACTTCCGGCCCGCGCGCTGCTGAGTTGACTGAAGAAAAGACAACAGCCCCAGCAGGCGTTCGGGTGGGGTGCCAACGTCACCTATCAGGTGTTCGTTGGTGGTCCACTTCAATGCTTTGTGGGCGTCAGTAGTGTTCGCAGGCGTAGCGGTAGGTGGCGTTGCAGCGGTAGTCATTCCAGTCGTTGAGCTGCATGCGGAGTTCCGCGCAGTTTTCTTCGGGCAGGTCGCCCCCGGTCCAGTTGTCCGGGTTGCCTTCGGGCCAGGCGTTGTAGAGGCCGCCGATGGGCGAACCATCCGCGCCGCCTAGCCAAAAGAGCTCGCCATCGTGCCAGCGCCACTCACCTTCGACCGCTTGGTCGTTGGCGCCGAGCCACAGCCGACTTCGGTCTCCGAAGCCAAGGTCGATGACGTGCTGATAGACCCAGTCCTGTTCCTCCTGCGAGTCGATGCGCACCAACCACATGTCGAAAGCGCGACAATGCGCGGCGGCCTCGTCCCAGGTGCGAGACGCCGCACAGAACATGTATGTGTGTTCGTCGTAAAGCGTGCACGAACAGGCTGGGTCGCACTCGGGAGGAGCATCCGGCTGGCTATCGCTTGTGTCCGAGTCCTCCGGTTCCGCGTCTTCGTCCGGCTCGGGGTCAAAAGCCTGGTCGTTGCCAGGCGGTACCGGGCCTTCTGAGTCTGGCGAGGCATCCCCTTGGACATCCGCCGGATTATCTACCCCGCCGTCACCCGAGTCCACCGGTGCAAGCGTCTCGTAGCCGATGCGTCCGCAGCTAGCGGCGAGCAAGATGCAGAATAGGACAATGAAACGCGCCACCGCTGTCAGGATATCAGCATGTGTGGAAGAATACACATAGGAGGGCGTGGATACGTCTCGACAAGGGATGGCAACAACGGCGCCAGTCAAGCGAATACTTCCCGAGTTCGGGTGGCATGCTCGTCGAGGGTTTCCCCCGCACGATGACGCGTTGCGCGGCCTTCGGCGCTACTGCCACTAAGGGAGGCGCTCGGCCCAACCGCGTCCCGCTCAGACGCACGCGGAAGCAGCGGGAGGAGTCTTGAGCGAGGCATGCTAAGCTAAGGCGCCGCAACGCGACGATGACAGCATTTACCTACGAAGTTGTGACCTTGGCGAGTGGGCTCCGTGTGGTGTTGGTGCCGCAGAACCATCTCTGGGGCACGTCGATCAATCTCTTCGTCCGCGTCGGTTCGCGGGACGAGTCCCCGGGGGAGGGAGGCATCTCCCACGCGCTTGAGCACATGCTTTTTCGCGGCTGTGAAGGCTTGCCGACGCCCCACGCGGTGTCGCTGGCTTTCGAAGACCGTGGGGGGACGCTTAATGCCTCTACGCATCCCGACTTTACTAACTTTAGCCTTTTTGTGCCCTCAAGTGAGGTAGATGCAGCGCTCGATGACTTCGGCCGCCTCATCGCACGGCCGCTATTCGAGGGTTGGGATATCGAGCAAGGCGTGCTGCGTCAGGAACTGCTCGAAGACCTCGACGAAAACGGCAGGGATGTGAACGTCGAGCACGCGCTGCGGTTGCTCGCCTTCCCAGGGCATCCGCTAGGCTTGCCCGTTGGGGGCTACCTGGATTCGGTTAGCGCACTGACGGTGGATGATATCGCGCGCTGGCACCGCAAGTACTACCGGCCGGACAACATGGTCCTTACCTTTGCGGGCGCGTTGCCCAAGCGCCCAGACTTAGAGCGGTTTGAGCAGCACCTCGCAGTGTGTGCTGAGGCGGCGCTTAGCATTCCCTGCCCGGTGCGCCGGCTCTTCACAGCGGCGGCGGTAAAGAGCGCAGATGACATACAGGGCGCGATGCCCAGCGCCGTTGCTGGCGGTGGTGCGCTGGACGCATCCACCGCGAACCAGCGATCCGCAGCGCAAGCGAAGAAGAAACTGACGTTCGGTCTGGCTGAGCCTGAGAAGCATACGCATGTTGACCACAGTGCTAGCCAGATTGACCTGCGGATTGCGTTTCTTGGGCCCGCGCTCGATGATGCGGACCTCCCAGCGGTCAAAGTGCTCCTGCGCATTCTTGACGATGGCCTGAGCACGCGACTCTACCGGGCCCTCTGTGATGGTTCAGGCATTGCTTACGAGGCCTTTGGTGCCCTGGAGCTTTACGAGGATATCGGCCTTGTCGAATGCGGTGTGACCGTGGAGCCTGCGCGCCTGAGCGAAGCGGTCGATGCCCTCTGGGCGGTGCTACGCTCACTCAGCGAATCACCGCCGACGGCAGCGGAACGCGACAAGGCGTTGCGCCGCATGCGCTGGGACTTCGAAGCCCTGCGCGACCGGCCGGAAGAGGTAGCCTCGGTCATCAGCCTGCGTGTCCTCTTCGGCAAACGGCTAGACCAGTGCTTCGACTTCGCCCCCCTTGAAGCCGTCACCATCGAGGACCTGGCAACCCAAGCCCGCCGCCTCTTCTCACCCGCCACCGCCGTCTGCGCCACCGTCGGCCGCCTCCCCTAGGCCTCCCCTAACTCGCGCCAGCGGACTTAGCGGCGCTCGCTTGGTGGTGCCGTTTCGGCTCGCACGCAGTGGCTTCCAACGCGCTTTGCCAAAGCCCTCGGATGCATTTGGCGCGGGGCGTGTTGGCGTTTGGTGGGGCGGGCGCTAGCCTCGCGAGCGCAGGATGATCACCCAGGAAAGCGCCGCGACGCTTGCAGATAAGCTCTCCGCCGAAGTGGGGGCTACGGTTGGTGTGACGCTGACGCAGAATCGGCGCGTCCTGGTTTCCGTACGAGCACTCGATAAGCGCTCGGTGGCCATGCGGCTCCATAGGGTATTCACCGCCGCGGGACCGGGCGAGCTCGGCGCGCTCGCGCGCTGCGCCGATGCAGCCCTTAAGCGCGCGCGCGTCGAACCCGGTGTCAATGCGCTGCTTCGGGCGTTCGTGAGCGCCAACCAGGAAGCCTTTGCCGCGCACGCTACGCCGCGCGCGGTATCCCTGGTGTCGCGCGGCGCAGTCTACGACCTCGAGGATATATTGCGTCGTGTGTGCGAGGTGGACGTGGGCTATCCGCTCCCACTGCGGATCGGTTGGGGAACGCCGCGGCGCTACCGGCGCCGGCCGCGCTCGCTCAGGCTAGGTTCCTACCATCCCCTTCAGCGGCTTATCCGCATCCATCCGATTCTCGATCAGCCGCAGGTTCCAGAGTATTTTATCCGCTTCGTGGTGTTCCACGAAGTGCTGCACTACATGATTCCGCCAGTAGATTCGGGGGGGCGCGCGCTTGTACATAGCCGGGAGTTCCGCGTGCAAGAGCGCGCTCACCCGGACTACGAACGCGCACTCGCCTGGGAACGCACAGAGTTTCCCCGGCTTCTCGCGGCGTTCACGCGACGCCGCTAGTCGCGAGTTGCCGATGGATGAGCGTAGCCGGAACACTCCTCGCGCAGGCTGCGCTCCTGGTTAATCTGACAGCCTTGGCCGAAGTTGGATGCCGAGTAGCCGACCGTATGCCGAAGACGGGCCGAAAGGGCGGCGGAAGCGAGCTAGGTACCCAGAAGGCGGTCGCCAGCGTCCCCGAGGCCAGGGACGATGTAGCCGCGCGCATCCAGGCCCTCGTCGATGGCCGCTACGAAAACGCGAGTTTCGGGTGCGGTCTGGTGAACCGTGGCGAGGCCAACAGGCGCGGCGAGGACCGAGAGCAGCGTGAGCGAAGCGGGCTGCGCAGCTCGGACACGTTCAAGCACCGCGCAGGCCGAACCACCGGTGGCGAGCATCGGCTCAAGCACGAAGACGTCACGCCCTGCGAGAGGCGGCAGGGTCTCGTGATAGATGCGCGGCTCAAGGGTGGTGTGATCGCGGCTGATGCCGACGGTCGCGACCGGCGCGCCCGGGACCCACGGCTCGATGCCGCGCAAGAAGCCCAATCCCGCCCGCAAGATCGGCAGCAGAACGATAGTGTCGGGGCGCGCGCTCACGTCGGCCACGGCTCCGCCCGGCGTTGTCACCTGTGTTGTCGCAAGCCGTAGCGCGCGCGAGGCCTCCCAGAAGAGGAGCGCGCCAACACCCGCAAGCGCCGCCGCAAACGCGGCTTTGGGCGTATTCTTGTCCCTTAACAGCCCAAGAGAAGCCGCTACCAATGGATGCGCCACCTCAGTGGCGTTCAAACTGCTGCTCGCTTCCATTTAAGAACGGCCGTAGCTGTTTGCGGCGCTCATGTAAAGTCCACACTGTCTCGGCGAGGTCGGCGCGTCTAAGCGGTGAAGTGGCCCGGCTTGGCTACCAGCGGCTGTTGCCTTAGTGGCAGCTACTGAGGCGAACGCGCCGTGGTGGTTACGGCGACATGCTGGCTCTGAAAGACGGAGCGCTTGGGTAACAGGACCCGGAGCTCTTGGCCTTCCTGAGTGAAGACCATGGTCTGGTCTTCCCCATCACCTGCGGAGAGCGTGACGCCCGTCACCTGGCGGTCAGGTGGCAGAAGCCAGCGTAGCTCCGTCGGGCGCTCGCTTGAGGCGCGGTAAGTGCCCTCGGCGGCCTCGAGGCTCAAGCGCAGGGTGTGGTCCGGCGCGTAGTGCTGGAGGAGGCGCACGCGGCGGCGATTGTAGCGGGGGCGCACCTCGTCCTGACCGTCTCGGGCGTAACAGGTGACGGTTGCACCATCGTCCTCGTAGAGTTCGAATGTGCTCTCTGGCGCACTCGGGTGCGCGTAGATGTCGACTAGCAGTGGTGCCTCGCTCGCTTGGTTCGGTGTTTCTTCGCTGGCTGTGGAGTCGGTGGCCTGCCCCGGCAGAATCGCCCCCGCGCGGACAAACACAGGCAAACGAAAGACGCTCGCACCGCTCACCTCACGCGCTGTCGGCTCGCCACGCAGGGTACTTCCGCCTTCGTGAATCGAGTGGTCGAAGAAGTCGAACCAGTACTCCGGGGCGTTGCCGCGGGGGAGGTAGATATCTCGCTGGCGCTCACCGTGACGCGCGACAACGCCCACCAGCATGTCCCGGCCAATCATCCGTTCGTGGCCAATCTGCGCGACCGACTCGTCGTGCTGATAGTAGTGGACCAGAGGTGCGATGACCGGGTCTCCTGTTTCGAATGCCTTATGCGCCAGCGAGTAGTAGTAGGGAATGAGTCGATAGCGCTGCAGGATGTTTTCGCGGTTAGAGTTGACCTGTTCCGGCGACATGAACGCCGCCACCGGCGAGGCATCGAATACGGCGCCTGCGCCGCAGTTGGCCAAGTCTTCGAAGGCGAATCCACAGTTATAGACGTGGGCTCGGAGCGGTATATCGAACCAGGCGGCATTGGCGAGCCACTGGACGTACATCTCGCCCTCGGTGGGCTCGGTGCCAGGCACCACGTTCGTGTCGGCCGAATCTAGGCGTCCCATGCCTGGGTCAAAGCCCCATAAGGCCGGTCGCCAGAAGCCGCCGACGTCGGTGCCGTAGTAGTCTACGCCCGCGTAGCTCATGTGCAGCGCCACGTTGTGATGGGTGGCGAGCACATCAAGGCGGGCGGCTACGTCGCCCGACCACATGGTCGCGCCGAAGCGTTGCAAGCCAGGTGCCCCCGCGCGTGACAGCATGAAAGGCCTACGCGCTTCGCCGTGACGCGCGTAGCCCTCGTAGATGCTCTGCAGCCAAAAGAAGTTGTAGAGGTTGTGCATCTCGGCATGCGTGCGCGGTGCGTCTTCCCCCGCGTAGCAGGCGGCGCTGTCGTAGCGTTCGGGCTCTCCGAGGTCCGTCCAGTGCCCGGCCACACCCAGCTCGACTAGGTTGGGGCGACGCAAGGTGTCGTGCCAGAATGCGGCGGCGTCGGTATTGGCCCAGTCGATCATGCCGGTGTGGCCCATCCAGTTCGAAAAGGTGACCGCCTCGCCCGTGCTGCAGGAAGCGGCCAGGCCTTGACGCTGGTTAAGCTCCGTAAAGTTGCTCAGTCCCGTAGCGACGTAGGACTCCTCGATGGGAATGATGCCGATGCCCTCGGCTGCATAGGCAGCAATGCGGGCCTCCGGATCGGGGAAGTTCTCGAGGTCCCAGGATAGCGAGCCCATTTGGCTCAACGGGCTATTCTGCTGCGTCGCGCCGAACCATTGCAGGTCAAGGACAAGGCCATCTAGCGGGATGCCGGCTTCGCGGAGACGGTCGACATGTCCATCGGCTTCCTGCCAGTTATCGAAGCCGAACTCGCTAAGCCAGAAGCCGAAGGCCTGCTTTGGGGGAACCGGCGGCCGACCGGTAAGGTTCATGTATTGCCGGCGGAGCGCAGGCAGGTCTTCTCCAGATATCAAAAATAGGTTGACCGCCGCGGAGTTCGTGCGGACCTGCCACCAGGCATCGCCCTGAAAATCCCAAGAATGCTTGCCGACGTCGTCGAAGAAGATGGCTAAGTTGTCGCGTCGCTCTTTGCCGAGGGCGTAGAGCGCTGGAAACTGAAGCTGGCCGCTCGCGCCCCCGGAGAATGCCGTGAAGCTGTGGCCGAAGGGGTCCGAGGTCTCAAAACGTCCGTGAGCCACCCAGTCCCCGTCGGCACTGCCGCGTTGCACAAACTTTTGGCCGAGTCCGTAAGCATGGGCGAGATGCTCGGGGTTCATGCTGAAGCCTTTGGTGGCATGCATGAGGTCGACGGGGCAGACGGTGCTCTGTTCCCGGTCGCTGCGCACTAACTTCACGCAGCCGAAAGCATCGATGTGCACGGTCATGTTCGCTGTTGTGAAGGCCGTGCCCCCCTCAACCGGCGCTTCGTCGAAGGTGCTGGGGCCGGGATGGTGCTGCGCATACACCATGGGGGACGTGCGCAGCGGGCCAGGGCTTTCGGGTGCCGGGCCCAGTGCGTACGCGAGATGCACCATATCATCTGATAGAAAGCGGAGCGTCAGGTGGCCATCGAGCCCGTGGTGCAAGAAGGTACGCATCGCGTACTGAACGCGGTCCGGCGCGTGCGGGGGAACTTCAGCGCACAGGGCCTCTCGCTCTTCGGGAGCCAGGTCTGTGGCAGTGACGGGCGCTTCCGGGACATCGTCTCCTGCTTCCGACGGAAGCCCCGCAGGCGCGCAAGCGCCAAACGCCATCACGGATACCGAAACGAGTCGTGCGATGCCCAGAGCCTTTGTGTGCCTGAATAGGGGCCTGCGCTGGCTTGCCTCCTCGGCAGAAATCCTCACAAGCGCCGGATTCGTTGCGGCTTTTGGCTGTGGGCACGTCGGCCTCTGACCCTCAGCCGAACGCGCATGAACTTCGTTCAAACGGCGACCCGGCCGCTCCGTTGTTCTCAGGGAGTCCCCTGTGTTTGGGCCTTCGCACTCTGTCGGCTGGTTGTTCATGGGGTCCGCGCAGTGGGTATCGAGCGTGCGGGGGTCGCGCTTGGGTACGCCTCATAAGAGCTTCAAGCGTTGCCGCAGGGAGCCACGCCGCCCCTAGCCAGGCGCTACGGCAACTAACGCAAGCCTATGCGCTGACCCGAGGCCCGTGGTGTCCGCCATCCCCATGAAGGCATCCCGTGGATTCGCAGCAAGCGTGCCACGCGCAGCGTTGGGGTATCGAAAGCCCACTCGGATGAAAATAGGGGCATTCTTCGCGCTGCAGAGGCTTGCAGGCGCCGCGGATGCGGAGCCTAGAGCGCGCCAGGTTCCTCATCGAAGTCACACAAGTTGCGCCGCGAATGACTGGCTCCCTCGCGTCGCAACGTAGACGTTTGTATTCTCGCGTCACGCTTCTGAGGTAGACAAAAGCCCGTTCGAGGCGGTAGGGCTCGAGCCCAGGCAAGCACAGCGATGAGGCACCTAGAAGACGAAGAGAGGCACATGCCAGGTTTCCATGCTTGCTGGATTCGCGATCAACGGAGGCGCACGTCCGGTACTGCAATGGCCGCAGTCCAGACCGAGACGCTGGCGCACCCAACGGCTCCCGTCGAACAAGCACTCGGCGTGAGCGGGCGCCGATGGAACTTTCGCGACCTTGCGCACTTTCGGTTTGTGCCCGCCGAGCTTTGGCTGCTCTGCTTCCTCGGCGCGACGCTAGGGTGCTGCCACTTTAGAAGCGGCTCGGTGCATGCGGAGGCGCCGCCATTCCAGGAAGAGACTCCCGCAGATCCGTATGAGCCGCTAGCAGCGGGCCACGACGCGGCGGATGAAGGCGCTGAGGCCATCATGCCGATATCGGTACAGACGGAGCCTAGCCCACAGCCGCTTGACCCAACACCTGAACTAGGGCCCGCAGAGCCTCGCCCAGGTCCTCCAGACGCCGACCCTGCTCTGGCCACCGATGCGCCGCTGAGTACCGAGCAAGCGCTCCCCTCCTGGCTCAAGATCGGTGGACTCGTCGAGGTCTTCTATCAATGGAACTTCAATCGTCCGGCTGGCGGAGTGACGGACTTCCGTGGGTTTGATAGCCGGCACAACGCTTTCACGATCTCAAATGCGATGCTGGATGCCCAGTGGGACTACCGGGGGGTATTCGGGCGTCTGGCGCTACAAATAGGGCACACGCCCGCCACGTACTATCTGGCGGAGCCGGCGGTGTCTGCGGGGGAGGCGGTCAACAGTTCAGACTTGACGCTCTGGCAGTTTCTCCAGGAGGCCTACGTGGGCTACCGCTTCGCCGCATTACGCGACCTGAGGGTCAGCGCCGGGCTCCATCTTTCGCCGGTGGGCATCGAAGACCTTAACATCTACCGGAACAGCCACTGGTCGAGGTCCAACTTATTCTTTGCGCTGCCCTACTATCACACCGGAGTGAAGGGGCGTGTCGCCTTCGCGCGCCACTGGACAGCCAGCCTGTGGCTCGTCAATGGCTACAACTCGGTGGTTGACAACAACCGTGAAAAATCCCTTGTGGCGAACGTGGCGTACAACGCTGACGGTCTCGCTGCCTCGCTGCTGTACTTCGGTGGCGTCGAGCGCGACGAGGGCGCCGCGGAAGGTCGTGCTTGGCGCCATCTTTTCGATGCGCACGCGAGCCTTGAAGTGCACCCAAAGTGGGTGCTTCAGGCCCATGCGAACGCTGGGTTCGAAGCGGGCAGACTCGGCGTGGCCTATTGGGCCGCTGCCGCCCTCTACGCCCGCCATCGTCTGCTCACCAACCTCTACCTCGCGACCCGTGGCGACGTATTCTACGAGGGCAGCAGTGGCGGCAGTGCTGACGCGCGCCCCTCGCCGATGTTTTGGCCCGTCTCTTGGGTGGCCTCGGCGACCGCAACCCTCGACTTCCGCCTGCTCGACCACCTCTCCCTGATGCTCGAAGCCCGCCACGACCACGCCGCGGACAGGTTGTTTCTCGCCTCCGGTCCCACCGCCGAAGGACCCGCCCCGCTCCTGCCCACGCGCAGCAGAACCCAGCAGACCCTAACCCTAGGCGTCACCGCCTGGTTTTAAACCCCGTTTTCCGGCGATACATCCAGCGGGCACGCGTGAACGTAGATGGGTTCACCGGAGGCTGTCCCGCGATCGCACGTGGGTGGGAAAAGAGGCCGTTTGCCTTGGCGCGGGATGCCGGCCTCAAACTGTCGCGGCCGTCGAGAGCGAAGGGAAGCCGTTTGGCTTCGAACGCCATGATTCAGCGTCTACGCAGCAAACCAGCCCTGCCAGATCGACCACGCGCGTGATCTCCCGGACGAAGAAGTTCTCGGTGTCGCGGAAAAAAGGCTCCCGCCCGCGCAAGCGTTTCAGACAAACCCGCCTAGGATGTCTAACATGTTGCCATTCCGTCTCGAAACGATGTGGATTGCACTCGTTCTAGGTTGGGTAGGGGGCTGCATGGCCGCGCCAGTGGATGAGGCATCCGTGTCGCGCAGCGGGGATGTGTCCCTCGGAAACGCGTCGGCGCCAACGTCGACTAAGCAGGGGCGTCAGAGTTTTTGCGTCGATCTCGGCTACGGCGTTCCGAGCTGGCTCTGTGATCGAGACCCAGCGCAAATGTTTGGCAGAAACCCAACGAACCGTTTGCTTCAGCTTGCGCGAGACGCTGCAGAAAGGAACGATTTTAGCGCTCTCATTACCCACGTGCGTGGGCTCTTAAGGCAGGCGCTCGAGGAGGCCCCAGCAGAGGCCCCAGCA
>SLEO01000077.1 GCA_007124745.1 Myxococcales bacterium
GGGTGGTGAGGCTCATCAGCGGCCGGATTTCATTACATGGCGCCGCTGCGCGGCGGGGCGTGCCCCCGGCCTGGGCGCCGGCAACCGAGTGGGTTGCGCTGGGATTCTGGTCTTTGGGTTTCGCACCTGCTTCCAGCTGGGGTGGTGAGGCTCATCATTGGCCCGATTTCATTACATGGCGCCGCTGCGCGGCGGGGGCGTGCCCCCGGCCCGGGCGCTGGCAACCTAGCGGGTTGCGAACACTGCTTAAGGCATGGTGGTGGGGCGCGGCGTTGGCTGGATTTAAGTGCATGGGGCCGCTCTGCGGCGGGTGTGTTCCCCGGCCGGGGTCCCCTTCAGCCGAATCGAGGGCTTCAAGCGCCCGGTCGTTGGTTCGCTTTGCCTTTTCACTCCCGTGGTGAGGTTCATCGATGCTTGGACTGCCTTATACTGTGAGGGCAGCGAATCTTTCGGGCTCTATCTTGATGGCCACAGTTATCGGTGAGGTGACGAAGATGTTGATGACTAAGCGCAGGCCGGTTCCGGTGGGCGACATCCTTGTCGAGGAGTTCTTGCGGCCGCTTGGATTAACTCAGGCGGGGTTGGCGGAGGCGATGGGCGTGCCGCGGAAACATGTGAATGAGCTTTGCAACGGTCGGCGTAATGTGACGGCGGCGACGGCGCTTATTCTGGCGCGGGTGTTTGGCAACAGTCCGGAGTTTTGGCTGAATGTGCAGCGGAGGAGCGACCTCTGGCATGTGATGAACAGCCCGGATGAGCGGGCGCGGGTGGAGCGCGCCAAACCGTTGCCTTCCGCAGCCTGAACCAAAGAGACGGAGCGTAAGGCTTGCGTGTTCCGGCGTTGGCCGCGCATGCAGCGCATCTTTGCTTCGCTGGCTTGGGGGCGTGCGAGGCAGGTTTTCGGGGCGTCGGGGGGCAGCCTGGTTGGTCGGGGGGTGGATTGTTGGGCGGCTTGGGTCCAGGGTCTCTGATATGGCGGTTCGATGTCGGTAATCTCTGCGATTGCGACGGCGCAACCCGAGCATGTGTATAACCAAGCGGTGCTTGTCGACGAGGTGCTCGATGTCTGGGCACAGCGCGGTGAGCTCAGCACGCGCGACGCCGACAGATTTCGGCGCTTCAATCAGAGCGCGGGCGTGGCGAAGCGGCACTTGGCTTACCCCCTAGAGCGTTATCGCGGCCTTCGGGACTTCGGTGATGCCAACGATCTTTGGATTGCGGCGGCGAAGCCGCTCGCTGTTGAGGTGCTTCGGGGAGCGCTCAAGCGCGCGGGTGTGGCGGCGCGGGAGGTCGACGCCATCTTCTTCGCAAGCATCACCGGAATCTCGACGCCGTCCATCGATGCGCACCTTATCAACGCCCTCGGGCTGAACCCGGACATCAAGCGTGTGCCCATCTTTGGATTGGGCTGCGCGGCGGGGGCGGCCATGCTTTCCCGGGCGCATGACTACTTGCTGGCTTACCCGCGCGCGCACGTTGCCGTCGTCAGCGTCGAGCTGTGCTCGCTGACACTTCAGTCCGGTGACCTCTCCATCGAGAACCTGGTCGCCACCTCGCTCTTCGGTGACGGGGCCGCCGCTGCCATCCTCTCGGGGAGCGAGACCGGGGCCGCGGGTCCCGAAGTCGTTCGTACGCTCGCACGATTCTGCCCAGACTCTGAGCATCTGATGGGATGGGAGATATCCGCGCGTGGCTTCAAGGTGAAGCTCTCACGCGATATTCCCACCCAAGTCGCCTCGCTACTGCCTGGCGCCATCGACCACCTGCTGCGGGCGGAGGGCCTTGATCGGGCGGATGTACGCTGTTGGCTGCCGCACCCCGGCGGGCCGAAGGTCTTAGATCATCTCGCCCAAACGCTTGCGCTGCCCGCCGAGGCCTTTGCGCTCAGCCGGGCGCAGCTCCGTGACTTCGGCAACCTGTCTTCGGCCACCATCATGTGGATTCTCGCGGCTCAGATGAAAGCGCTGGCTTCTGAGGCATCAAATGCTCCTGCCGCTAACGGCGCCTCAGAACAGGGGGCCTACGCCGTTGCTTTCGCCATGGGGCCGGGATTCAGCATGGAGTTGCTGCTGCTGAAAATGTAGGCCAGCAGTAACCGTTCAGGGGGTCCAGATAGCGAAAACGCTGCGGGAAAAAGCAAGTGGGCGCCCTGGCCCCGCGCGCAGCTTTAGGTTTTTGGGGGAGGGTTTGCGGGAATAACTTATGAGTGGAACCGTCGTTTGGTTTGTCGTGTGCGTGTTAGTTCAGGGGGCGGAACGCGTCGTAGAGCTGTTTATTGCGCGGAGAAATCGCGCCTGGGCCTTCGCACGCGGTGGGCAAGAGTTCGGTGCCGGCCACTACCCGTGGATGGTCGCGCTGCACACCTCCTTGCTCGTCGCTTGCTTGCTGGAGGTTGGGCTAGCGCCAACACCGGTTTCTTGGGCCTGGGTGCTCTCGTTCACGGCTCTGGTGCTGGTGACGAATGCGCTGCGTTACTGGGTCATCGTCACGCTCGGGCCACTTTGGAATACGCGCGTTATCTGTGTGCCGGGCGCCGAACGCGTCACTTCCGGCCCGTTCCGCTGGCTGACCCACCCGAACTACGTCGCGGTGGTCGTGGAAGTGGCTGCGCTGCCGCTGATCCACGGCGCCTGGCGAACAGCGCTTTTCTTTACGCTCGCCAATGCGGCTGTGCTCACCGCACGTATCCGCATCGAGAACGACGCACTTCGCCGGTTCTACGGAGAGGCCAGCGCCGCAGTGCCTCGCATCGCGGAGGCGGGGTGATGGGCTCTCCTGACGTGATTGTCGTCGGGGCGGGGCCCGCTGGGCTCGCCACCGCCATCGCGCTGCGGCTCGGTGGGCGCGATGTGCGCGTTCTGGAGAAGCGGAAACCACCCCTCGATAAAGCGTGCGGGGAGGGCATCATGCCGCTCGGCGTGGCGCGGTTGAAGTCGCTTGGGGTCATGCCCGAGGAGAGTTTCTCCCTCGAAGGCATCCGCTACGTGACGGCGCTCGGCGAGCGAGTGACCGCGCGTTTTCCAAGCGGTCACCTCGGTCTCGGCGTGCGCCGCCTCGCGCTGCATGCGGCGCTCGCCGCGCGCGCCATCGAGATCGGCGTCGAGATACAATGGGGCACCGAGGTCAAAGGGTTCACGGGCGGTGCCCTAGCGACATCCGCGGGGCAGCAGCGCGCGGCGTGGTACGTCGGTGCCGACGGGCTGCACTCTACGCTCAAGGACTACGTCGTTGGTGGCGCCGAGGTGAGCGGCTCCGACCGCAAGGGTAGGGCTCAGGAGGGCGGCTCGCGCCAGACATTTCCGCTACAAACCCTCCCGCCGAAGGAAACGGCGCGCAGACGGATCGCTGATTCCCTACGTCAAACCGCGGCCCAAGGACTCACGGCCTGCGTGCGCCTCACGAACGCCAAGCCTCGACCTGAACGCTACGGACTCCGGCAGCATTTTCTGACCGCGCCATGGTCGCCCTACATCGAGGTCTACTGGCATGAGAGCTGTGAGGCCTATGTGACCCCTGTTAGTCCGGGGTGTATAGGGGTCGCGTTGCTATTCAGCGAGCGCCCCGCGAGCTTTGCCGGCCTACTCTCGCATTTTCCCGAACTCGAGCGCAGGCTTCGGGGTCTTGCTCCCGCCTCGGAGGTTCGCGGCAGCGGCCCGCTGTGGCAGCCCCGTACGCGGCGCGTCCGGCACAATGTTGCCCTCGTCGGTGATGCCGCCGGCTACCTCGACGCCATCACCGGCGAGGGACTGTCGCTCGCGTTTGAGGAGGCGCATCTGCTGGCTGAGGCCCTACAGCAAGACGCGTGGTCCGGCTACGCCCTCGCATCGCAGCGTTTGCGACGGCAGCCTGAAGCCATCATTCGCGCGCTGCTTGTGCTTCAAGCGAGACCCCGGCTGACTGCACGGCTGCTTGAATCGCTGTGCGCGTCACCTAGCCTCTTCACGCACCTCGTTGAGATGAACTGCGGGCTAGCTGAACCCTGGTGCGTGCCTCTGCGGGGGCTATTGCAGGCGGGCGTACATCTGGTGCGGTCGGCTTCGCCTCCACGAGGTGTAGCTGCACCTGACGGTGCTTGTAGCAAGGGTGACTCGGCGAGCTCTGTGCCGCGCGAGCGCGCTTCCGGGGCCGATGCGTTTGAACCTTAGAGCTGAAGTTCACCGGGCGCGAGTGTAAGAGCCGGCGCGATCGCGCAGGTGCCCGTTCCGCATAGGCATCGCTGCCAAACGCTTTCCTTGGTGTGGTCTTCAGTCTCGTTATGTTAGCCTGGCGTCCATGCGAGCCATGATTTCCACCAGCACGTGTCCGGTTCCACTATCAAGCCGCGCACGGCCAGAGCCGAAAGCCGTTGAAAACCTAAGGCTTCTAAGGATGTTCGGCGAGGACGCAAGCCGGCTCAGAGCCTCAACCAGGCGCGCATGCCCATGTCCTACTCAGACAGCGCGCCTAAGGGTGGGTGCGCTGCCCTTGAGACTAGCCATCCCGTGGGTGGCCTTGTGGGTGGAGGGCTGTGCCCTGCTCATGCCGGCTGGAAACACAACGGCGAGTAGTCCGCAGCCTGTGACTGCCGCGGACCCCGAGGAAATCTCCGATACGATCCTCGTGCAGGGTATCAGCGACGCGCGCGATGCGGTTACCAGGGCACCCGGGTCCTTAGATCCAGCGTTGCTCTTGGCCGATTATGTCGTGTCGGCCTACGAGACCGGAGCTGTTGAGCGCGGCGTTGTCGACGGCCCGTCGGTGAGTCAAGAGGCGTTTACGGCACTGAGCGCCGCTGATGGCGACGCAGAGCGCGCTTGGGCTGGGCATGTGACCCGTGGCCGGTTGCACCTAGCTCGCGGCGAAAAGGCTGAGGGCCTAGCAGCACTCGAACAGTCCCTTAAGCTGAAGATGACCCTCAATGCACTTGAGCCGCTGATCGCCGAGCTGGAAGCAGAGGAGGAGGCAAAGCGTGCCCACCGTCACTGTCGTGACAGTCTGAATGCCGCGAGCGATGATGCGGTCCGGTATGCCGTACTTAAGGCGTGCGCTGCGGCTCGGCGCGACGACGTCACTCCAGAAACACAGTTGCCTTGGGCTACGAAGAAGGAACGCGATTTTTTCGTCGAGCAGCAGCAACAGGCGGGCGCCAGACGTACGGAACGCTTGGCGAATCCGGCTGTCGGGCAGAGCGCCCCAGCTCCGACATCCAAGTCCGAGAGTAACAGTAAGGGCAAAAGTGCGGGATCAGGCAGCGTTAGTATCCGAATTCGTAACGAATGTCGTGAGAGCGTCTCCGTGTTCTTTGGCGCATCCCCGCGGTCGAGCGGTACGCAGTCTAGTTTGGGCGGAAACAGCTCGACGAGCCGTCGCTTGCGGGTTGGCGAAGGCATGTGGATCATGGACGGAAGCCGCCCCGGCAGCGGGGCGACCATTTCTGAGGGGAGTCGGGAACTCATTGTCGACCGGTCCTGCGGGAGCGTACAGGTCAAGTAGCTCAGGGGCTCCGTCGTTTCAGCCAAACACGCTCGCGCACACGCCGTGGTTTGGGTAAGCGCTCGCTTCCCCCGAATGCTTACAAAACAGATGCGGGGGGATTGCAGACCCGTTGTAGGTTATGTAGCGTGATTGAATGAGCGGTCTTACATTGTGGTCGAACCCTGCTTTATATGCGAACGGGACGCTGGCACGTGGCACAAGAAAGTGCGAGTCATTTTGCTTGGCTTTACTAGCGGTGATCGTGCTTAACGGTGCGTGCCGTGGGGGCGACGACGAAGTAGACGACCCGGCTGCCGACGGCAATGTGGACCCGGACGCCCCGGGCCGGGACGGGGCAGGCGGTGACGGTGAGCCCTACACGGGGCCACCTGTGATTGAGCGTTTGTGGCCCGAGTCTGGGTCGTGGCGCAATCGCGTGACACTGCATGGCAAGGGCTTTCCTGACACTGCGGCACGCGTTCAGGTTTACTTCGACGGCGTCCCCGCGGACATTCTCGAAGCGTCGCCCCAGCGACTCACGGTTGCGCCCCGAGATGTCTATGTGCAGTCGCCGACGCTGGTAGCGGTGACTGTAGTGTTTGATGATGCCGTAAGTAGCACGCACACATGGCGCGCCATGCCTTCAGGATCGATCGAGCCGCTAGAAGGAGCCTACCTGCGCGAGCCCGTGGACATGGCGTTTTCGCTCGATGGCAGCTTGCTTTGGGTTCTCGACAAACAGTCGGGGCTTCTGCAGATCGACGTCGAACGGGCGGTCACGCGCGCAGTGGTGCCGCAAGGTTTGCGCCTAACGGATCCGCAAGCAATCGCGGTGCACCCGCAGTCGGGAGAAGTGTACATCGCAGACATTGTCGAGCCAAACTACAATGGGGCTACCGGTGTGATTCGCATCGTCGCCGTGTCTGTTGATGGTTCGACCTACACTAGAGTCAATGAACTGCTTCGTCATAGACTCCATGGATTCAACGAAGTAGTCGAAGGCATGACGTTCGACCTGATGGGGAATCTCTACTTGGCGTTCCAAAGTCCGGATAGGTTGAACGCGCCGCCGTCACTGAGCCACCTCGATGTACTGACTCCGAACGGATGGCTGACACGTTGGCGATCCGTCGAACGTGCTCACGCCTTTGTTGGGATGGGGGTGCGTGAGGGAGCGCTATATGTCGCAACCCACGAGGGCATCATGGAGACACCGCTCTACGACGGTGGTAGCCAGATCAGAGAACCGCTTGCGACGGTCACGCAGCGAACGGGGTTCTGCAACACGCTAGAGTGCCAAGCAAGTCGCACGGTGGATGCGCTTGCAACGGACGCGCAGGGACTGGTTACCATTCGTCATGGGGAGCTGCAGCTCCGAAGCGTAGAGATCCCTTACGACATTGTCGCAACGCCGGGTCGCGTCGCGACCGTGCCAAACGTGAGGCGAGCGAGGTTATTGTCGCATCCGGTGGGCGGACTCGTTCTCTTCGCTCGTGACGTCAGTGGCGCGTCCGGAATCTGGCACATTGGGGACGAGACGCGTCGGGTACCCCTAGCTATTTCGCCGACGACTGGAGCGAGCGCCCAACCGTTGGGCGGCTTCGTCGCTGCTGGCGATGACGTGCTGTGGATCGACCCACGGTCTCAGGCGTACGGACTTACGCGACTTCGGACTGATGGCAGTAGTGAGAAGGTGGCCGACCGGGGCGCAGGTCGACAGATGGCGGTACTACGAGACGGGCGGGTGGCGGTTCCGCATGCGCGCGACCGCAACAATCCTTCGGATGAGAGCGGTGTGTATCTGTGGGATCCTAGTCGGGGAACGTTCGGCTCCGCATTGACGCTACCAGAACGGGTGGTGCCGATCAGCGTAGTGGCCGCAACGGACGATGGTTTGCTCGTTGAATACCGTGACCCCAGCGAGTCGGGCTGGTTGAATTTGAGTATCGTTGGCGACTTCCAGGAGATGATCTGGCGTCGAGGAGGCAGTTCAGCGGCCGCCGCAGTATTTCAAGACAAGCTGTTATTACTGAACCACAACTCTAGAACGTCCGCAATAGTGGCGCATACTCTTGATGCTGCGCCGAGCGACTCTCCGCCACAGACATGGGACGGCGGATTTGCCCGCCAGCCGCAGGGGCTGGGACACGGTAACAATGGAACGCTGCTAGTGTCATCGGGTTACGATATCACGGAGTTCTTTCCAGACGGCCGCGTTTGGAACACGCGGCAGCCTGTTGAGAGCCCGGAAGCCCGCGTCCCCCTTGGGTCGCTCACGCAACGCGCGAATGGTGATTTTATTGTGCGGGGTGAAGACGACGGCAACCTCTACAGAATGCTCCCCTAACACCATTCGGCATTTCCCGCGGACACTTGCTGGTTGCCCCCACGAGCCAGTAGGGGCGTGCGTCTCTGGTTTCGGGCCTGAGCCGGCTTACCTCCTCGCGGCAAGTCCTCACGAACCCCAAGTTCGCTGCGGTTTTTCGCTGTTGGTGCGCTCGCCCTAGACCCTCAACCCGCGCACGCAACTCGCTTAACTTCACGAGCTGCAACAGGGGGAGACGCCGGGCCCTTGTGTCCAGGTTGCTTGCGCGTCCAAGCATCGGCGGGATGCGCTTAGGTGTTGATGGCGGGGCGTGAGCCGTAGCTTGTGTCGTAGAGTGCGATGGCTTCTCGGATGATGGAGAGGGCGGTGTCGCGGCCCAGAGGACGGTCGACGACGACTTCCTTCTGCTCAAGGGTCTTGTAGTCCATAAAGAACTGCCGCATCTCGTTGAGTGTGTGCTTGGGCAGTTGGTCTAGGTCGGTGAAGTCACGCCAGGCCGGGTCGTACTTCGAGATGGCGATGATCTTGTCGTCGGCGCCTTTTTCATCGCGCATGCGCATCACGCCAATCGCTCGGGCGTCGACGAGGGTGAGCGGGTGCACCGGCTCCTGCCCAAGGACGAGTACATCAAGCGCATCTTCGTCCTCGCACAAGGTGCGTGAGATAAAGCCGTAGTTGGCGGGGTAGTGCATTGAAGAGTAGAGCACGCGGTCGAGGCGCAACATGCCAGTCTCTTTGTCGAGTTCGTACTTGTTCTTCGAGCCCTTCGGGACTTCGATGACCACCGGGAAGCTAGTTTCGAGAACCTTTTGGTTCCAATGAATGTCGTGCCAAGGGTGCATACGCAGTCTTCTCTCGTTTTGCCGGAGGCGACCCGGTCTCGACGGAGCCCATCGCCGCCGCCTGTTGTCGCCGAGCGCGCCGAATCGGTTGTCGGTTGCTGTGCCACCCGCAGCGCGCGAGCGTCTAGGGGCTCGCAGGTTCAACCGAGCGGCTGTGCGGGCGGCGCGCTCGACCCAAATGCGGCCGCCCAAGGGTGTCACGTTAAACCGCCCGTCGCCAGCTGCGCCAGCGCCTCCAAAAAAGTCAGGCCCTGCAGCGCAACCCAAAGAAGCGGCGCATGTCTCGAAGCTCGCTGCACTTTCCGGTCGTGGTCGCCGGCCTGTAGCGCCCGGACCTGTGCACCTAAAGCACCCACACACCCGTCTCTGCGCACACCAACGCATGTGAACCGAGCACGGTCACGGATGTGATCCACGGTATGATAATTAAATACATGTAATTACTTATAAAACGGGTACTGGTGTCCTCGGTGGCACAGTAGCGCGCTTATGAAAAGATTAAGCTTTTCGTGGGCGCGTATTTTGCA
>SLEO01000342.1 GCA_007124745.1 Myxococcales bacterium
AGACTTGCGCTAAGCATTCGGGCAGTCCTGCCCGATACCTGCCACGCTCAGCGTGTGACGGTAGACGGCAAGCGGCCAAAACACGAACGGTATCAACGGGCGCCCGTAGCTCAGGTGGATAGAGCAGCGGCCTTCTAAGCCGACGGTCGGAGGTTCGAATCCTCCCGGGCGCGCCCCAAGCCCACCCTGTCACGCGAGGGGGCAGCCTATGTTGACGCCGAACTTAGGGTGCTGCGACGGACGCCAGGGGCGATACAGGGCAGGAGATGCGCTCGCGGCTGAGCGATATCTGGTCGATGAGCAGGGTCGCTTGACTGCCCGAGGGGGCCAGGGCAAGGACGTTTCCAGCAAGCAGGCGACCCAGGTTGCCTCCGGGGATCGAGTTGATGGGGCCTGTGTGCTTGATAAGCGTGCCATCCACCCAGGCAGATGCGTGGCCCATCTCCTCATCCATGGCCACCTCAAGCGTCACGCAGTGCCACTTCCCCTCGCCCACGCTGAAAACCGGCTCAGCATTCAGGAGGTAGTCCACGCCAGGCACTGCGGACAAACCGGCGACATGCCCTGGGTGATAGTTAACGGAGAGCTTCTGTCTGAAGTTACCACTTGCTGGGTGCAGCTCGAGCAGCACTAAGACGCCACTACTGAGGGCTACGTTCTCGAGACGAATCATCGCCTGCAGGTAGACCGCCCCATCTGTCAGCGGTGGGTCGAGCGTCGCAAGCCTATAGCCGTGTGAGGAACCGTTTTGCGTGTCGAGCCTCAAGCTACTAGACCCAGAAGAAGCCTCGTTGGAAACCTGCCAAGAAGCGCCCTGCTGCAACTAAATCGACGAGGGCTCTATGGGAGTCGCCTCGAAGTCCTCGAAAAGCAGCATGCCACAGTTTAGAGTCTCACAGTCAGATGTGTCAGCTCCCGGAGGAGTTTCGGGCGGCGTCGCAACAGAGATTTCCGGCTGTGGTCCTAGCCCGACAGGAACGTTGTCAGGCGTCCCGAATGGCTGGTCCGAAACGGCTGATGGGCTGACCTCTCTGGACGTGCCGGCTCTCCCTTCAGATGCCTCATCGAAAAGCAGACCGCAGCCAGCTGTGCACCAGGCCGCAACGGCGCAAAAACAACACACGAATCGCCGGGAAAGCCTCCGTGACAACCTGGTCTCTGCCCAAGATAACCTATAACGGAATGCCGAAACCACGGGGCAGCTTCATTTTCAGGTACCGTTAGCTGGCCACCTTCAACTTTGCTGATGCATATGTCTCGATGTGATTCGATTCTGAAGATGCTCTGTGGCGCGCGCACACTTAAGCTTCAGGGGCGTGACTCCCGCGTTGGATAGAAAAATATCGGGCATGGGACCAGAGGGTCCGAGTTTCGCGTGTTGGGTGGCGGCCTGGAGACTTGACTTACGGCTACCTAAGCGTGTCAATATTTGAAGTGGAATGTGTTTCCTTGAGGCCTAAAAACCTCAGGTAGCGGGCCCCGAGGCCTCCTTGGCGAGGGCGGCTTCAGCGATGCGCATTTCGAGCCTAGAATCCACAAGCATTCGATTATGCATAAGATGCACGTGGTAACAAAGGGCATCGAAAGGCTGTGCCTTGCCTGCCTCGAGTCTGCCCCTATTCACGAGTATGTCGGGCGCCCGCTCAAGAACTGCGAGGACGGACTTAGGGAGCACTGTTTGTTGCGCGGAGAGCGCAACCACCAGGGCGCGGTCCACCACACTGTGTGGTAGAACTTCGTCAACGTGGTGCTGTCGATAACTAGACCAAAAATCGGCATACCTCTCCCAAAAGCAGGCGCGAGCGGATGTTTCCATAAGCGTTCGTCGAACTAAACGCTGAGAGAGCTCCACTGCAAGCATAAGCATGCGGACCGCGAAGGTATGATCACACGTGGATCTACAGAGCACCATAGACTGATACATCGATAGAATAGTCGATAGTTGATGGCTAAATCGTATACCTCTGATGCCACCCAGTCGCCGAGTCTCCGGTTGATAGCTTTCATGGGATGTTTCGGCTTGCAATGTCATCAGGTCGTAGTCTAGGCATTGCATGGCTTCAGGATTTTTCGACCGCTGAACACGCACGCGGAGTTCAGGATCGTCACTATGGTTTAAATGCCATAAATAAAACCAGTTATGTCCGGCGGTGATGCGACTAGACACTTCTGACAAGAGCGTCACGCGCCCATCGATATCCGCTCGCGAGGCGAAGTGATAACTTGCGAAGTTTTCAGCATCCCATTCATCGGCTGCGATCATAGCGCTTAACCTCTGGGATGATTTCTACGAACTGAGTTTCCAGTTGTTCAATGCCTCCAATACGGGCGTCTTCATTACACGCCTCCTCCAAAAGTAACCACGCGCCGGGCTGCTCCTTTAGTGCTCGGCGAAGCGCTTGGGCGCTTTCCGGGGCCGACAAGGCAATGATTCGTCCGCGGGGATTCGCCCCACAAACATCATCGCTCGACCAGACCCACGCGTAGCTCGGTGCCAGGCCCCGACATGCGTCGAGAAAGTAGGTGTGCGCCTGATTTAGAGTCCTAGCGTTCGTTAGACTTGCTTCAATCTCGTCGCGGGATAGCGCAAGCCGCCGAGGCATTACGGTAATCAGACCTTCAAGGCTCAAGCGGGGAAATACCACCAAGTGAGCCGCCGCGCGGGCTGCGTAGTGCCTTCTCCAATACCTAGCCGATATGTCTAAGCTCGGGATACGCGGAAATCCGGTGGCTACGACGGTATGAAACCATCCCGGTGAAGCCATCGCATGATAGTTCACCGGCAAAAACACCAGCTGTTGCCCGCGCGCCGTGGGCACCAGAAGCCCCTCGCTATCTGCGGCAAATGATATCTCACTCGGCAGAATACAGGAGCCATCGCGCTTCACTTCAAGACCGGGCATCGCCAGGTAGTGCGATGCGAGCGGAGGCCTTTGGTGAAAGACCGAGGCCAGAGGTGCTCTGACCTCAACTAGGAGCTTGCCCTCCGGCACTACTCTTCCGCTTTCGGACTCTGCATTTGGAACAGCTGCATGCCCGGCGCGCAGGCTCACTTGTTCTCTGAGACAGATTCCGTATCCAACGCTCATAGTTCTTAGTACGTGATGACTTGCTTCTGGTGCTCCTCTCGCACGGAAGCAGTCCACCTCGTACGCAATCGATGAAGCCTCAAGAGTTATTGACTTAACTGTGTCATACGTTTCCCTAAGCGCCTTCTCAGACACGTTAAGCGAGTCTGTGGCATGTTCAGGAAGGGTCGAGACCTGCTCAGACGCGATTCCCGTGGGTATGTCATGATCTCTCAGTACATCGATGTGCTCAGTCTGAAGCGATGCGGCACCAAGACGCGATATGTGTGAGAACAGTGTTGGAATGTCGCACGACGTACCCATGCCCAAGGAGGCAGCCAGTTTCCGCGAGACCAGGGCGTGTCGGTTGACTCGGGCTGACGCTGCGAACACACGATGTAGCGTTTCTCCAAGCGTTCCTTCCATTGTCGCAAACTCTTCCGAGCGCAGCTCGGCGCGCGTTGGAAATGGCTGCAGTTCCGGTGGCGTCGACACACCAAAGGTCAGTGCATGCTCGATCATCCCTTGTTCCAGAAGGTGCTTGGCGGCGTTTACGTTGCCGTCATCCCCGAGTCTGGGCTCAGATGCCGCCGCTCCGTCGGCGGACTGCGGTTGTCCTCCCTTCGATGAGCGAAGCTCCTGCGAAATGTTCGAAAGTCCCGCAACCTTCACAGGTTCGGAAGCATTCCAGCGGACCACGGTGATTCCGTCGTTGTCTGTGTGGCCGAACGTCCAAGGATTTAACTGAAGCTTCCGCCGCAAGCCAAGATGGGGTGTGGTGGCCGATTCGGTTGCACTGGCTTGGTCAGAGCGGTCCAAGTAAACAATAGAATCTACTAGGTCCAGAAGGGGAGCGGTTCGGAAGACGGAACGGAGCGTCCGGACGATCAACGCCGCTCGCCGTTTGCGCTCACGTCGACGTTGGTCGAGAGTTGCGTCGGTGTTTGAAAACGACATGGCTTGCTCCACGTCTGGATACGCAGTGCGTAGGATTGTCAGAATATTGTCGTGAACGCTCTGCCGTTCCTTGGGGTCTGCGTCTGAGTCAAGGAACGTCTCGAGCATCGCCACCGTCACCCGCGGTCGCCTACAGAGTACGACCCAAGAAGCTTTAACTTGCCTTGCACGCTCTTGCATCAGAGAAACACCGGAAACAGCGAACGCAACGGGCTGAGGGCCCCGAGCGCATCAGCGTCGACAGCGCAGCGTTGCTCGCCGCGCAGCGTGCGTTGCAGCGCGCTGACGGTTGCAGCCGCTGACGCCTCGTTAGGCAAAGAGATCCAGTGGCGCCGCTGAAGCTCATCGATAAGAGCGAGGGCACCTTGTGCCATCATTGAGGACGGTATCCCCCTCGGTGCTACAAATCCTACGCAAGGGTCCGGCCCCAGAAGCGCGAGGATCAGACGCCCAGCGGCGGATCGCGTCGCACCACTGAGGGAAGCAAGCACCGCACGCCTCTTTGCCTGCGCGCACTCGCGCGCCACTGGCCCGGCCAGTTCTGGTAAGTGGCTGTGGCAGATATCGAGAATCGTCTGGGTTAGCGCATCATTGAGGGGGTCTTGGGCAATAATCGCTATTGTAGCGCGCATAAACGTATGTTGATTGGGTTGCCAACCGCGCAGTAGGTCGGCCGCAACAAGCGAGGCGGGCGAGCTTTCACTCTGGGATAGCGCGACTAACACCCTTATTTGCTGTGCGGCAATCGCATCAGGAACCACGCGCAATGCCACCTGGCTCTCTCGATATTCGTACTGTGTTGTGCTGTCCGCCCAGTCTCGTCGACTCTTGACCGCGAGCGTCACCCCGGGGCGGGCCAGATGGACCGTTCGGTGAATGAACTTTGACCCCGCTCGAACCGCGCTGACCTGGCCCGGAGCCATTAACCGTTGGCCCTTCAGGCTGAGATGGCCGGACAGCAGTCCCTCACCGTGCCTATGCGCGGGCTCAAAGGCAAAAAACTGTTCGAGCACGGAGCCTTCGAGAAGCGCAAAGGCTCCAGCCCATGGGTGATCGTGAATGGCGCTTCCGTCGGAACTCCAGAAAAACGCTTCAAGATAGAAGTCGCCCCAGTCTGCCAGCACGATTGGGCAATCGCTGAATACCTGCAGAGCATGTCTCTGCAGCGGCAAGTGTCTGCGCGACAACAGCCAGCTCGCGATATCCGCGCCTGTTACCGGTGTCTCGAGGGGGAAAAGCTCGCGCATCCACCGCGCTGCCAGGCCTGGAAAGCAACCAGGATCAAAGCGTGCCGACTTCCAGCGCGCGAGGAGTAAATCACCTCTGTCTCGAACAAAACAGAGCCAGTCGGGATCCCTACAGTTACTCATGTGCTTTTAAGCATCGCCATGTGCGGAGCGAAGATGATACTTGAAGGTGCCGCCGCATCTTCCGAGGGCGCATAAGCTAGGTCTCTTACCGGCTTGTCCAAACTGAGTAACCAACGTGCGAAAGGCCTGGCAGCGGCCTGGTTGCCTTCCGTGCCGTCCTGCATGCTTCCGAGGACCTCTGCGAGCGAGGTCGTCGAGCTTTCGGATGCGTCCCCGAACATTGTGCGCAGTACTTGGGAGGCTTCAAGGCTTAGCAAAGCGGCGTAGACTCCTCGTTGCGCTCGGGGGGCGTGCCAGGCGCGTGTGAGGCTAACCGAACTCCGACGCATGTGATTGTATGCCATGTGCCAGTAGCCTTCCGAAACTTGCGGAAAGCGTTCGCTGTGCATTTTGGCGAGAAGTGCCTGTAGGCGGGAGGGGTAACCAAGTTCTTCAAATAGGGTAAGCGCCATTCGCACCGACTCGCCGGCGTTATGCGCCCTGAGGGCGCTCTCAATCAGTGTTTCCGCGAATAGGCCATCGTGAAGCCATGCAGTCTTTAGTGCGCGCATTTGCAGGAACGACGTGGGATTGTCCAGCGACGCAAAGCTCACGCCCGGAAAGAAGAAGCGTCTCGACAGAACAGGGTCAAGCGTGCGTGTCTTTACTACCAGAGTCACCATCGGATAGTCGAGGTGAATAATCGAGTGGAGTAGGCCGTTTCCGGCAGGTGCGCAGCGAATATCGTTGCAGGTGCCAGAGTGATGTAGTGTGTGGCTTGCCTGGCGGAGATTCGCGAGAGTTAAGCCACCGCTCTCCACGATGGTGTCTTCAGTGACGTACCTCGTTTCGATGGACTCTCCGCACAACACCTGAAAGGCGCCAAAAAATGGATGATTATGAATACACGTTGTGGAAGTAGACCAGACGTGTACACGGACCACGAACCGTGGGTCTTCAAAGAGCGTAAACGTGGGTTCACCGAATGGCACCAGGTTGTCTCGCTGGTCGGGCCACCCTTGTTTCGTAGCGATTCCAGCCAGGATGTCCTGCCATGAGAAGAACGGCTTGCGCAACGTCTCGAAGGCCTCTAGCGCCGCGTCAACGAGAGCTGATTCGTCTACGGTATCTCTACAAACGCCAAGGTTATCCCGAACTCTTGTGCCTACAAGCCGGCCATACTCAGCGATATCCATGGCACGGACACCTAAGCAAAGGTCGAGAAGAACGGCTTAAGCGAAGGGGAGCTCTCGAGTTTAGCGCGCAGAGCCGTAATCTCTGAGCTTGATTCTAGGCCTCTTGGCCCGCGGTCACTGAGTGCATCGCTCAGAATGCTAAGGGTTCCTTCCGTATCATCTGTCTCTATCGTGTTATCAGCGACGGACGCTTGCACCACGCTCCGCAGAGCATTGTGCTCAGACTCGCCCGGAAAAAGAGCACCCAAGCACTTTCTAACGTCCTGTTGGGTCCGCGACACGAGCAGTGTCGCGAGCATTGCGCGGGACGCAAATGACGTTGTCCGTCGCCGGAGCACTACCAGATGATTTCTACGCTGGTACTCTTCAATTCCTTCGCGAAGCCGCCTGTGCTGCTCACTAGGTGTGCGCGCGAACAAGGCTTCAAGCAGAGGTCCGAGATGTGATCTGAGTTCCGGGTGGTTGCAGTTAAAGAAGTTGAAGGTACGCCATAGACGTGCGACGTCGAGCTGGGCGATGCGCTTAGGTAACACTTCAACGAAGCGTTCGGGCGCGTAACTCGCGAGTTTTTCAAGAGCCGCTAGCGAGCGCTCGAAGTCATCAAAGTTAACCAACGGAAGCGTTACACCCGCTTGCAGGTACATGTTCGGTACAAGCTGCCGAGTATCATAATATGTACGCGCCACTAACGATAGAACCGGCCGGTCTACGTAGTAGACAAAATGAATGCCTTCCGGGCCTTGATAAATCGGTGATGCTGTTCCAGGACGAAGCGCCACGATGCTTTTTGTCGTAAGCGTCCCGGACCCGAGTTCCGCATTGGCGCGCCAGCCAGTGGAGAATGTGTGCCGACTGACCAGTTCAGTGCCGTAAATCGGCATATGGGCGCCGCAGAAACCGTGGTCGTGGATTGCCAGAGTGGACTTATCCCAAAACAGGCATTCGACGTAGAACCGCTCACCTCGCCAGACGGTTAACGGTAGTTCGCTTACTTGCTTGTCGATCTCGCTTTGGCGGCTGAGCCGGCTCGGAAATGCGATGGTTTCAACGAAGGCCCACGGGTCAACGTCGAGGTGTGACCAAAGATGCGTAAGCCACCGCTCCGCGAGGGCCGGGAACTCACTGTCTGCATAGCCTGACTTCGCCCATTGAAGCTCTAGCGAAGAACCCGCTCTTTGAATCTCTGTCAGACATGTGTCGCTCATTGTTTCGCTCGATTTTTCACTTTAGCTGAACCGAGATTTGCTCATGCGTGCGCGCATTCGCGCGCACGCCCCTGGCCACCCCACACTCGAAACTGTGAGTGCGCGTGCGGGGTAGCCAAGCGATTGACGTGAGGTGATCTACATGACCGAGCCACCACTCGAAACGTTTATGCTTGGCGCCACTGTTGATGCCGCATTCGAGCCAAACCCTGCCTTAAGTTGTCCAAGTTCTGATTCGGTAAGCTTTGACAGGAATGCCTCAATCTCATTGAGATCTTGGATTGGATTGATATTATTTTCGCGTTCGTTTGTCATTGTTATTTTGCTCCTAAGCCAGCCTGCTCGTTTGCGTGACGGCAGCAGTCAGTGCTGTGCTCCGTGTGTCTCCGTTGACGTCGGGCCGAGTGATGCCACTCAAGTGTGGCTCAGCAACCAGTGAGTGACAGGATTGCGACGAAGCATGGACGAATTTACGCGGTAGAAACCTATGCTAGCCGTGCGCGCTCATGACATTAGGCGTGTAATCGGCACAGGTTGAGTCTTTTAGTGCAGATTCGGACGGTCTGCGGAATCAGCGGGAGCCGTCGGCGGCTTGCGCATGAACTGAAGTGCCTCTTGCCGTGCCTCGTAAACAGCCGTCCGTTCTTGCGACGAGGCGTTCAGGACAGTCGATCGGTCAAGTGTGGCTAGTCGTTTGCTTCGCCTGTGTGCGGCTTTGAGTAACGCAGAGGCCTCATCTACGCTGTTTGTATACACAGCGCTTGCTCGTTGAGTCCAAGAAGCGTGGAGTCAACCGCGCGGCGCGGGGTGTAACCTATCGCGTTCATGCTACCCCGATCGCCGTATGTGGGGGAAGGACGCGTGGAGATTTAGGCCCTACCAGTTGGCGCTGACCGAGCCGTACCTCTGGGCCAAAGGGCGGGATGTTAAGCGGGAAGGGCTGCTGGTTCGTTGCGCGCTCGCAGGTCGGGTTGGCTTTGGCGAAGTTGCTCCGCCGCCGCATCTTGGGCTGTCGCGGGAGGTGAGCGACGAGGCGGGGACGCTTTTGAGGGCGCTGAGGGAAACGGAATCGCTTTCTGATGCGTGGACGGTTCTTGACGCTCCAGGGCTCAGTTCGCGGGCGCGCTGCGGTGCTGCGACGGCTCTGCTCGCGGCGGAAGCGGCGGGGGCGAGTATGCCGCTAAGGTACTACCTAGGCTTGGATGCTCGAGCGAGACTTCAAAGCGGGACTTTGCGCGACGATGTTCCGGTCAATGGATTGCTAACAGATAGGGAGCCCGCAGCGATAGCGCGTCGCGCGGAGCGTTTGGCGACCGAGGGGCT
>SLEO01000189.1 GCA_007124745.1 Myxococcales bacterium
CTTCGTTCTCGCGAATGATGACGACATCAAGACCCGGGCACGGAGAGTGAATGACCGGGTGGTAAGCGATACAGGGGCGCACGTTGGCGTAGAGCGAGAGCGACTTGCGCAGCGTCACGTTAAGTGACTTGTAACCGCCGCCCTGGGGCGTTGTGATGGGCGCCTTGAAGATGAGCCGGTGCTTCTGCACCAGGTCCCAGGCCTCCTGCGGGATGCCCGACGGCGACCCCGCGAGGTACGCCTTCTCACCCATCATCGCTTCGACAAAGGTGAGTGGAGCCTGTGCCGCGTCGAGCACGCGCAGGGTGGCATCCATAATCTCCGGGCCGATTCCGTCACCGCGGACCAGTACAACATCGGTCATGCGGATGTGATGCCACATTTAGGCCCACCGCGTCGACCCCTCGGCGTCGCTCTTGGTACTATTCGCGTGGGAATGCAGGACCTGTGGCACCTCACAGCAGAAGTGGCAAAGGTTCGCGCAAAGGCCGCGGGCGCACCGTGAACCGCAGCCGCACAAGCGCAGCGAGGCGAGGCCGCGGAAGGCTATGCTTCGCTCACGACCGCTGGAAGTGGTACGGTATACGCCAGGCAGCGCCGGAGCCCGGCAGACGCCTTGAGCATCCACCGACCCAACCGCTAGGCGCTGCATGTCAAGGAAGCGACCCCATGGCTCATACTAGCAACACACACTCGGCCCCAACCAAGGCCCGAAAACATCCGCTTATGCTTAAGTTCTTTCTGGGAATGGTCACGTTTGGGATTTACCCCGCGGTGCAGAACTGCGCCTCTAACAGCGACCGATTCGAGCCCGAAGACAGTGCGTTCGCCACCTACGAACAGGGGCGAGCCACCGTCATCGGTAGCGACACGGAGGGCCGCCGCATCGAAGGCTCGGTCGTGGTGAATGAGGATGGATGCATCGTTGTCGGCGACGATTGCATCCCCGTACGAGGCATCGGCCAGTGCGACCTCGAGAGCGGCCCTCTCGACATCGTCGTAGCTGACGGCGAGGTCCAGTCTGCGGTTTGCTACGGCGACCTGGCTGAACCCACCGACGTCGTCACGAATGAAAGCGGCGACGTCGTTCTTCCGCAAAACGCCAACAACGCAGTACTTGTTTTCGCACCGGAGACCAACGGCGTTGCCATCGAGGGCGACCTTTCGGTGGACGGCAATAACGTCACCATCTTCGGCAACGGCCCGGACGAGACGATCATCGATGGCGATGTCGCGTTGACTGGCAATAACGCCCGCATTCGCGGCGTCACCATCAAAGGCGACCTCACGATTGGCCTCAACAACCTCTCGGCGGTCCTGGTGCGGGTTGAGGGCAACGTGATCATCGAGGGCAACAACGCGGTGCTTGCCGGCAGCGTCGTCTTTGGCAACCTAACGTCCGGGAGCAACAACCACGTTCTCGTCGACAATCGCCTCCGTGGCGACCTGGAGCTGACCGGCGCCAACTACACCTGCGCCGACAACCACGCTTTCAGCAGTGACGACTTCACGTACACCCTCGACACCGAGCCGCGCGGCGAGTTGTTGGTCTGCCCATAGGTCGCGGGCGCGATTCGAAGGGACCGGGGGGAGGGGCGACCAAGCTACCGTTCGGTTTGTGGGCCGCTACGGCTTGCCCCTTCTGAGTCGCACGTTCGCTGGGCACGCCCTGAACGAAGCCCGGCCCGAGGCCTTGCCAAGGTCTCCGGAGCGCGACTTTCCCTTCGCGCAGCCGCTTACGCCTTCGGCCGAAGCAACGGCGCGAACACGTGCCAGTGTGCGCGCGCCGTCACGAGACCAGCGGCGAGTAGAAGCACGGGCAGCGGCAAACCAGCCGGGTCGAGAAAAAGGTGCAACGCCAGGATGTTGACCACAATCGGTGCAAGGACCAGCAGCGCCAGCGGCACGAACACGTTTGCCAAAAGCAAGGCACCGCACACAACCTCGAGGGCCTTCACCAGTGGAAAAAGGTAACCCGTCTCCAGCATCGCCTGAAAGAACGCACCAGCGGCCGGCGCCGGTGGCGGCACCGGGATGACGTTGAGAAAGCCATTGAGGCCAAACACCACAAAGGCGAGTCCAAGGATCCAGCGCGCAACGACATAGACCTTGCCTGCAACCCTGGTCTTTGTGCGGGCGTGTTCGAGATGTTCCATTGATATGCTCCCTTGTAGCTCCCTTGATATTCGGGGCGCTCGCATCGGCTTGTGCCCCATCGCCCAGCAAGGTGCCACGCGAACGCGTCAGATGTGACCATCCGTCGGGTTGTCACGCGCGCTTGCAAGCTTGACATGGACTCGCGATGTGGCCGCCATCATTGGCCCATGCGTCACGCACTCTTTACCGAACCGTCGCGCACTTCTTCGGCCACATGTGCGTACATAGGCTCCAGGGGTTCGGAGCAGCTTCCGGACGAGTCCCAGGCAGAGGTCGCTGGGCTCTGAGTCATCGCTGGCGCGGAGGTTGAGGCCGTCTGCGTGCGCGTCTTCACCTAATCAACGCAGCAACTTCGAACCGGAGGAGGTCCGCTATGGCGACTGAGCTAGCACGTGTTCAACACCCCATGGGCGCGCAGGTGGCGTTGAAGCGCCCCGCAAACCAGCAAGCGTTGCCGCGGCCACTCGCCCGCGGCGCGCACTTGGAAGCGCCACGCACCTCGCTGCTTGGAAAGCTATGCGGTGTTCCCGCAGTATTGTCGCTTTATGAGGCGATTGCTGACGCCTACGCCGCCGCTCACGTGCCGGCCGCTCACGGGAGTGAACGAGACGCGGCGCCGTCATTTCCGGCTTTCGCGCTCGACTACATGGAGGTGGGGTGGCGCGTGCACGGGACGCCGCTTTCGGCTCTGCCGACGCAAGGGCGACCCCTTGTGGTTGTCGCCAATCATCCGATGGGTGCCGTTGATGGCCTAGCGCTTCTGGCCTTGATGCTGAAAGTTCGCCCGGACGTCCGGGTCTTGGGCAACGCGCTGCTACTCAACATGCCGCGCATGGCCGAATGGGTTATTCCGCTCGAGATCGGAGGTGCCAAAAGTGGGACGGCTGCGAATCTTGCCTCCCTTAGAAGCGCCCGGCGTTGGCTTAACAGCGGGGGCTGCCTGCTGAGCTTTCCCGCAGGTGAAGTCGCGCGATTCAGTTGGCGCAGGCTCGCCGTGGTCGAATCCTCCTGGAGCCCACACCTTGTTCGTTTGGCGCAGGCTAGTCGGGCAGACGTGCTGCCCGTGCACATTGAGGGACGCAATCGATGGCGTTTTCATGCCGCAGGCGTCCTAAGCCGCAGCGCGCGTTCGGCACTTCTCGGCCGGGAGATGCTCGCGCATCGCGGCCACACCTTCGACCTTCGGGTCGGAAGGCTCATCGACTCAGAAAAGGTATGGCGCCTTGGAACCCATGACCGCGCCATCCAGGCGCTGAGGCTGCGAACGTGTGCACTTGGTGCGCGTATCTCCGGACTTCCAGATGCGCACGCGCGTCGCGAACTCGGCACGCCCTCCGTCACCCAAGCGGCGCCCATCGCCCCCTCGCGGGGTCAGCTCTTTATCGGACAAGACGTGGCGGACCTGCCCCCGGAGGCGCTCCTGTTGCGGCTAGGCCACTACGCTGTCTACGCGGCGCGCTCCGCCGAGATTCCCAACCTCATGCACGAGCTCGGACGTCAGCGCGAGCTGGCCTTTCGTGCCGCCGGTGAAGGGACAGGCCGCTCCCTGGACCTTGACACCTACGATGGCCACTACCTTCACCTCTTCGTCTGGGATGAGCGCGAACGCGCCCTCGCCGGTGCGTACCGTCTTGGACTCTGCGATGAGATCATCCGGGCCCACGGCGTCGCCGGACTCTACTCCCATACCCTATTTGATTACGGGCCGAGTTTCATGCGCCGGATTGAGCCCGCTGTTGAACTCGGAAGGTCCTTTGTGGCGCTACCCTACCAGCGCTCTCCCCAAGGGCTCTATCTGCTCTGGAGGGGCATCGGCACGTTTCTGAGCCGTCACCCACACTATCGAAAGCTCTTTGGCCCTGTCACCATCTCCCCCCACTACTCGGCGCTGTCGCAACGCCTGCTGGTCTCGTTTCTTTGCGAACAGCTTGGCGCGCCCGAGCTGTCGCCGTTCGTGATGCCGCGCCAACCCATGCCTCCTACGCCCCGCGCGCCGGACCTCGACGAGGACGCACGCGCCATCGAAGATTTACGCTCACTGTCTGAACTCATTTCACACATTGAACCCGACCGAAAACGCGCGCCCATCTTGGTGGAGCACTATGCACGACTCGGAGGTCGTTTTATCGAAGCCACCGTCGACCCTGCTTTCAGCAACGCGGTCGATGCCCTCGTGCTGGTCGACCTCGACCGCGCGGACCCCGCCACGCTCACGCGCTACATGGGCAAGGAGGGCTACCGCGACTTCTGCGCGCGGCGCGTCGGCATGCGGCTGTGGGCCACCGCTTGAGCTCGAGGCGCGTTCTCGCGCACATTCCCGGTGTACTCAGCGCGATTGGGCTGCCGGCGCTCGCGGAAGCGCATGGCTACACAAGCCACGTTTCATCCGCCACAGATGCCCTATCGACGAACGAGCGGTCTCCCGCTTTCGCCCTCGCCGAGGCACGGACGCGGGGCCCTCTGCGGCGGAACGCACCTTGCGCCTGGCGCATTCCATGGGCGCACGCGACCTGATTTCGACATAGATATTGCCGTCTATCTGTCTACAATTATTAATGTTACACATCTCGATATAAGTGGTCCCACTCTTGCACACACCTAAGACAGGGGTGTGGGTGTGTCATACGTATTTTTTGCGAGTGCAGGCGATGACGCCGACCCGCTGCGACCGAGCCACGGACCGGCGAAGCAGGCATGCCGGCTACGATTTCGCCAGGACCGCCGGAGCGGGGGAAGCGGTGCACCCGGGGGCATCGGCGCACTGCTGCGCGGCGTCGCTGCGCCAGCACAGTTACCGGCGCCATCGCCATCGCTAGCGCTGTTGCTAGCGCTTCTGGCGACAAGCGCGGTAGCGCCGTCGCTCGCAGCGGCTCAGGGGCGCGGTTACTACTTTCGAGGCAATCAATCTGCACTGACCGGTCGGGCGCAGTCCACGACTTCCAATGACGTCGGGGCGCTTTGGTACAACCCCGCAGGCTTGGCGGGCAATACGGCGACGAGCATCGATGCGACAGGAACGGCGTTTGTCCTTCGGCGCCGCGCGGTGCGGCGCGGACTTGTGACCCGGCTGCCCTCCGGTGATGAGGTCGCCAAGGATGTCGATGCGAGTTTCGCGGGCATTGTGGCGCCCAGCGTCGGCATGATTCGCGAGGTTCGGCCCGGATTGTCGCTGGGTCTAGCCTCTTTCATTGCCCAGTCCGACAGCATGCGGCTTGTCGGCGAAGCGGACGCGGACCTCGGCAACGGGGAGCGCGTTCGCTCTCGTTTGACCGTGGAGCAGAACCTAGCCACCTATCATATCGGCCCGGGTTTTGGACTAAAGCTTGGGGAGCACTGGCGCATCGGCGCATCGCTTTTTGCGGCCTACGAGCAATCCAGTGTCAACGGGCTTGGCGTGCTTAGTATCGGCAATGGGGATGATGTTTTCGCCGGGTCGCTTTCCGTCTTTCGCAATAGGGCAACGCTGGGTCTCGAGGCCGTCGCTGGCACGCAGTGGCTGCCAACTCCCGACTGGAATGTCGGCTTTGCGGTGCGGGCGCCGCGCTACGTCGTCCTCGAGTCCGTCGATAACGAAAACTCCATTATCCGGGCGGATGCCGAGGGCGGTCTCGACGTGTCACTGGATAGGCAAGCGGTGGATAGTCACCTCGGCGCGCTCGTTACCCCTCTGGTGCTGCAGCTCGGCGTCACCAAGCGCTTTTCTCGCGGTACCCTTAGTATCGATGGCGACGTCGGTCAGCCCCTTGGCGGCTCAGAGCTGCAGCGCCGACGCAAGTTTTCCTGGAACGCGCGCGTCGGCGGTACCCTCGACATCACGCCTCAGTGGACCCTCGGCGGCGGCATCGGCACCAATCATTCGGACTTCAAGCCGCCGGAGATTCCCCTCGATTCCGCCATAGACTTCTATACCGCGACGATGGCGGTGCAGAAGGAAACACCCATCTGCTTTCGTAAAAACGGTGACGACACCAACCCGGACCTCATGCTAACCACGCTGCTCTCCGTCAAGTACGGCATCGGCATCGGTGAAGCGGGAGCGGTGGTGGGCGACGTGGAGTCGGGCTCGGTGGGCACGTCCGAGCGCTCGGACCTCATCTTCCACGACGTCACCATCTACCTTGGCTCCGGGATTCGCTTCTAGATGAGGGGCAGCGACCGCCTCGCGCAACCTTCCCTGGCTACACAAGCATTGCACAGTTGCAATGGAGTTGCCGGGGCAAACGTCCGGGGTACGCCCCGACGCGACCAGACAAGTGAGACCCGTGGGCCGCAGTGACACGGACACCGAAGACAGGACGCCTGCGTAACTACTGCGTTTCTTGACATGGACTCGTTCCGTACACTTACGGCATGGGTCCTGCTCTGTCGTAGAGTGTGCGGCGACAACTAGTCCCACTTCTATGTGCACTGGCGTGGGCCAGCATCGCGGGAGCTTGTGCGCTCGAGGGCTTGGACGACCTTGACCCAGACAGCGTGGGCGTATCCGGCAAAGCCAGTGCCCGCGTCGTGCACCCGACACAGGGTCGCGTCTCTAGCCGCTTCGGTCCGCGCTGGGGCCGTATGCATGAAGGTATAGACTTCGCGAACAGGACCGGGACACCCGTCGTCGCAGCCTGCGCGGGCAAGGTCACGCGAGCTGGTAGGTTTGGCGGCTACGGCATCACAGTCGATATCGCACACATCATCAACATCACGTGCCCCGCTGCGAGTACCCGTTACGCACATCTCAACTTGACGCACGTGAAGGTGGGAGAAGAAGTGCAAGCGGGTCAACGCATCGGCGACATGGGTTCCACCGGCCACTCGACGGGCCCGCATTTGCATTTCGAGACCCGCTGGAAGGGCGGCGGAGCGTTTAACCCAGAGCTTCTCCTTAACCAGGCCGCTTCCGCTGCGGCTGCGCCGGAGGCACCGAAGGACGCGCCACCCATGACAGCGCGCCAGGTAAGCTGCGTAATGGAACGTATCAAGGGCAAGCGAACGCTTGTTTGCACGCCGGACTTGATTCTGAGTAGGGATGCTGTCCTTGAGGGCGGTTTCGTTATCCAAGGGAACCGATTGCATCTGGAGGTCAACGACGAAGCTAAACCCGACGCCTTCGGAGGCACGGTGCGTGAGCGCGCAGATCTAAACCCCGCTCCTGCGGTCTCCGCCACCTGCCATGTCTACGCTAAATCTGTGCTTTGCGCGTGGAGCTTGCCTGCGGCCGCTGACGGCCGCGCCCAAGCGGACATCTTTCTTTTCGATCCACCGCCCGGCTGGCGAGGCTTCGACTGCTCAATTGAAGGCCACTCGGTACTGAAGCCAGAGACTCCGTCGATCCCTTTCGATAAACACGCGAGAAGTAGCGTGGCCGTCTACGAGCGCGGTCGCCGTCCGCTGACATGCGCCATGCCCAGCGGAACGGTTACATTGCCCGTCAACTTCATCTGAGCTCGAAGCGTCGACCCGACCACTTGGTTTCCGCGCATCGCTGCCTCAGCGTCTCGGGCTTGCCCTCGCGGCACCGCACGCTCCAGAGGGTGCCTCCAGCCATGTCCCTGGCGCGACACCGACCGCGCAACTGCGCCGCGCTGAGCCTCACACCGCAACACCTTGACGGAGACAACTTTGCCAGAGGTAGTTGGGGGAGACCTGACGCTGTGCCGAACGCATTGGGTTCGCGGCTCACTTGGAGGGTGTCTGGGAAAGGTCTTGACAGTGGCAGATGCACTTTAAGAGACTCACCCGGATGAAGACCTTCACGAAGACAGATTCCTACCTGCGCCCTCGCGCGACACGACCATGCTCAACGGTGGCCTCGCGCCCCTTTGCCGGTCCGGTCGCAGCATGGCTTACGAGCGGTGGCCTACTGCTGAGCGTAGCCAGCTGCGGCGGCTCGGATTCGGGCATCGACACGCGCGTCACCTCAAGCGTGCCCGCGAGCCGTTCAATTTCCGAGCTTTCGGCCGCTGAACTCAACACGTTTTGCCGAGACATCTCTGGGGACGTGCGAAACTTTTTCGGAGCTATTCGCGAAAGCCTGGAGCCCAAAAACATCTGCACGGTCATTGCAGCGATTGGGACCACCACGGAGGCATCTTGTAATAGCGTGCGAGATATCTGCATCTCCGAGGGTGCAGGCGAAGATGCCGAAGCGTTCGCGGACCTTCCCGGTGATGATGACGAGGACTTTTTCGACTGCGACGAAGGCGAGTTTGCAGAAGGGGCCGCCGAGTGCCCCAACGTCAACGTCGGCGATATGCTCGCATGCTTCAACGAGTTTCTTGACGAAGTGCGCGCATCCTTCCGTTCGACGACAAGTCTCACCTGCGCTGACGCGCCGCGAGCGGATGCCGCTTCTTTCGGAGACTTTGGCCTCATCTTTGACTCCTTCGGCACCTCCGCCACCTGTCAGCGCGTTGCTGCAGACTGCCCCTCGCTCTTCGACGATGAAGACGATGACGACGACGATTTCGAGGATTTCGAGGACTTTGCGTTTCCCGACTTCTCGCCCGTCGCAGAGTAAGTCGGCCTACGCCACACAACGATCCTTTTTCGACCTTGAGTGCAGGTCTTGTGCGGCCAATGCACCGCGTAAAACCTGCACCATCACAAGCTAGAAAGCACCTCGGACGAACGATATAGCGCCCTCGAAACGCATGCGGCGTCGCGTACGCGGCGATGGACCCGCTTAATGCTTTGGCCGGCCTACTCGATATATCGGTGGCGCGAGCTTAGGCGAAAGGGGTCGGAAGCTGTCCCGCGATGCGTTAGAGTGCGCGCATGAGCGGGAAGCATGACGAGACGAGCGTAACCGAAGCGCGGGTAGTGGTTCGCCAGCTGACCGAGGCTGACTTCGAAGCCGTCGCTACCATTCA
>SLEO01000121.1 GCA_007124745.1 Myxococcales bacterium
GATCAGCATCTGTGTCAACTGTTTACATTTCTGAAACGGTCACAGGAGGCTCCATCGTGCACACCGTGTCCATGCCCAGGTTCCTGCTATGTTGTGTGCTTGCGGCCTTGACCGGCTGTGCCTACGCATCCGTGTTGCCTGATGACTCGGCTTCCGAGGACCAAGGTGAAAAGCAAACGGATACGGATGAGGCAAGCGGCGGCGCAGGGACAAGCTGCACCAAAGGCTCACAGTGCGCATCGAGACTATGTATCAACCACCGATGCGTATCGCGTGTGTTGATAGCGGGGGCGCCTTGAGACGCTTGAGGAGCTGTTTTCGTAGCAGCATGATGATCGCGGCGTCCAAGCATTCTTCGCTCAGACAAGCCTGAATCAACTCGTCTTGTCGCAAAGCTCGGCGGGGGGACACCTTCTGTCGTGTGCGTGCGCCGCGATGTTGCACGCGCTCGCACGCTAAATGTTCGCGACGAGGCAAGTACCCTCGGGGACGCTAGGCAACGACTTCCAGCAACGCCTTAGCCACTCCGCTAGTCGGGTGCTCCGACTCCACAAAGGGTCATCCCGGCTGTTGCCGTGGACCAAGAGCCTTGACGCATGCGTGATCGGTTAAGCGAGCTGCGTGTTCGGTTGAGGGTCTGTGCTCGAGCGCCCACAGGCAACAACCGCAGCGAACTTAGGGTTCGTGAAGATCTTTTGCGAGGACGCACGGCCGGCTCAGGCCCTTAACCGGACACGCATGGGCCTTGACGCTTGGGGGCGCATCGATGACCACTCACCGGACGGTATGACACTTCCGGACGTTGACGCTCAGCTTGAGCCGAGGCCGCTGTGGCGGAGCCTGGCGGCGGGGGCGGTATTACTGGCGGGCGGCACGTGGATCGCCGTTCTTCTGGCCAAAGAGGCACCTACCTCGGTAACCTTAAGGATAATGCTGCCCCCCGCCTTAGTGCATGCGTCGCGCCTCGAAGCACGCGTCAGTGATGGCCAGGATGTCTTGGCGCAGCTGAGCCTGGCGCGAACATGCTCAGACACGCCCTGCAGCGCGGCGTGGCCCGGCAAACATGGCGCCACCGTCGGGGGTCAACAGCATGGCGGTCAACTTGCAAACCGGTCGGCCGGCGCTGCCAGCATCGAGTGGGCGCTGACACTGCAGCCCGGGCGCTACGCGCTCACGTTGGTCGACGAGAAGAGCGGTTGCCAGAGGCAAACGATCGCGATCGCGCGCGAGTGGGCCCTCGATACGCCGACGTACCACATCCAGGGGGCGCGCTTCGTGGATTGCGGCACCGCGGAGCAGACCCCGGCGGACGGACAAGCACCTGCCGCACACGGAGACGCCGCGAGGTGATCGAGAAGCCCGCACTAGCCGCTACCGCGGAAACGCTCGGTGTGCAGTGCCAGCTCCACGCCCTCAATGGCCCGCTGCGCGGCCAGGTATTTACCGTTGACCGTACGCCTTTTTTGTTGGGCAAGGCCCCAACCAATGACTTGGTGCTGGCGCACAATACGGTCTCGCGCGCGCACTGCAGGCTAGAAATCGAAGCGCGCTCGGTGCGCGTCCGGGACCTTGGCTCAACGAACGGTACGGTTGTAGACGGGACGCCCGTTCAGTTTCGCGAGCTTGGAAGCCGGGGCACGCTCTCCGTGGGCGCTCTCGATTTTCGCTTCGAAGTGAAGGGACACGCTGCAGATTCCCTGCCGCCGAGACCGGAAAGCTTCGGGCCGCTCGTTGGCCGCTGCGCAGCGATGCAGTCCGTGTTCAACGCCGCGCGGCGCCTCTGCGAGACTAAGGGGCCCGTTGCCATCACCGGTCCCGAGGGCAGTGGCCGCCGCACCCTGGCCCGGGCGCTGCTTTCATTGAGCGACGAGAGTTCGCGGCGTCTGCGTATCGCATCCGCGAGCGATGCGGAGGAGATTCACGCCTTTGCAACGGGTGCCCTCGATGTTTCGGGCAGCGGCCTGCTCTTCGCGGACCTGCATCTCGCGCCAGCAGCGCTGCGCCCCACGGTTATCGAGGCGCTGCGCATGCATGTGAGCGGCTTGAGCGTGCGCCGGCTTCCGGTGCGCCTCTTTCTGACGTTCTCCGACCGCGCCCCCCGTGCCGCGGCGGAGTTTTGCGGCGAGTGCGTGACACGCATCGAGGCCGCTCAGCTTACGCTGCCTAGCCTGGCCAATCGCCGGGACGACATTCCCCTGCTCGCCGAGGCGCTTTTGGCCCGGCTCTGCGCAGCGCAGCAGCTCACGCCACGCCTGGTGCTGAGCGGGGAAGCGCTCGAATGGCTCAAGGGCGCCGACTACCTGCAAGAGGTGGCGGGCCTAGAACAGCGCATCCGTCGGGGCGCGCTGCGCGCGATTGAACGGCAAGACAGCCAGCTCGTCCTGGAGGATGTCGCCCCGGAGATCGCCGATGCAGGCGCTGCCTTTGAGGCCTCTCACTCCTACCGTGAGCTCAAAGCCGATGCGGAAGCGCGTTTTGAACGCAGCTACGTTCGTTGGCTGCTCGGGCGCCACCGAGGCAACGTCTCGGCCGCCGCACGCGCAGCGGAGATGGACCGCAAATACCTCCACAAACTCGCTAAGAAGCACGGACTTAAGTAGGGTTTTCCGCCCTGGGTGCACATCTGGCTACGACAAAGGTCTTTCTCGGGTGACCCGCGGGACCGGACGGCGCCCCTTGCCGAAACCTTAGGAAAGGTGCACAATTTAAGTGTGAGAGACCAGCACCCCGAGGAGCCCTATACCCACTAACCATGGTTGCCCTCGCTGACATCATTGCGCGCGTCGAAGGCTACCATCCCAACGCGGATATCGGGCTGATAGAGCGCGCTTTTGCCTACTCCGAGCAGAGTCACCAGGGCCAGTGGCGGCGCTCGGGTGCACCCTACTTCTCCCATCCTTGCGCCGTCGCCTTGATCATCACCGATATGCGCCTTGATGCCGCCAGCATCGCGGCTGCTCTACTTCACGACGTCGTCGAAGACACCCCCTGCACGCGGGATGAAATCGCTAAGCTCTTCGGAGAAGAAGTAGCCATCCTCGTCGACGGCGTGACGAAACTCGGTCGCGTTAACTTTCAATCGAAAGAAGAGCAACAGGCTGAGAGCTTCCGCAAGATGCTCATCGCGATGGCGCGCGACATCCGCGTCTTGCTCGTCAAGCTAGCCGACCGCCTCGACAACATGCGGACCCTCGAGTTCATGAAGCCCGAATCTCGGCGCCGCATCGCCCAGGAGACGCAGGACATCTACGCGCCGCTCGCCGCACGCATGGGCATGCACTGGCTCAAGGCAGAGCTCGAAGACCTCAGCGGCAAGCACCTCTTTCCTGAGGCCTTCACTGAACTCGAAGAGCAAGTACGCAGGGAGGGCAAGGATTCGGAGCGCTACATCCGCCAAGTCAGCGAGCAGGTCCGAGGTCTGCTGCGCACCTCGAACATCGATGCGGAAGTACAGGGCCGGCTCAAACACCTCGCCTCCATTCACGACAAAATGAAGCGCACCGGCTGCAGCTTTGAGCAGGTGCAGGACTTCATCGCCTTCCGCGTGCTCGTGGAAGATATCTCCTGCTGTTACGCCGCCCTAGGCGCGCTCCACTCGACATGGACGCCGATTCCCGGCCGTTTCAAAGACTTCATCGCACTACCTAAACCCAACATGTACCAGTCGCTGCATACGACGGTCATCGGGCCGGGGCAGCGGCGTATCGAGGTGCAGATTCGCACGCAGGCCATGCACCGGACGGCGGAATACGGCATCGCAGCGCACTGGGAATACAAACAGGGCGCTGTCGCTCAGAAGGACAACGCGCGTTTTGCCTGGCTACGTCAACTTGCCGAATCGCAGCAGGAGGTCTCCGACCCCTCAGAGTTTTTGGAGGTCGTGCGCGGCGACCTCTTCCAAGATGAAGTCTACGTCTTTACGCCCAAGGGCGATGTCAAAACCTTCCCGCGCGGCGCCACACCTATCGACTTTGCCTACTCGATCCATTCGGAGGTTGGCGACCACTGCCAGGGCGCTCGGGTCAACGGCGTGATCATGCCGCTCCGCGGCCAACTGCATAACGGGGACGTCGTTGAAGTCATCACTTCTGCCTCCCAAAAGCCCTCGAAGGACTGGCTCAACCACGCCGTCACAGGGCGCGCTGCGTCGAAGATTCGGGCGTACTTGCGCAATGAGGAGCGCGTCAACAGCATCAAGATTGGCCGCGACATCCTCGAACGCGAATTGCGGCGCTACGGGTTTTCCCTGCAGAAGTTCATGAAGAACGAATCCGCGCTACGCATTGCGGAGCACTATCAACTTCAAGAGCTCGACGACCTTTTCGCCCACGTGGGCTACGGCCATATTTCGCCGGCTTCTGTGGTCGGCCAGCTCGACGGCCAAGCACCCGAGCAGAAGTCGAACATGCGCCAGGGTATCATTGAGCGGGCCTTCGAGCGCGTGACCCGGCGCCGGGATGGCATTGTTATCGAGGGCCACGATGACATCATGGTGCGCTTCGCCCGCTGCTGCTCGCCCGTGCCCGGTGACTCAGTCACCGGCTGGATCACGCGGGGCCGCGGGGTCACCGTGCATCGCAAGACCTGCCCGAGTGCGATGGAACTCGACCCGGACCGCCGCATCGAGGTCTCCTGGGCCAACGACGCCAAGGTCCGTCTGCCCGCCGTCGTCCAGGTGGCGACGGAAGACCGGCGCGGCGTGCTTGCGGAGCTATCCGGCGCCTTTCACCAGCACAACTTCAACATCCGTGAGGCAAGCTGCCGTGTCGACCAAGACGGCATGGCGCTCAATGATTTCCACATCGAGGTCGAAGACCTCGACCAGCTCGAACGCCTCATGCGTGCGCTCGGCAGCATCCAGGGCGTCATCGATGTCCGAAGGCTGGCTAGCCAGGAGCGCTTACCGGTCGAGGCTCCTGAACACCGGCTCACCCACTGAGCCGAAGGCCAGCGGCTAAGGGTCGGCGTCAGGAGAGGCTGGCAAGCATCGGGCGCTAGCCGGCCCAGAGCAGCGCAAACGCATTGCTACTGCCGTGTGCCACTATAGCGGCAGCCAGGCTTCGCGCGCGCAGGCGAATCCAGACGAAAAGCAACCCCGCGGGCAGCGCAAGCAGGGCGGATAGCAGGGATAGGTGCAAGAGCGCGAACACCGATGCACTGAATACAGCGGCACGTATCGCGTTTGATCGCGTGGGCCTGCCGAATGCCTGCAGCGCTGAGTCGAACAACCAGCCGCGATACACTGTCTCTTCGATGAGTGGCAAGAGCACCGTAATACACACGCCGAGCAGCAACCGAGTCTCCCAAGGCGCGCTCTGCCAGGCGTCGATCAATGCTAGGTGCGTCGCCACGGGCGCTAGGCCTAGTGTCATCTGAAGCAAGGCTCCTAGCCCTTGCAGTCCTAGCTGCAGTGCACTCCCCAAGCACGCGGCCGCGCCCAACCAACCCCAGCTCCGCCAACGCTCACGTAAAATGCCGACCGATTCGCCCGAGGAGGAGCACCGAAGTGGCATGCCCAGCGGCTGCCACGTTGGCCACAGCTCCGCATCCGCCTCGCCCGGGGCATCAGAGGCGGTCCGTCGTAGATGACGCTTGCGTAAAGTGAGCCCGCAAAGCAGAACGACCTGAGCAAGCACCCAGGCCGAAACCCAAGCGATGACAGTTACTTCCCCTTCCCCACCAAAGCGCGTTAGGCTCGACCCAGTAGGCAACGCGCGCGTCCAGCGAAGGAGCAGCATGGCGAGCACCTGTCCGAGACCCCAAACGACCAGCACGGTGGCTAGCAAGCGAACCACGCTCTTTCCTCGACTCGTTTCGCTTAACTCTGGCCTCGTGATCACGTTGACTCCAGAGTGCAGCACTGACACTCTCGGGCGCACCGCGAAAGTCGGCTGCGCGTGAGACTAGCGGTGGCATGTTTCGCTGCATCGGGTCGGCGTTGCGGAATGAGAAGGCCTTTGGCGACACGCGTGTCCGGACACGCGTGTCGCCTCACCGAGTCCCGGGTTTGCAGGGAACAGCTCCAGCGCCTCTCGCGAGCTGAACGCAAGACCCGAAGCGAGACTGACGCCTCGGGGCACGCGAAGACAGCCACCGCAAGCGCACACGGGAAGAGCCAGCTTTGAGGATGTCGTCACACGTTTCACTCGCTTTTTGCCCGGCACCTACGAGCGCGTTGGCGCAGGCGAACAATTTAGCGGGGCCCCACCAAGGGGGCCGTATGCTGTGGCGCACCCTTCGGTCGCCGAACAAGCCGGCCAGGGGCATCGGGGCACTGGAGTTGCTCAGCTCGCTTCGGTCCTGGCGCTGCCGTAGCGTGCTTTGTCTTTATGGGGCCTGCGCTTTAGGGCTTGGCTGCGGCGCGCGACAGCGGACGGGTGATACGGCCAACCACGCACAGGTCAGCGCAGCGATTAAATCCGAAGGTGACGCACGGAAGGCGCAGAGAGAACTCTGGAAGGTTGGCCTGGAGGCTCCGGGAGCTGAGCCGCTGCAGCGCTCTCTATCCGCCTACTACACTGCGCTAGCCACACCGCTCATTGCGAGTGACGATTACGACGCTGTCGCGGCGCTTTTTCGTCGCGTGACCCATCTCTACTCACCCGCACAGCTTGAGCGTGGCGCGTTTACGAGCGCCCTCTCCCCGCTTGCGGACTACCTCCACGAACACGGCTCGCGTCGGGGTGACGAGGCCCGAGTGCTCAGCGCACTTTTCGTACGGGCACGAATCGCGGACCGCCAGGAAGCGGACAGCAAGGCGTACACCGAGTTGCTTGCCTGGGGCGAAGAGGTACGCGCAACGCTTGGCTCGGAGGTGGACAGCCTGTCGGGACGCCTGGATGTGGCTACGGAACACAGCGACATGCTGCCCGCCCAAAGCGTGCTTGAGCTAGTCGCCGGGCTCATGCACGCCCGCCGAAACCAGATTTTGCAGCTGCTCAAAGACACCAAGGACGCCACGCAGCTCGCGTCACCAGACCTCTTCAGGCAGAACCGCTCGGCGCTACCTCTGCTTGCCCGGGCGCCACTCGACGTGGCCGCCGTCTTCATGGAGCACGGCGACATGCAGCGCGCCGTCGAGGAAGTCCGCAAACTTGAAGCTTCAGGGCCGGCGCAAGGGCGGCTTGTGGCTGCCCTCATCACGGCGAGCCAGACCGACGCGGACGGCCTCTCCGCGCGCTTCGAACTTGCCACGGCCCTCGCGGAGCAGCGGCCCGAGTTGACCTTGGGATTGTGTCGAAGCGCGCTGCCCATCGCACCCCTTGACCCCCGCTTTCGCCTCTGCCTTGCCCGGGTGGCGAGTCTTGAGCAGCGGCTTGATGATGCTTCCGCTTGGTATCGAGACGCGGTGAATCTCGCCCCCGAGAATCGGGAACTCTACGACGAAGCCTTGGAGCGCCTTGCGGTGCTCGTGCAGCAGGGGCTCTTCGACACGGACTCGGAGCAGGCTCGCGGCGTCGCCGCCATCACGGAAGATCTGCTCAATGAACGTATCTCGGGATGGCCGGACACGCCGCCTTCGGTGGCACCAGCAGCGCTCTACCTGCTCTTCGGCATGCTCGATATGAACGCGGGCGACGTGACCGAAGCTCGGGCACGCTTCGAGTTGAGTTTAGCCGAGGAGCCTACCCCAGACGTGCTGCTGCAGCTTGGTCTTCTCGAGGCGCGTCTCGGCAACTTTGAGGCCAGCACCCGACACCTCAAGGCAGCGGTGAAGCTGAGTGAGGAGGACCCCTCACTTAACCCAGGCAAGCGGGCAGAGTTTGTCGAGCAGCTCGCCGATATCCAACGGCGTTCCGTCGGCATGGAGGGCGCAAAGTCGACCTACGAGCGCGCGTTGTCTCTGTGGACTGAAGCAGGCGACGGCCTCACAGGTCCAGGACTCGCGATGTTTTACGTACGGCGCGGCATCATCTTTGACCGCCTTGCGAACGCCTCTTCGGCGCGGCGTGAGTTTCAATCGGCGATGGACGCAGCCCCGGGCTGGCGCGAACCTTACGCTTCCCTACTCGCTCACCTACTCGTCTCTTCCGGTGACGTTCAGCTGGCCAGCTACGTCTTCCGACAGGCGAACCGCAAACTCACCCTCGAGCCCGAGTGGAAGGTCTATTTCGGCCTCTGGGTCAAGAACCTCGCCGAAATGCGCGACGAACCCGTGCCGAGCGGACTCGGCGATATGCTCCGCGAACTCGCCAAGGGCCCCGGCTGGTGGGCGAAACTTGCAGACTTTGCCGCTGGAGGCCTCAGCGGCGCCGACCTCATCGCCGCGGCCCAGACCCGCGGCGAAAAAGCCGAAGCCTGTTTCTACGTGGCCCTTGCGAAACTACAGGCCGGTGAACGCGGTTCCGCCACCGCGCTACTCAAGCAGGTCATCGAAACCAATATGGTCAGCTACTACGAGTTCGTGATGGCTGGCGAACTCCTAGACAAACTACACCCCGGCAGCAGCGCTGCCCACAAAGCCACCGGCCTCCGCCGCACCTCCCGCTAAACTTTGCGGCATCATGCGTTCTTGGCCTCCACGAAAGTTGAGCAGCGTCGAAGGTGTCAAGATAGCGGTGAGTCAGCGCTGACACGTTAGGCACTGACACGACACCTTTCTTTTCCACCAAGGGGTGCAGTCGGATATCACGTCGAACGCATTGACACAGTCCGGCCGAAAACGGGTGAGGTCGCGTGCGGCTCTACCGCCCGGATTTTGACCGCTCCTAGAAAAACGTCTCTCACAGATCCTATCAGCCATCTCCCAGCTATGAAAACCTAGTCCATCAGCGTCTGACTCGCAGCTCGTTACCCTGGCTCCAGCAGGTTTCCATGACCGCCAAAGTGGACACGCTGGCAGTGACCGCGCAACTAGGTTCGGTTCGACTTCATCCACTAGATCGGACGGCGAACCAACTTTGTTGATGCTCGATGTGTCTTTTTCTTCCCTCGCAGGGGCGAGACAACCCATGAGAAGAAGTCCCA
>SLEO01000091.1 GCA_007124745.1 Myxococcales bacterium
GCGGGAGGGTATGCGTATACATCCGCCCCCTGAACGATTGCGCGCAAAAGGATGCGGGGAGAGAGCGCATCCTGGAGACGTCATGAACAAGCATTGGGACGTGATTTTCGTTGGGGGGGGCTTCTACGGGGTTTACCTCGCGCTCAGCCTGAGCAGACGTGGGCTCAAGGTGCTTTTGGTGGAGCGCGAAGCAGAGCTGATGCAGCGTGCTTCCTATGCCAATCAGGCGCGTGTTCACGGCGGCTACCACTATCCACGAAACTTTCAGACGGCGTTTCGGAGTCGCGTCAATCTTGACCGCTTTGTGGCGGAGTTTGGTGACGCCGTCCTGAAGCCTAGAAGGGCTCTGTATGGCATCGCCAAGCGGGATTCTTTCGTTGGTGCCAAGTACTTTGCGGCGTTTTGCGCGCGCATCCGTGCACCGCTCGAAGCGCCTACGCGGGAAGAGCGCGCGCTCTTCTCGCGTGACCTCATTGAGGACGTGTTCCGAGTCAAAGAATACGTGTTCGATTCACGTGCGCTTAGGCTACGCCTGCAGGAAGAGCTGAATGCAAGCGGGCTCAGCAGCAAGCTTGGCTTGGATGCGCTGACGGTCTGTGCGCATCCTATCGGTAACGCGCACGGCGTGAGGGTGACGCTCAGTGATGGCTCGAGCCATACCGCTGGGTTGTGCGTCAACGCAACCTACTCGGGTGTCAATCGCTTGCGCGTTGACGGGGCGTCGCAAGACCCCGACACGCGAGTCGTGTTTAAGCACGAGCTTACGGAGATGGCGCTGATCGAACCACCGGCCGAACTACGGGACACGTCTATAACGGTCATGGATGGACCCTTCTTTTCGATGATGCCCTTTCCGAGTCGTCAGCTCTACACGCTGAGCCATGTTCGCTACACGCCGCACGGGCACTGGCACGAAACCCTCGGAGAGCCCGCCCCAAAGGACCCCTACGCTACACTCGATGCGTACGCTCGCACCAGCCGTGCGCCCTATATGCTTGCCGACAGCGCTCGCTACGTGCCGTCGTTGCGGTCCGCCAAGCACGTGGATTCGCTTTTCGAGATTAAGACGGTGTTGGCACGGAACGAAAGCGACGACGGACGCCCCATCCTCTTTCAGGAACACGCGCAAGTGAAGGGTTTTCTGACCGTTCTAGGATCGAAGCTCGATAATGTCTTCGATGTCGAGGACGTTATATTGGGTCGGCTCGGTCTTGGCTTCGGGTAGGGCGCCCGCGCGGCCGTCCGCTGCCCAACGTGAATCGACTACACGCTTCGGCGGCCGGCTAAAGTGCCGCATGGTAAGCGTTCAGGGGATCTAGATCTGAGCCATCCCCAGGGTGAGCCCGGGGGACGAAAGCCGCGGGAAAATGGGCCTTCCGTGCGCGGACCCACCCACCCCACCATACTACTTACTCCAGGCCCATTTTCCCGCGGCTTTCTACGTCTCGACTCAATGAGGGGGTCGCTCCGGGTCCAGACAGCAAAAACGAAGCGGGAAAGAGCAAGGGGGTGCTGAGGCCTCACTTGCCGGCTTTACGCCAGTCTAGGGGAGAGTGGGGGAGAGGCGTGCGAGATTTACTCCCGATAACTCGTGGGCATTTTGTAAAATCCCCCCTGAAAAGTGACGCCGCATGAAGCGCCTCCGTGGCTACTGCATGCTCCGAATGGCTTGAGTCGCGCGTTCCAGTGTTGCAAAGGCCTCCTCATAGGCGCGCTTGACGTCGGCGGGTGACAGTGACCGTGGCTCTGAAGAAATCCCTCCCGCTGCCCTTTCCTGGCTACTACCGGCATGCGAACGAGACAGTGCGCCTTTCGCCTTTGATGGCGGCCGCACCCTGCTTGCGGGGTGTTCCGCGCTGGCGTGGCCAGGGGGCGCTTGAGCTAGGTGTGCTTCGGTGGAATCTGCCTTCTTCGGCGCGTTTTCCATGCTGAGCGACCTTAATGGCGTTGGCGCGCCTCGCGATTTGCTTCGGGATAGCTCGGACGTCCGTTGCGGATGCGGGGCACGCTTGGCGGCGGCGTTCGGTCGGGGCTCGGCAGGTGCGTTCCGCAGGGCGGTTGGCTCAGCCGCGACGGATGCGGCGCTCAGGAGGTTCAGGGTCGCGAGGCTGCAGAGTGTGTGCAGCGCGCTGATGCGTCCCAAGCGTCGACGAAAGGAAGAATAGCCTCTTTGGGTGCGGGATGATGTGCTGGAACCGTCAGCGTCTGGCAGGGACATACGCCCGGTGGGTGCAGACCATGTGCCACCTTGGCGTGACCGACGGAGCGACGGTCCATCACGACGAGGCCACCCATCAGAAAAGCACGCAAATTAGGTGCACCTACATGCCGTCGCTGTAGCTGCGCCAGGTGTTCATGCCTTATCCAGTGAGCCACATCGAGAGGAACCGGGTGTGCGCCGGAGCGTGGCTTGCTCCGCAGCCTTCATATATGGGGTGGCCCAGTTGTGCGCGTCCGGGGCCATGTACGCTCCGGCGCCAGCGGGAGGTTCGCTTAACCCCGTCTTCCGGCCGGAACAGGCGCAACCGCTTGCGTTACCGCACCAGGTGCGTGCCGTTAGACGTCGTCGAGGCAAGTAAACCGTACGGTCATACTCTTGAGCGTTGGTGTGTTAGTGCCGCTCTCGTTGGATTTGAGCACGGCAACAACTTTGAGGAAGCGGCGCCGCTGGTCGAGCCGGCCCACGAGTGCGGCGCCGAGCTGAATGGGTGAGTCTTGGCCCGGAGACTCCCAGACGTAGGGCGTCGCCGTTTCAAGGCCTTCGAGGGAGTCGGCGAGATAGGCTTCCCAGCGGATGCCCGTGTCCGGCTCGAAGGACGCTTCAAACTCGAGGTCACGCCAGTTGGGTAGGCGGGAGATCAGGGGACGGTCTCCACAGGCTTCGTCCGCATCAATGACGCGCCAATAGCTCCCCTCTTGGGGAAACTTCGAGCGGTCAGGAGGTACGATGACCGTGACCTTGAAGGTCTTGAGGACGTAGCGACTGTCGCCGATCATATCCACTTCGAAGGTAAAGACCTGTGGTTCGCTGGTGGGGACCACGGTATCGTTCCGAAGTGATAGGTTGAAGCGGATGGGGGTGCCCGGCGTGCAGCGCTCGTACCAGGTATCGTGCACGTCGAGACAGCGCGTGTTCGTGAGCGGTTCCGGGTCACCTGGATGAATCGGCGCGACAATCGTGGAGATGTTTTTGATGAAGGTGCGTTCATCGACGTCTGGGGTCGTGAGATTGTCGCGCACCCGTAGAGAAACGCTTACGCGGGATGAGTTCGACAGGCGGCTGATCGACTGAACCACAGCGCCACTCAAGCCCTCGCCCGTGTCTGAAATTTGGTAGACCAAAGGCTCGTCGTTCTCGTCGACTGTGTCGGTGGCAAAGGCGAGTTCGCGTAGGTCCCGTTCGCTAGATTGGTAGTCCATCCAGCAGTACTCGGGCCCATGCTCCAGACACTCCGAGCGATTGTGGCAGCGTTCGCGCGTGCCAGTCCGTGTTTGCCCCGGTGGGCAAAATCCGCCAACCCAACGACACTCTTCTTCCTCGTAGCAGATGTTCTGAAAGCATCGTTCCACCATCCGGCATTCCTCGCGGCCCGGGGGAACGATGGCGCAGTACGTGTAGGTTTCCTGATTGCATTCTCGCCAATGACGTCGTTCGAGGCAATCGCGCCTGCAGCGGCGATTTGCGCGCCGTCCGGAATGGATGCCGATAACCTTGACGCCTTTTTGGCGTAGGGCGTGAACGGCATCGTTGATGGCCGGGGCGTTGACGTCGTAGCGCTCGGTCGCATTGCCGTCGTGCGCCGCGTTGTGCATGCGCGCGTCGGTAAACAACATGACAACAGGGATGGTGCCTTCACGGAAGCAAGGATAACCCCACGCAGTGCCGTCGGCGCAGGCCCCTCCCGCAGGACTCCAAAGGGGCTGATCCTCCGGCCATTCACCGATGCCAAAACTGTATTCGGCATTGCTATTGCCACCGCCTTCGACGAGTAAGTAGTAGCTGCCAGGTTCGAGCCGCTGGAAAATAGAGCCAATGTGGCTGTGGCCGTTGTTGCAGTAAAGCTCGCGAAACTCTGAGTCATAGAGCCTCAGAGCGATGTTGAGATGGTCTTGATGCGCATTCACCACAATATTGCTGCTGCGCGAAACGTCGAAGCGAAAGACGTTGTCCCGTGCACGCTGCGAGCCACCGCCCCAGCAGGGGCCGTCGCTGTAGCGGTCGTCGAAGTTGCGGGTGTTGCCGCGCAACTCGTACCACTTGCCGCTGATGTCGCCGAGATGGGTGGCGTCGTCCTGGCCGTTGCCTTCCGCGGGGCCAATGGTGAGAGCGTATTCGCCTGCAGCGGCTGCCGAGTTTCCATCGACCACCACAAAGTACGTTCCCGCCTCCAGATCGCGCACAACGACCGCCGGCGCATCCGCAAGGTAGCGAAAGTTGCCCTCGTCCGACGAGCAGGTGATGTGTTGTCGGCCGCCATTCAGAAGATTGAGACGTACCTGGAATGACGAGCCCGCCGTTGTGATGGCGACGCGTTTCGCTTCGGATAAAGAGAACTGGTAGACATGGTCGGGCGATGCGCCGGAAGCGCCGCAGCCGCCGGAGAAGCTGGATCCGGCGCCGCTTGTGCTTTCTACGAAACGGCGGACTTCTGTGCCTACGTCACCGATATCGAAGTCGGGCTCAAGGGGCGTGGTCCCTGCCGCGTCGGGTTCGAGAACCCAGAACTGGGCCACGGCTCCGCCCCGGTTTTCGTAGTACTCGACTTCGATTGCATTATTGCCTTCACGGAAATTGACCAGTGCGTTGTAGGTCGTTGGCCCCTGGTCACGCCAGGAATCCAAGACCGTTGCGCCGTTGAGACGTACACGCATGCCATCATCGATGCGCATTCTGAAGAGGCAGCTGCCCGCCTTCTCCCGCGTGACCTCGCCGCGCCAGAACGCAGAAAAGTTGTCATTGGGTATTTCAGGGCCGGGTGAGCCACCGCCCCAGTTGAAGGAGATACTGGCATCGGTACGCTGCAGGGCTGGCAACCCTGAGAGCGTCATGTTGGGGTAATAAGCCGCCTCCCAAGAGGTGGGCGGCAAGCAGGGCTCGGGCGCTCCGACGTCGACGATAGGCGCAGAGGGGCTCTCGGGTTCAATCCATTGGTGAATGCCCCAAGGTGTTGCGAAAAGCCTTTCCGACGGAACCGTCGTTGCGTTGGCAGTATCCGGCAGCGACGCGCCTGTGGCGATGGCGTAGAGCGCCGGTAGCTGAGATTCGGGGGTGTCAAAACCGCATTGCGCGGAGAGCTTAGCGACACCGGAGGCAAAGTCGGCGCGTTCTTCGTCGGTTGCAACGGTGGTCATCGCGCGTAGCTGCGCGAAAGGAAGGTCGTGCGGTGTGCCGTGCGTCTCGTCGAAGCAGAAATCGTCCCCGCCGTCGTAGCCGTAGGGGCGCCGCGGAATATCATCGAAGTAGCCAAGCCCGAAGCGCGTATTGGGCATGGAACAGGTCAAGGCACCGATAAGGCCCTCGTAGCCCGGAATACTCGGAGGCTCGAGATGCACCCGAGCGAACCACGGGCCACCGCCCTGGTTGTATTCAACGACGATGTCGTGGGTTCCCGGCGTAATGTGCGCCGTGCCGTAGAACTCCTGTGGTCCGCGCCAGCCCCAGGTGTTTTCGACGACGTTGCCCGTGTTGCTATCGACGAGGGGTACGGGCTGCCCGTCTACGAACAAACGCTTCGCATCGTCGGTTGCGAGCACGAAACGGAAATCGCCCTCAAGGCCGGCTGGCACCGTAAGTTCAGCGCTGAAACGTATGGAGAAGTTCTGCCCGGGTCTCGCTGCCGGCCACGGCGCCCCCTGGTTGTCGACGGGTGGGCCCTCATTGGAGTCCATATTGATTTCATCCAGGGTGCGCGAGAACGACGCAGCGCCCTGGAGATCCATGTTGGGGTAGTAGCGCGCCACCCACTTCGATAGGTGCGGCATGCGGTCGTCGACGCCGCATTCCGCGGGGTCTGCGATGAAGTTTCCGCTAATGAGCGCTGCACTGAGGTTGTCGATTTCACCCTGCATGGACGCAGTGGTGTCCATCAAGAAGTAGATATCCGCAGAGGTGAGCTGCAGATCGACGTCGTAGGGGTCGTACTGGAGGGCGTCCCGGTAGGGCAGGACGTAGAACTTGTTGCCTTCTTCTGTGTGTCCATCGCGGAAGGCATCGTCAGGAAAGGGGTCGAAGATATCCGGGATGCCGTCGCCGTCGGTGTCGACACCGAGGCTATCGTTTTCGGTTGCGGAGAGCACCACGCCGCCGGCTGCTGCGTCGAAGGTGACATGGCGCGAGTTCGAAGGCGTTAAATCGAGGGCGTCGGGGCGGTCCTCCGTGAAGTGGCAGAGCGGATTGCACGGGTTGCACGTCGCCGGACCGGTGATGAGTGCGCTGAGATTCGCGGGGAGGGTGGTGTGAGAGGTCACCTGGCAGTGAGACCACAGGCCTTGAACACAGCTGCGTGTGCCGACACCGCACGTCAGGCGCGTGGTGGAGAGGTCAACGACCTTGTAACAGGCCTCGGGAGCACTGCCTTCGGCGCAGGGTTGAGGCGTTAGCTGGCACTCGGCGCCGATGCGCGGGTCGGTGTCGTCGCAATCGGGGCCGCGCTCACAGTGTTGCCCGAAGCCGTCGCCGTCCATGTCGATACAACGAGGCAGTAGGAAGGATCCATCCTCCTCGTCCACGGGCTCGCCGGCAACGTTGCTGATGCCCTCGGCGGTGGGTGCGGCGAACTCGGGGTTCGCGGCGCACGCGCCAAAGGCGCCAGCGAGCATCATCGTGAAGGCCGCGAGGCCAACTAGCTTTCGTCTTGGGTCAACTGAAAGCCGTGCATCCAGTGCCATCCGCCAATGATGGCGCCTGCGGTCTAGCCGCCCTGCCGAGCCGGGCTCCGTGTTCGCGGCGCCCCCAAGTGCTTGACTATAGGGTTTCAGTGTTGGCTGCAATGACATGGGGGTGTTCAGTGTCTCCGGGGTGCTCCGGGCTGTGTTCTAGTATATGTATATTAGTATTGCATGACTGTAGATTGCAAGCGTACGTGTTTCGAAAAGTGAGCCCTTCGCGGGTTAATCTGCCGCGCCTGATTCACATCCGACGTTCTCAAGTGGTCCGTCGGCGAAACAAAGGCACGAAGCGACATCATCGGATCCGGCGGATGGGCCGCAGAGGCTATTGGCCGGACAGGCTGCGTCGGCCTGGCAGCCCGCAGACGGGTGACAGATGCCCACGCCCCGCTCCGCAAGGTCGATGCACTGGTCTCCTGGCGCGCAGTCTGTGTTTTCGAGACACGGTCCTGCGCGCATGCAACGTGTCTCACCGTTAAACGGATCGATGCCGCAGCGTGGCGCGTCCGCGTCTAGGCACGCGCCGTGGTCGCTGCATTCGCCGCGCTGAGGAAGGCAGGTCCCTAGGTCGCCGAAACTCGTTAGTGATGCGCAGAGTTCGTCCTCAAAACAGGGCGTACCCGTTGCGACACTACATGTCACCGCCGTCGGTACACATAGCGCGACCGCAGCCCGATGGGTGTACTGGCAACGATGACCCGCGGGGCAGCGGCTGCCGGCAACGCAGGGTAGACGGCGGTCAACGCATACGCGCATGCCGCCGGCCTCGGTTTCGCAGCGAAAGCCCGGGGCACAGCTTCTCGAGTCACTGCAGCCTGGAAGCGAGGGCCGACAGTAAGCGACGAGCGGTGCGCTTGCCTCAGCTTCGCTCTCCGCCTCGGTCTCAGGTGTTTCCTCCTGATCGCCGGGCCCCGGTGGCTCCGCTGGCTCTGCGTCCTCCGCCTCGGGCGCATCGTCTGCCCCTGGGTCTTCAGGCTCAGAGCCTGACCCACTTCCGTTGCCTTGGCCTTGGCCTTGACCGGGGTGTTCCGAATTCGGGTCATGCTCCGGGGGAGCGTCTCCGTCCTCGTTGTTCTCGTTGTCCTCGGGATCACCCCCGGTCGGGTCGTCTTCGGGGTTCGGCTCCTCGGGCGTGAGGGGCGGGCAAGGCTCGCCTGGTCGGCAGTCTCGAGCGTCTAGGCATGGCGCGTTGTCGGCGCAGTCGTTGTCGCTCAAGCAAGCGGCGCCCCGCTTGAGGCAGATGCCTTTGCCGTCGCAGCCGCCCGGCGCACACATTTCATCAGCAGCGCAGGGGTTGTCCTCGTCGCAGGCAAAGGCGGACCCGCTCTGGAGGGTTTCTCCCTCAGGGCAGTAGGGGCTTCCTTCCGTGCTAGGCCAGGCGAGGATGTAGCGTCCCGGGGAGTCCTGGAACGTTTCGTCGTTGCCTGTGTCTACGTCATCGGGATCCGCGTCAGGCGCTTCCGCCGTATCCGGCGGCCGGCGGGTCGGGGGGGCAGGAATCGGTTCATCGCCGGTTACGGGCAGTGTGTCCGATGCGGGCGGACGCTCGTCGGCTGCGGTTGGGGGAAGTGCCGGCGCTCGGCTCGCAGTCTCCGCGTTGCACCCCGCAAAGCTTAGGTGAAGCAAAAGGGGCGCTAGCCACCAGGCCGCATACGTACAGCCCCGTGCCTTCAAGCCTAAGGTTGCGGACAGCGTATGAACACCTATGCGCCGCTTACGTGCGGCGCTGGGTGCGGCGCTGGGCAGCGGGGCTAGCCTCCTCATAGACACGTTAGCCTCGCTAAGCGGGTGCGGGTACCTTGCGCTTCATTCCAACTGACGATTCCGCCGCTTTCGAGCGCAGCGCCGAAACGCAGGTGGGAAACATCATCGCCGAGCTCAGCGACATCCGTAGGCTCAAAGAGCGGCTCGGCTGCATTGTTAAAGAGTTGAGCTTGAAGCTTGGCTGGGTCCGCGACTGGGTGCGTTCGATAGACGACAAAGGGCAACCCTCCCAAGGCGGCGAGGCGCGGAGAACTTGTGCCGACACTGCTGTCTCCCAGAACGTGCTCGCTGAGCCACTCGCCTTCGTCGTCATCCGAGGAGGGCGACGGCGGCCGGTAGCGTGCGTAGTGCGAGCGCGATTCCACTCCGTTCGGACCCTGACGCCAGACTAGGAAATAGGTGCCATCGCGTAGGCGCTGAACCCCAAAGTCAGCAATCATGCGTGCGTCTGAGAAGAGGCTCACTTCTTCTTTGAGCGCAAACCCCTCAAGTGTGTAAAAGCGGATGAATACCTGATGGTTATGCGTGCGCCATACCCACCAACCATCCTCCGTCCGTGTCGTCAAAGCCGCCTGCCCTGCGACGCCAAGGGCTTGACCCCGCCAGCTCGTCGTCGCTGCCTCGTCAGGCGTAGCTTCCGATACCTCCCGGTGGAGTATATGCAGCAAACCATCCGCATCTCTCGCTAGGATCCGGGTGCTGAGGAATGACCCAGACCCGGGATCCGAATCGATGTGCAAGACCGCCGTCTGTGACCCCTTGGGACTGATGTCGACCACGGATGCACGAGCGGCCTCGCGCGTCTCCAGCTCCCAAGGATAGTTATAGAGGGCGGGCGTGCTTGATGGCGGCGAACCGAGCGACAGGGGGACTAGAAGCTGCAAGTGCTGCGAGCCCGCGTCATGCCAGATGCCAAGCTGATTCGATACCGCATCCGCACGTTCCGGAAGCAAAAACGAAGCAGACGACACGTGCTCGCCTTCGACTTGGTGTACCGTGGCTTGCGCTGGTGCGCGCGCGTGGCTGACGGAGAAATGCGCTCCTCCGATGCTTAGCCAAGGAGCCCTCAACTGACCAAGACCAGATGCCGCACTAAGCGGGTAGAGTTCTGCTGAACACGCGACGAAAACCGCTTCGCTTTCTTCAGAGATTTGCGCGGCCGGCGGACTCGGCGCGTCCGAAAGCGGTGGTCGCTCGTCTGGCGTCGGCAACTCGGGAGGCGGCAGCGTGGCGGAGCGTGTGAGGTCCTCTGAACAACCCCAGCTGTACGCCGAAACCATCAGCATAAGCGCCAGCGGTCCATAGGTGCGCGCAGGCCGATGCCCTTTGCTGGTCGCCCGCGCTGTGCCGCCGAGAAGCGAACCACGCAGCTGCACACTTCTAGTTTTAAGGTAATGTTCCAACCGTATACAAGGGTATGCGGACGCGGCCTCGTTGCCTAGCTGGCTAGCGGTGCGAGACGAAAATAGGTCGGAGTCCGTACGCTGGGCGCATACATGCCTCAGATGCGTGGGCATCGGCTGCACGGCCCCAACTGCCCGGACGCAGCTACCCGGTCCCAGCGACCCTGACGCAGCTGCCAGATGCCCGCTGCGGTCGACCGGCCCCCTCCGAACCCGCTAAGTCCGTGTGCCCTCGGCGACGCGAGCGAGGCCTTGGTCAAGGGATACCGCCTGACCCCATGCCGGAAGTGTCGGTTCGAGGACCGAGCATTCGAGATCTCCGCGACGTGGGCCCGCGTCGTTGATCGATACTTCTTTGCCGAGGGCGCGCGCTAAGCCGTCCGCGAGGGTGGTGGTGTTCGTCGCAACCCCCGTGCTCACATTAGCTAAAGGCGGCGGCGCGGCGGCGGTCATGGCGAGTAGGTTGGCGTCGGCAACGTCCGACACATAGACGTAGTCGCGAATGCAACCGCCGTCACCGGGGGTTGTCCGAGCGAACACGGTGACAGCCTCACCACGCGCGATTCGCTCAAGAAAGATGGCTACAACGCCCGCTTCGCCTTCGCTACTTTGACCGGGACCATAAACGTTCGCGTAGCGCAGGATACTGGTCTTCAGCCCATGCTGCTTGGCTGCGTAGGAGACGTATGCTTCCGCGGCGAACTTGGAAATGGCGTAGGGGCTGCCCGGCTTTGGCGCCCACTCGGTGGTGGCAAGTGAGCCCTCCGCAACTTCACCGTAGATGGCGCCGCCCGTGCTGGCGAAAACAAAGCGTTCAACGCCCTGCGCCACGGCTGCTTGGAGCAGGTTAACGGTACCTTCCACATTGATGCGGCAATCGAGGGCAGGGTCATCGATGCTCGCGGGCACCGAAACCTGCGCCGCTTGATGGGAAATCGCCTGCGGGCGATAATCGGCGACGGCGTGCCGCACCGTAGCTTCGTCGACGACATCGACTTCATAGAACGTGGCGCCGGGCGTCACTCGCTCGCGCTTCGCGCGGCGTAGGTTATCGAGAATGGCGACCTCGTGTCCTTCCGCGAGGGCTTGTCTCGCAATGTGCCCGCCGATAAAACCCGCCCCACCGGTGACCAAGATTCGCACAACGCGTGACCTAGCGCGCCATGCGACGGTTGTCAGCGCAGGGCGCGCGCTCCCGTGCTCTCGTGCTCTAGCGCAGTCGAACAGTCGAGCGGGCGCTAGCCAACATGCCCATGCCGGCGCTTAAACGGGGAGACGCGCATCTTTCTCAAGCGCCGCGCAGGCTCGAGACGCAGCCTCAATGACCTCGCGCTGCGCCGCCTCGGTGAGTCCGGGGTAGCAAGGGAGTGCCAGCGCTTCAGTGCTTAGGGCATCGGCCTCGGGGCAGGGGGCTTGGCGACCTTTCCGGGCCTCGACGAATCCCTGACGATGGAGGGGCAGGGGGTAATACACCTCCGTGCCTATCCCGGCAGCACCAAGCGCGGCACGCAACGCATCGCGCCGGGGCGAGCGGACGACGAACTGATGGTAGACGTGGCTAGCGTGGGGGGTCTGGGGCGTGAGCCCGGGGGGCAGCGCCTTGATATATCGCTCGGCGAGCTGCCGCCGGGCCGCCGTGTGCGCAGGAAGATGCGGCAGCTTGACGCTGAGCAGCGCCGCTTGGAGGGCATCGAGGCGGAAGTTGCCCCCGGGTTCGTCGTGGTGGTATTTGCGGCCGGAACCGTGCGCCCGCGTGCGTCGCAGGCGCTCGGCGAAGGCGGCGTCTTGCGTCACGACAGCACCGCCGTCACCCAACGCGCCCAGGTTTTTGGTGGGAAAAAAGGAGTAACACGCCGCGAGGCCTCGAAGCGGTGCGGCGCCCATCGCTTGGGCGTTATCTTCGATGAGGGGTACCCGCTCTGCCACGCGTTCAAGCCCCTCAATGGGACGGCCAAAGAGCGGCACCGCGATGACCGCCCTGGTCTGTGGCGTCACCGCGGCGAGTAGCGCGTCGGCTTCGGCGTTAAGCGTGGTCGGGTCGATGTCGACAAAACGTGGCGTGGCACCGACGCGCAACACGCAGCCCACCGTCGCGAAGAAAGAGTAGGCTGGTACCACGACTTCGGCCCCTGGCCCCATGTCCAGCGCCATCAGGCAGGCGAGCAAGGCGTCACTCCCCGAAGAGACGCCGACGGCGTGAGCACAGCCTAGCGTCTTGGAGAGCGCGGCCTCAAAGGCCTCTACTTCGGGGCCGAGAATAAAGCGGCCGCTCCGCAGCACGCGTTCCACCGCGGCGAGCAGCTCCTCCGCAAGCGGTTCATGCATCGGCCAGGCATCAAAAAGAGGAACCGCCATAGTCGAATCCTAGCCCAATGCGCCGCTTGCAGGATAGCTTCACTAGCGTGAACACGTGCAAAATCGCTCTGATTGGGGTGGGGCGCTGGGGAAAGAACCACTACCGTGTGCTTTCCGACTTAGGGTGCTTGGCCGCGGTATGCGACCCGCGGGGCCAGGGCGCGCTCGATGCTGCAGGCCTCGGCGCGGCGGTTGTGCCGGTTCTGCAGGACGTCGATGGCATTCTGGCGGACCCTTCGATTCAAGGCGTTGTGGTTGCGACGCCCGCGCTGACCCACGTCGAGGTGGTGGAGCGCTGTCTCGCTGCCGGCAAGCACGTGCTCTGTGAAAAACCGATTGCGCTGACGGTGGCAGAAGGCGAGGCACTGAAAGCCCAGGCGGCACGCCTTGGGCTTGTGCTGATGGTAGGCCACGTGCTCGCGTACCACCCGGTAGTCGATGTGCTGCAGCGGCTGATGCGCGGCGGCGCCCTGGGCCGGGTGCGTTACCTCTACAGTAACCGCCTGAATATGGGGGTAATACGCAACGAGGAGAATGCGCTCTGGAGCTTTGCGCCCCACGACCTCGCCCTCTGCGCACTTCTGCTCGGCCGGCTGCCAGAACGCGTCTCCTGCCAGGGACAGGCCTACCTATCCGAGGGTATCGCGGACGTCACGCTGACCAGCCTTGATTTCGGCTCGGGCCTCAAGGGACACATTTTCGTCTCTTGGCTGCACCCATTTAAAGAGCAGCGCTTTGTTATTGTTGGCGAAAAAGAGATGGCGGTCTTCGACGACCGGGCGCCTTGGGAGTCGAAGCTCATGCTCTACGCCCACGAGGTCGAATGGATAGACGGCCAAACGCCGAAAGCGAAACCTGCCCTTGGCCGCCCGATCCCACTTACCCAGCGTGAGCCCCTCCAGGCACAGGCGGAGCACTTTATCGCCTCGATTGAGCAGGGCGCTTCGCCCCGAACGGATGCGGCGCATGCCGTCGAGGTGCTGCGCATGCTGGAGGCGGCACAGAAGAGTCTAGAGACCGGGGGAGTGCCCGTCTCGCTCGACAGGCGGGCCCCCGAGCGCGCGCAGGAGCGCGCCAGCTATGCCAGTCGTCATGTCGACCTGGCGGGAGCTTCCGAAAAGGCGCGCCCGCTTGCGATGCGCGGCCCGAGCGAAGCGGCAACACCTTCCGCGCCTGAGGCGGGAGATGACAGCAACGCCGGCGTCTATATCCATGCCTCTGCGGTCGTCGACGCGGGTGCGCGCATCGGCCGGGGCACGAAAGTGTGGCACTTCGCCCATGTCATGGGCAGCGCAATCGTCGGCGAGGGCTGTACGTTGGGGCAGGGCGTTTTCGTCGGTGCCAACGTGCGCCTCGGGCGCAACGTGAAGCTCCAGAATCACGTGTCCGTATTCGATGGCGTGACCTTAGAAGACGACGTGTTCTGCGGCCCTTCACTTACATTTACCAACGTGAAGCAGCCGCGTTCAGACAGACCTCAGGGCGGCAAGTACGCTGCCACGCACGTCGGCCGCGGCGCCACACTGGGTGCAAACGCCACCATCGTCTGCGGCGTTCGCATTGGCGCGTATGCCTTCGTCGGGGCGGGAGCGGTCGTGACCCGTGACGTGCCCGCATTTGCGTTGGTGTATGGGGCACCTGCACGCGTTCAAGGCTGGGTGTGCTACTGCGGCGCGCGTCTCAACATTGACGGAGGGCCCGGGGGACCCCCGGTAGAGTGCGAGGGCTGCGGAACGCAGCATGACCGCGCGCACTTCGTGACCCACACAGGCGGGCCCGAAGTGGCAGGGCGTTAGAAACGAGCGTTTAGGCCGATGGCGGCGCCACCGGCGACCGGTAGCGGTGCGAGGGAAAGTTCGGCGAGGCCGCCTAGACGTGAGCGTTCGTTGCGCCGGTCACGGATACGGTTATCGAGGTCACTGCGCTGGCTAGAGCGCACCATCGTCCAGATGAGACCCGTCGCTGACATGAGAGAGAACGCACCGGCAAGTCCCAAGGCCGCGTAGCCGTAGGGGGCGCTCCTGACGCAATCTTCAGCGGTGCCGAGCGCGTTGCAGTCGACGCCCACCAATACCAGGCCGAGGGTACTGAACAAACTCGCGCCCGCCGCACCCACCACGAATATCGTGAGCGGCGTAGTGAGCGTCACCGCATCACGCTCGCGAGAAAGCGCGGCCAACTCACGGTCGAGCTGCGCAAGGCGTGGACCGCGCACGGCTTCCGCAAGGTCGCCGTGGTTCGCGTTGCGAGGCGCGCTGGCAATGACGTCTGAAGCGCCTTCGTCACCGCTGACGAGCTCTCCCTGGTCTGGAGTGTGCGAGGCTCCGCTTTCAGGCGCACCAGCGGCTTGTGCGCCCTCGTTGTCTACTGGTGCGTAAAGGGCCTTCTGTTCGCTGCCGGCCAGCGCTGCTGCCGACCTGTGGGTATCGATGTCGGCCCAAGGAATGGCTTCGACCGCTTCCCCGACGCGTAGGCGTACACGCTCGCCCGGTTCGACGGACACAACTTCGCCCCGGCGCCACCCACCCGCTCGAAGGTAGATTCGGTCATCTGCGCGCTGCGGGCTTGCCTCTTCCGCCCGCGCCACGGTCCGTTGGCTCAAGCGCGATGCGCCTAAGGCCTCGTCGGCGAACGCGCCACAAGCCAGGAGCGCGAGGCATACGCCGCTCATGCGCACAGCTGAACGCACGCTGGGCCAGCTTGCTCGCCTCGCACGCATTGGCTGCGACCACGCCCCCGCTTGGTGAGGAAGGCGGCGGCTAGGACATTTCGACACGCACTGCCACCACCGTGATATTGTCCGGGCCACCTTTGTCATTGGCTTTGGCGATAAGCTTTGAGCACAGCGTTGCCGGATCCTTTTCGCTGAGCGCGACTTCATGGATTTCTTCGTCGGTTGCGGGACCCGCCAGGCCATCCGAACACAAAATATACATATCGCCGTCTTGGGGTACGTCGAGGCGCGTGTCGACTTTGACGCTCTGCTTCATGCCCAAAGCGCGAACAATCACGTTCTTGTGAGGGAAATTGGCAATTTCGTCCTCGGAGAGGCGACGCATTTTGATGTAGTCGTTCAGAAGAGAGTGGTCTTCCGTCAGAAGTTCAAGCTTGTCGCCCCGAAGGCGGTAGGTACGTGAATCACCGACGTGACCAATGAGGAGACCTTCGCGAATCATCACTGCGGCGACAATCGTCGTGCCCATGCCCCGGTAGCGAGGGTCATCTTGCGCCGCCTGATGAATGCGGAGATTCGCGAGCTTAATCCCGGTGATCAGCCTGTTTTCCTCGTAGCCGATGGATTTATCCATGCGGTACGGCCAGGTGGCTTCCGGGTCTTTGTCGGTGGCTTCGAAGAACTGACGCAATGTCGTTAGGGCAAGCTGGCTTGCGACCTCGCCCGACGCATGACCACCCATGCCGTCCGCCACGACGTAGAGCCCGCTGCCCTGTACGACATCGAAGCCATCTTCGTTATGGGAACGCTTTTTGCCGACGTTAGTTTCGCCGGCTGCAATCACTCGGGATATCGATGGCACGCTTGGACCCTGGCTCAGAGCTTAGCGGTTTGGCCACTTTGCCGTCAACCTCGCTCCACGTTTGGGTGTGACAACGCCGCGTTCGCGAGGGTTGCACGAGGCCTCGCGCGACCGAGGGGGTGTGTTAGAAGCGCCAGCCATGACTCACGATGCGAAAGCCACGCTAGCAGAAGTGCGAGCCCGTCTTGAGTGGGAGGCGGAGACATTGCCGGAGTGGCCGGCGGCGATGCTGGCGGCCGCCCGGAGCAAGGGCGCGTTGGCGGGCGTCGCTGGGAATCCCCCGGCGCGTCAAGGCGCCGAGGGGGTACGAATCGCCGCAGACGCGCGCGCTCAGGGTGGCGGTGTGGGCGACCGGAGTCGTCCAAGCGCCACAACGCAGGCGATGGCCGTAAGCGGACACGCGTCAGCGAGCCAGAGTTCGGAAGCCCGAGAAGCGACCGCGGAGGCGCAGCGGCTGCCGGGGCGCCGGAGCGGCACTGCGCTTGAAGTGCTTGAATCGCTCGCGGCGCTTGAGGCACGGGTCGCCGGGTGTCGCGGCTGCGAGTTGCACCAAACACGAAGGCATACGGTCTTTGCTCGGGGCAACCCGGCGGCGGAGCTTGTCTTTATCGGCGAGGGTCCTGGCGAACAGGAGGACCAAACGGGTCAGCCGTTCGTGGGGCGCGCAGGACAACTGCTCGACAAAATGATTGAGGCCATGGGCCTCGGCCCGGGCGAGGTGTACATCTGCAATGTCGTCAAGTGCCGGCCGCCCGAAAACCGAAACCCCACCGATTCGGAGGCGGCCGCTTGCGCACCCTATCTCGACGAGCAGCTCGGTCTTGTCGCCCCCAAGATCCTTGTCGCCCTTGGCAAGGTAGCCGCCGGTCGCCTGGGCCTCATCACGCCGGGAGACAAGGCGCCTTGGCGCGGCCGGTTGGCCGCGTATCGAGGCATTCCGCTCCTGGCTACCTTCCACCCCGCTTTCCTCCTGCGTAGCCCCAACTTCAAAAAGGAAGCCTGGGAGGACCTCAAACAAGTGCTCGCCTTTCTCGGACGCTCCGTCCCTGACCGCAAGCGCTAGCTGGACGCGGGCCTGGACTCTGAAACCATCCCCCCGGGGCTTCCTGCGTCTCGAGACCTAGGGGGATCGTTCAGGCCCGGGCCGGTCACTTGTGTGCTTGGGTCGATCAGTCGTTGGGTTGATCAACGAGCTGGACCCGCGTAGCCAGGTTACGGACATGGCGGAACGCGTGCGCGCACGGAAGGCCCATTTTCCCGCGATTTTTATCCCCCAGGCTCACCCAGGGGATGGCTCAGCCTGTCAGGGTGTGCCTCAAATAGTGAATCATGCGTGCCACTCAGGTAGGTTAGGAGGCCAGCGTCAGCGGACGCTGCCCCTACCAGCCTGCCAAAAAGGGCGAGTGGGTGGGGCGCCCCCGCGCTTTTAGGGCTGAAACCGCGTGGCCAGGGTACAAGCGCGACACGCTCTTGTGTGACGCAGCTCTGAGAACGGTTACAGTTGAGGCACTTAGGTTAGCTGGATGCGCGATATCGAAGAACAGTCGGGTTCCTCCGATACACTCTTGACGTTGGTTGCCGGGGGCATCGGAACCGACGAGGCCTATCAGCGTGCGGGTGCCGCCCTTACGCAGGGAGAAGGACCCGCGCCCGACGAGCTGCGCGACGAACGAACGCTAGCCACATCGCTCACTGCCCGTGCTTTTGCTACGCTCTTCGTTCGGGACAGCCTTAAGCCCGCCCTTGAACCCGCATCCCGCACGGACACGCACGATGGGTCGAGTGACGAGGCGAGCCAGGCGCAGCTCATCGTACGCTGGCGGGAACTAGACTCCGTTGACGACCTACGCACGCTCGTGGCGGTAGCGCGCGGCGGCGCCCTCGTGGAGCGTCGGCGCGCACTGGTGCGGCTCGGTGAGCGCCTCAACGCACCCAAGGAACACGATGCGGAAGCACTGCGTCACGCGTCTGAAGCGCTCCTGACGATCGGGAGCCCGGACCTCGCCTACGAACGCTCGCTGGCCCGCGCTCCTCTGCCGGGAGCCATCGGTCGTGAGGTGCGTCTCGAACGGACGCAGTGGCTGGAGATTCTCGACCGTCTTCTGCCGAAGCTACGCGCATTTTGGGAGGGGGAATACCCGAGTGAGCCTCTGCTTGAGCTTGCTGGGCACGAACGCGCGGTGCTGCTGCTTAGGTCGCGAGATTTTCCCGACGCAGTGATCGCGCACCTCAGTGCGGTGATCGAAGGGACGGATGGCGTATCGCTACCGCGGGACCGCATCTCCCTCTTGAGCTCACTGCGTTATGCAGGCGACCCGAGACTCGTGCCGTCGTTGGGGTATCTGCTGGCGGACCGCGACTCCGGACTTGTGATCGAAGCGGCGCAGGTGTTGTCCCGCATTGAAGATCCGCGTGTTCTGCCGCTGCTTCAGGGCGCCTACGAGCGCGCGGTGCTCCCGGGTATTCGCATTGTGCTCGCTGGCGCACTCGGGCGTTGCGGTGACCGGCGAGGCGAGGCCTTCCTGATGGACCAGCTCGACAGCAAGGAGGCGGCGCAAATCCTGATGCCGCTGGAGGCCCTCGAGGGTTTTGACCGTGTGAAAGACACGACAAAGATCGTGGCTAGCTTGCGGCACCAGGATTCGTTGGTGGCGGCGGCGGCCATTCGGGCCCTGGCGCGGTGTGGTGATGCAGCGGCGCTTCAGCCGCTTCGCGAGTTGCGTCACGCCACCTCAATCGCAGCTCTTTGGGGTGAGATCGAGGACGCGGTCACTGCGATTCGCGCGCGGATAGAACTGCGGGGTGAGGATACGGAGCAACTCTCCGTATCTGAATCCTGGTTTGGCGCCTCCGAGCACCCGATTGCCCCACGCACGCCCATTGTTCGGAAAACGCGGGCGTGGTTCTTCTTTAACCTGGGCTGTGTTTGGCTTTTCCTCGGTGCTAAGGAGCGAGGCCTCGCTGCGATGGAGCGAGCGTTCCGTTCTCGCGAATCATGGCTGACACCGATACTATCCGCGGGCCTGTATCTCGCTCGGGCGGGTGAAGACGTGAGGGCACTCGTCGCGTTCCGGCGAGCCTACCAGGTGAGTCGGCGCAAGACGGAGGCGAGTCGCGCCGGCATGAAAGCCATCGCGCACACGTTTCTGCGGCGCGCAGAGGCCTTGGAGCGGGAAAATCGCGCGGCGATAGCGCAAGCTCTGCTCGAAGAAGTGCTTTCGATGGACCTGCGGCTCGTCCCCTCGGCGCTGCGTTTTGAGCTGGAACGTCGCTACTCTTCTTTATTGCGTCAAGGGGAGTTGAGCGGCCCCCATCTGCTGCCTAAGGAGCTGCCCCGATGAGTGCCCGGCACCGCGACGACATAGTGATGCTCATGCACGCGCTGCTCGACAAGGCGGATGACCTCCCCGAGGAGGCGCGTATCCGCGCGCTCTCGGTGCTGAGTGAGCACGATGGCGTGCTGCGAAGCGAGATGGCCCAGCTAGGCGACGAGGAGGGCGTGGTTCGCCTCGATTCGGGAATCCAGGTTGCACCGGATGCCGCCCTGACGGGTGTAGGAGCGGTACCGCTTACGCAAGGGCGGCGTCAAGGCTCTGCCTCAACACCACCAGCGGCCGCGCCCGTTCGCTTGCTCGGTCGTGAACGCCTGGCGGAGTGGCTCGAAAACCTTATCGTCTCCATTCTGCGCGCAGGCGTGGACAGTGCGAGCGCGTCACCCACCGTGCGCGCGTTGCTGCGCCCGGACCCGGAAGAAGAGCCACTGCCCGCAAGCCTGATCCTCGCGCGCTGGGCGGGTCGCTTGCGACGCGCGCTGCAGGCGCATGATGCGCTCATGGTGCTCCTATTGCTCGAGGGTGGTCGCTTGGCGGCGGCGGCCTTGAAGGAATCCGAGACGAATCCGTTGGCTGAGCTGTGGCTCGGCAAGTGGGTGCTTCAGGGGCGCAATGAGGAGCGCTACTACGGGCGCGCCCTCGTGGAACTCGGCCGTGAACGGGTTGATGGCTGGAACCGGGGCGCCCTCGAACGGCGGCATCTCGTGGACCCAGCCACCGCGGAGGTTTTCTGCGAGTGGGCCCGCCATCAAGAGACGGGGCTCTCCGTCGGTCCTTGCCCGAGGCTCGTGACCGTGGCGCTGGCGTCCGCCCAGCGTCTGCCAGGTCCGACTTGGCTGCATCTGCATCAGTATTCCGTGAGCCCATTCATCGAATCGGTGACCTTTGAGGCGCTGGCGGCGCAGGCGCATCGCCGGGTGGATACCATTCTTGATGCCTATTTTGAAGGACAGCGGCGCGCGCCGGGCATCTCTGAGCCTTTCGTGGTCTTTGCCCCGGAGCCGGGCTCGTCGAGTCCGCTGACGCCTGTGGGCACCGACAACCGGACACTGCCGCTTATCGGTAGCTCAGCGCTGTGGGCAGAGGCGCTTGAAAAGCTCTGGTCCCACGAAGCGCCGCGGTTGCTTGCGGGGCGTATCGTTCTGCGCCTCGGTCGCATGTACCTAGCACCATGTTCAGCGCTCTTTGGCGCGAGCGACAAGCTAACTTTTTCACGCTTGAGCTGAGGTAGTGAAGTAGGGGCCTGGCTCACGTCGTGTCTCAATTCGCGGCACGGAGGGCCTCCAGCGCTGCGACGGCGGAAACGAAGCGTGCCCGCGGGTCTGGGTGCGTGAGCCGCGCGACAAACCCATCCAAGTGGCCATCCCCCGCACGCGTGGGCGGAGAACCTGCGCGTTGCGCGGCGGCGTTCGGTGCTTCTGTGCTCATGCGCAGCAGCTTTCGAACCAATGAACCCGCGCTGTATAGGTCGGCGTGGGCAGCGGTGAGCCCGGGTTGCAGGCCTAGTCTCTCTGGTGCCGCGTGGGCGGGTGCGGCGGGCACTTCGCCTACCTGAGGGGGTAGGGCGGGGGCGCTGAGCGCGCTGCCGAAGTCGACGAGGGCAATCCGCCACATGGTCGCGTGCCGCTCACGTACGAGCACATTGTTGAGGTTGAGGTCACCGTGCGCGACACCGCGTTGATGAAGGAAACAGAGCATGCGCAAAAGGGCGGCAAGCAGGGCGTGCGCCTCGGCAGGCTCGAGACGAACATGCCGAAGGGTCTCGCCGCGCACCTCGCTCAGGATGAGCGCGTCTTCCTCCGCAAGCGCCAGCGTTTCCAGGCAACGCGGTACGTCAAGTCCGCAGAGCAGGCGAAGTGCCCAGAGTTCGCGTGCGAGCGCCGGGTGTGGTTCACCCGCAGCGCTGCGTTTGTAGCGCTTGAGCCAGGCTACCTCGAAGGTCCTAGGCGAACCGGGAAGGCTTCTCCAAATCTGGCAGGTGCGTGACTGATGCCCCCACCTGGATACTTTACCAAGGCGCCAGCCCGAGGGTCGTAGTGCGTCGATGCACGCACCGCTGACGTCGCGGCGACGCAGTGCTGACGCGCCGGCATCCGACGCATGCCCGCCGGCGTCAGCCTTCACTAGCGACATCAACGTTGGGGTTTGGGGACGACACGCGCCTCCAAGGTACTAAAATACGGCGTGCGGCGCCACTTCGCGTAGCGCCTCGGTTTGGTCGCCTAGGGTCGGGTGCGCTACGCCGTTGCCGCCGGCGGGTGTCCCGCTAAAGACTTGTAAAACGAGGCATAAAGGCCCCATCCTAAACCTATGCTTCCCGTGCTTTCCGAGACCCACGTCGCTGTACGCCAAGCGGCTCGCACCTTTGCCCGCGAGGTCCTCAAAGACGGAGCGACCTCTCGGGATGAGGCAGAGCGCTTCCCGGCTGAACTTGTCCCTAGGCTTGGCGAGCTCGGCTTCTGGGGAATACGGATACCAGAGTGTTACGGAGGCTCTGGGCTCGACACACTGGCCTACGCAGTGATCGTCGAAGAACTGGCCAAAGCCGATGGGAGTGTTGCGCTTACGGTTGCATCGCACAACGGCTTGGCCTGCGGGCACCTGATGCGCGCTGGCACAGAAGCACAGAAGGGGACCCACCTGCCACGGATGGCAACGGGCGAAGTCTTAGGGGCTTGGGCGCTGACCGAGCCCGGCAGTGGGTCTGATGCAGCTGCCCTCCGCACGCGCGCCGTTCGCGTTGGCGATGCCTGGCTGCTCAACGGTTCCAAGACGTTTATTACGCAGGGAAGCGTAGGCGGCGTGTGTCTAGTGCTCGCGCAAACCGATCCCGCCGCGGGCAAGCGCGGGATTACCGCGTTCATGGTGGATACAAGCTCGCCCGGATATTCGGCGACGAGCCACATTCGCAAGCTCGGCTGCAAATCTAGTGACACGGTGGAGCTGCGCTTCGATGACCTGAAGGTGCCCGATAGCTGCCGGGTAGGCGCACTCGGCGAGGGCTACGCCGATGCGCTCGGCTGCTTGGACCCGGGTCGGGTGAGCATCGCTGCCATGGCGCTCGGGCTCGGCGAAGCCGCGCTAGAGGTTGCGTGCCGTTACGCGAGCGAGCGCGAGCAGTTCGGTGCGCCCATTGCGAGCTTCCAGGCCATTCAGTGGAAACTTGCCAATGCGCGCACACGTCTCGACGCTGCGCGTCTACTGACCTGGGAAGCGGCGAGCCTTATCGACCAGGGCAAACCTGCAAGGCAGGCGGCATCCATGGCGAAGCTCTTCGCCTCCGAGACAGCCACGGCAGTGGCTAACGACGCCATACAGATCCTTGGAGGCTACGGCTACACCCGTGATTTCCCCGTTGAACGCATCTGGCGCGACGCGCGACTCTGCGAGATCGGCGAAGGAACGAGTGAAATCCAGCGACTTGTGATTTTTCGGGAGCTTGGGCAAAGTCGCGCGTCCTAAGCCGTTCGTCCCGCGGCGCGCTTTCCTACACCTCCGTGCACACCCCGCAGGACGTCGCCAAGGCATGTTCTCGTCGAATGCCAATTAGGGGGCTCGGTGACCGCACGACGTGCGGATGTCTTGCTGTGCGTTAAGGCCGGAAGGCTGAACTTGACTCCGGGGCTTGAAAGTCTACACTTCGAGGCGCTGCGGCCCATGAGAGAGCCGCTTAGGCGCTGAATACAAAGATCGCTCCCTAAGGATTCGCATGGTTACTATTCGTCTTGCTCGTGCCGGCTGCAAAAAGCGTCCATTTTACCATGTGGTGGTGACCGACTCCGAGTCACCCCGCGATGGCAATCATATCGAGCGTGTGGGCTACTACGACCCGCGTCTGGAAGCGGGAAGCACCCGGCTTGATCTGTCGCGTGTAGACCACTGGCAGGCGCTAGGCGCGCAACTTAGCGACCGCGTCTCCAAAGTCATCCGGGATTACAAGCGTGACCCTCAGGTTCGGGCGGGCGCTGAAGCGGCGGAACCGGTGGCGGCCGTCGCTGGCGTCGAAGGCGCTGCGGCATGAGTCAACACGACGCCGAGACGAAAGCCTCTCAGGGCGGCGACGATGAACTCGACGCTGTGACCACCGAGTTTGAAGCAGCCGGGGCCGACGACGAGGGTTTCGACGACTTTAACGAGGACGAGTCTGAAGAGAGCGACTCGGCTCGGGAACAGCGAGGCGGGCGCACAAGCGGTGGCGGCCTCACGGAGGCCGTAGAGGCCCAGATGCGTGAACTTGTCGCGTTCATTTCCGAGTCCCTAGTCGACGAGCCCGATCAAGTTCGGGTGCACGGCGAAGTGGAAGACGGCCAGCTACGTCTTGAACTTACGGTAGCCGCCGACGATGTCGGTAAGGTTATCGGGCGTGAAGGCCGCACCGCGCGGGCGATGCGAACCCTGCTGGCGACGAGTGCAGCCAAGCAACGCTGCCGCGTGAACCTCCAGATTCTGGAGTAGGGCATGCTCGCGCAGGTTAGTGGCCTGAGCCGGCTGGGCGGCCTCGCCGTTGATGCAGTGCTTTGCAGCTTCCCGTCTACCTTCGGGGACACCTTAACTGCCCCTCGGCAGCGCTACACGCAGGCAAGTTGTGCGTCAGAGCAGGACACCGCCGGACGAGAGACGGCAGCTAGGTGCTAACGTGACTTCGATGACCGCCGACGAGCGCGACGACCAGGTACGTGCTGAGGTCGACTGGGTTGACCTCGGATACGTGACCAAGCCCCATGGCCTTCAGGGTGAGCTCCGGGTCTTCATGTTTAACGCGGACAGCACCCTCTTCGAGGGCGACGCTAAGGGGCCGCCTCGCGAGATCTTTCTGCGCACGGCTACGGGCCTGCGCGTGAAGTGGAGCATTGCTGGCTTTCGGCGCCATAAGGAACTCTATCTCCTGCGTCTGCAGGGGGTCACCACTCGGGACGAGGCCGAGGCGTTGCGTGGGCAGCACCTGACGCTGCCCCGGGAGGCCTTGCCCGCGCTTGAGGAAGACGGCGAGTACTACGCCGTGGACCTCGAAAAGTGCCAGGTCGTCGATGAAACAGGCACCGTCGTCGGCAGGGTCGTCGGCGTGTTGAACTATCCTTCCGTCGATTGCTTGGCAGTGGAGCTCGCGCCGGACCAGGTCGAGGTGCCGATGGTGGCGCCTTACCTTCGGGGTGTCGATATCGAGCGGCGTGAGATCCGAGTCTCGGGGCTGAGCGACCTGCCCCGAGTCAAAGTTGCGCCCGCAAAGGCGCCGCCGAAGAAAAAACAATCCGCTGACTCTGCTTTGGCTTCAAGTGCAGGTTCACCCCCTAGCCACGCCAACGAGACCGAGGGGGCGTAGTGCTCGCTATCGGCTTTGTCTCGCTTTTTCCTGAGCTTATCGAGGGCTTTGTCTCGCACGGCTTGCTGGGGAAAGCGTGCGCGGAGGGGCGTTGTAGCGTGCATGTCCGGTCGCCGAGGGCCTACAGCACGAGCCGCTTTGGCCACGTGGACGACGCCCCCTACGGCGGTGGTCCGGGCATGGTGTTGCGCCCGGAGCCTGTCCTGGGCGCTCTGGAAGCGCTCACATCAGAAGTCGCTGAGCTGGCATCCGCCCGGGTCATTATCCTGAGCGCCTCGGGACAACGCTTCGACCAAGTACGGGCAGCTGCGCTTGCCACGGAGGCTCAGCAGCAGGGCCTCATCTTCGTGTGTGGGCGCTACGAGGGCATTGACGCGCGCGTGAGCCACTTTGCCGACGAATCGCTGCGCATTGGTGACTACGTGCTGCAAGGCGGTGAGGTCGCCGCGTTGGTGGTTACGGAGGCGGTGACCCGGCTTGTACCGGGCGTGCTTGGCAATCAGGCATCCCTTCAAGCAGAGTCCTTCGACGCAACGGGCCTTGGCGAGTATCCACAGTACACCCGACCACCCGTCTTCCGTGGGCTCGAGGTGCCGCCGGTGCTGCGCTCAGGAGACCACGCGCGCATCGCGGCGTGGCGCGCCGCGATGCGCGCGGGACTGGACCAGGATGAAGTGACTAAGGTCCCCTCGGAATCGGGCTAGGCCTCAAGCGGGTTCGGTCCGGAGAGTCGCCGCTGGCTTAGTGGCAGGGTCGCGTGGGGCGGTGAGTTGATGAGCAGTAGTCGTTCTGGGTGTCGATAGCGTTACAGCGCTGCTCAAAAGAACAAGGGTGCGCTGAGGCCCGACGCGCATGTTGGGAGAGGCGCTGCGGGATGCACTCCCGTAACGCTGGCGGCACGCGTGAAAGATGCCGCCTGAACGATGCCGCCGGAACGGCATGGCGAGGAGAAGACGTGGAGCAAGGGGCTGAGCACATGCATAAGGAAAGTGACGAGACGGCTCGCGCGGCACAGGAGCCGACCGTCACCACGACGCGGCGGGCGCTGTGCCTCGTTCACTATCCCGTACTCGACCGAACCGGGGCGACGATCACGACATCCGTAACAAACCTCGATGTCCATGATCTTGCCCGCAGCGCTCGAACCTATGGGCTCTCTCGTTACTACATCGTGACGCCTATTGCGGCTCAACGCGCTCTCGTTGAAGGCATCACGGAATACTGGAAGACACCTTCGGCTCAGGAACGGTTGCTTCCTCGTACGCGGGCGCTTGCGCGCGTGCGTGTCGTTGCAAGCGTCGCTGATGCCGTCGCAGACCTTACCGAGCTTGAGGGTGAGGCACCGGAACTTGTTGCCACATCTGCGCAGCCCAGCAGCTTCTGTCCGGAGATGAGCTTTCGAGAGGCGGCGCGCGCCACGAAGCCCCAACTGCTGTTGTTCGGGACGGGGCACGGGCTAGCCGCTGACATTCTAGCGCAGTGCGTCTACCGTTTGCCGCCGATTGACCCGGGCTTTGGCTACGTCCACCTGTCCGTACGCGCTGCAGTTGCCATCATCCTCGATCGGCTCCAGCAGGCGAGACCCTGCGCTGGAACGGACAGCTGAGCCACCTGAGCTGTCCCCTCATGAACTCGAGACGCAGAAAGCCGCGGGGAAATGGGCCTGGAGTAAGTATGGTGGGGTGGGTGGGTCCGCGCACGGAAGGCCCATTTTCCCGCGGCTTTCGTCCCC
>SLEO01000039.1 GCA_007124745.1 Myxococcales bacterium
CCGGCCGTGCGTCCTCGCAAAAAATCCCGCGCGTTCCTTAAGTTCGCTGCGGTTTTTGGCTGTGGGCGCTCGAGCACAGACCCTCAACCGAACACGCAGCTCGCTTAACCGATCACGCATGGGGTATGGGCATCCGGGGAGGCTCGCGTGCAGGGAAGGATTCGAACGCATCACATCACATCGACGGCGGTAGCGCGTGGGTGCTTTGGCCTGCCCTCCCAGCGCCAGCTCTGTGTGTACGAGCCCCCAGGATACACCGAGGCGAATGCGCTGCCGTGCGTTGTGCTTTTGCCCGCCTTCGGTCGTGGTCATGGCGAATGCTTTTTTGGCCAACCCTGGAAACCGAGCCCTATCGAACGACTCGACGCGCTCATCGCTTCAGATGCTGTCCCCCCCGTCTTGGCCTGCGCTGTGGATACTTGGACGCCCTTCGGTGGTTCGCAGTTCGTCGACTCACCGATCTTCGGCGACTTCCAGCAGCTCTTGGCAGATGAGCTCCCCGCTTTTCTGCGGAAGCATTGGAATGTGCGGCCCGGGGCTGGCGCGTTGGCATTGATGGGCGCTTCTTCCGGCGGCTTCGGTGTGCTGCGCATGCTGCTCGATCGTCCCGGCGTCTACGCGGTCGCGGCAGCGCACGCCCCCGACGGCGCTTTTGACATGTCCCTGCGACCTTTGCTGCTGCGTGCTGCTCAGGCGGTGCGGCGTGCGGGAAACCTCGAGACCTTGGCACGACGTATCGCCGCGCGAGGCCCGGAGGACCAGCTTGCGTTTGAGGCCGCAATCGTTTTGGCCTGCCTTGCGGCGTACACGTCTACGCCGAGCGCCGCCTGGCCTCATTTTGAGATGCCGTGCTCGCTCGAGACGGGGCAGGTGAACGAGGCCGCATGGAGAGAGATCTGCTCAGCAGATCCACTGAGGCGCCTCGCGGACCGAGGCGGAGACGTGGCAGACGTCAAATTTTTGTATCTCGATGCGGGCACAGAAGACGAGTTCGGCCTAAACTACGCAACGGAGGCCTTCTACCGCGCCATGGGTCACGGGCCGGAAGTGGTTTTTGAGCCCTTCGCGGGGGGTCATCGGGGTTTGAGTGCACGGTACGCGCACTCTCTACCTCTAGTGGCCCAACGCTTGTGGGATTCAGGGTCTTGAGCGGCCGAAACCATGGGATTCGGCGCCGGCTTAGGTGATGCCCAATGACGGCAGGATCGCCTTTCGCGCCGCGATGCTGGACCAGTATGTGAGCGGCCAGTAGGTGAGCGGGGAGACAAGACGGATGGCGAGTAAACCAGCGGCCCGACACGCGACTTCCACAGCCGCCACGCACTTCGGGGCCAAGCCCGTCGCGGCTAAGCGTCCAGTGCTTGCGCGCGGCGCAAGCGCCGCTGGCGCGGTGTACGAGACAACCGAGTACAATCCAGCCGAATACAATCCAGCCCAGTACGGGCCGAAAGGTTCCTCCAGGCCTGGTGTGCGGAAGTCGGCGAACGGTGGCAACGCGTCTCTGAACGGCTCGACGAAAAGCTCGAAGAATGGCTCGACTGTGAAGGACCCGCGCGCCGCAGGGTCATCGACCCGTCCATCGGCCGCCTCCGCTCGGGTGACGACCCGCCTCGCGAATGCCCCCGTTGCAAAGCAGACACATGGCGCCGCGCATAAAGCGGATGCGCGCGTGGCTGACATGGTGGCCGACTTGGTGACTGGCAACGTGGCGGACAAAGTGGCGGACGGAGCGGCGCACACCGCAGCGACCACGAAGCCAGCGTGTGACAACAAGACGGTCCCCTCCGAAGCGACGGGTGTTCCTACCGAGCTTTCCAAAGCGACCGCACGCGAGCCTGCCGCCGAGGATGCGGCCCCCTCAGTTCAGGCTTATGCAGATGCGCTGATCGAAGGCAAAGGGCCGGCGGCGAACCAGGCAGCTGAGGTAGTAGGCCGGCTGGCACTTGAAAAACCTGAAGCGTTGGTCCCTGCGATCGAGCGTCTGACGCGCGCCGTATCGAGTAAAGTTCGCCGCAGCGCGCAAGCAGCTTCCGACGCGCTTCCGGCGCTCGCACGGATAGCGCCTGCCCGCGTCGCTAAGCACCTCGATGCGCTCAAGCTGGCTTACGACGAGGCCACGCCCATCGGCCGAGACGGCTTGGTGCGCACCTTCTCCGCGCTTTGCTCCGCTTCGGTGGCGTACCAAAAACGCCTGGAGCCCATGCTAACGGAGGCGCTGCGTACCTGTGATGGCAAGTCGCTGGTTCGCTGGTCCCAAACCGTTCTCCCGTCCCTTAAGGGCGAACCCCACGCACGGGCGCGGCTCGTCGTAGAAGCGCGCCTCTACGAAATCCCCCGCCCCTACGGCATCAAGCTCGGTGAAGTGCTCGGCGTTCGTCTGCGACCCGCCGGCCGCTAGCCCTAGGCGCCGTATACTGAAGGCATGCACTGCGCATGCGCGCATGTCGCACCCTCCTCACTTCTTCAGGCGCGGGTGCGACCGCGCACTTTGCCTTGAACAGCACGGCGTACTTTGGCGAGTTCCTGGCGCGAGATGGCGCCGGTTAAGACAGTGGCGAGAACGAAAGTGAGGGCACTGGCAGCGCCCGCACCCGCAAGGCGCAAGAAGCCTTCGCCGCTGAGCGTGTCGCCAGCCCACCAAGCGACCGCCGCTGCAATCCCGCCACCGAAGAGCGTACGGTAGGGCAGGGGCGCGCCTTGCGTGTGCAGCGTGTAGAGCGCGAGCCCAAGCGACACCACGATGCCGCTACTCGTCGCGACGGCCGTCCGCGTTAGGGTGCTCACCTCACTTGCAGGTGTCTGCAACGCCCGTTCGAGGGTGAACGCCATGATAAGCGTGCCGATGAGTGCGAAGAGCGCGCAGCGCGCCGGATGCCCCAGGGCCGCAAGTGCGGTGGAGACGATCACGAAGACGGCGAAGAGGGCCAGGCCCGGTGCCAACACGGCGAGGGAAGTCGCAGCGACCGCGTAGCCTTCGGGGTAGACAAACGAGAGCAAAGCATGGCTGTTCGCTGAGATGGGGATCGCGATGAGCAGGGCTCCAATCCAGGCTGCGCGCAGTGTTCCGACGAGCGTAGTGTTGAGCGCTGCTGCGCCTTCGCGCTTAAGGCGCGAGACCACTGGAAAAGCCGTGAGTGCGAGGGGAACGGCGAGCTGATAGGCTACGAAAGCAAAGCTCTGCGCGGCACGATAATGACCCGCAAGACGACTTGACGTCGCGCTCGCCTCCCCCGTGCTCACGCCTCCCGCAAGGAGTGCTTCCCCAGAGAACAGCTTCAGCAGCGTAATGTCGAGCTGGAGTAGAGCGTTGATGCCTAGGTGAAACGCGAGGAGCGGTAGCACGAAGCTTAGCCAGGGCCTGAGTGCCGTCACCGCTGCCTTGGGCGCATGGGCGGCGGCCGCACCCGGCGCATCGCCACCGGACGCGGCACCGCCGCTTTCCCCAGGCACGCCAGGATCCGCGGTTAGCGTGCCATCAGGTGGTGCGGCGACGCCTTGCGGGGCCGGCGCTCGTTCGCGTCTGCCAGACGCGGCCGCTTGCCAGCGGAGCTGCGTGACGACCGCGCCGCAGACCAGCGTCATCGCGCCCAAGCTAGCCCCGAGCCCGAGGAAGGCGCCGAAAGCGCGCCCGGTCAACCAGGCGCCTAAAACGAGACCTGCAAAGCGCAACAGGGAAAAGCACCCGTCGACAAGTGCCTGCAGGCCGAAGCGCTGCGTTCCGTTCAGGACGCCGAGAAGGACCGCATAGAGTCCGTAGCCGGCGACGCTCGCGGTTGCGACTTGTAGGGGCAGCGTCAGGCTTGCATCACGCAGCCAAGCCGTGACCCAGGCGGCACAGAGCGCCAGCGCGAGCGCAATGCCGACCACGGGCAGTGAGTGACGTACGAGGCCGAAGCGCAGGGCACTGCCCGCAGATGACCCTTGGCCCGCAATTTCGCGACCTACGCTCTGCAGGGTTGTCGCGACAATCACGTTGTCGATAATGCCGATAAGCGCGAGTACCGTCGCGAAGCGTCCAAACTCAGCGGCATCCGCAAGCACGCGGGGCAGCAGCAAGAGCGTGCCGTAGCTCGAGAGTACGAAGAGAACCTTAGCGCCGGCGACGGCCAGGGTTCCTAAGGCGAAAGAGGAAGTCTTCGGCATAAGCTCGCTTTCACCCCATGCGAAGACTACGTGCTCCGAGGCCCCCGCTCTAGCCTTTAGCGCCCTCGGCCCTAAGGGGTAGCGGGCTCCGCGACCGAACAGCTTGAAAGTGGCTCGCCGGAAATCATGTGGGGAACGCCGAGCAACCACAACAAGGTTGGGGCGACACGCAGCATGGAGTGGACTTCGCTACACGCGCCGGCCTTTATTCGCGGTGAGTCGACGAAGACGGGCACATCCGTATCGTAACTGAACGGAGAGCCATGACTTGTGCCCGAATGGGTCTGCGGCTCAGCATCGACAATGTAGTTACGCGCCGGCACCACGAAGATGTCGCCTTGCGGGGCTACCTCAATGCCTGCGGCTATCTGAGCACGGAGCGCAGGGCTGATGTCCGCCGCAGTGTCCGCTTCTGCCGGAGCCACCGCGATGCCTTGGGACGCCGGCGTCCGAATCGCACCGTTTCCCACAAACACTGCGGTCTCAATGCCCTCTCTTGATTGAAGTGCGCTCAGCAGGGTAGCGATGATCTGGGGGTGATCCTTCGCCTCGAAGGCACCCTCATCGAGGTAGACATAAGGCGGCACAAAGTTGGCAACAGCGGCGGGCAGCCCTTCTGCCTCAAGTACCCGGTTTAGCTCAGTTGCCAAGGCCTGCGGTCCGATTCGGCCGAAGGGCTGCCCCAGCGCTTCGGGAAGCGCGAGGGCTCCGTGGTCCGAGGTCAAGACAACCTCTACGGTGGTGAGCTCGCGCAACGCCGCGACAAAACGCGCAACATCACGGTCAGTCCGCACTAGGTTGTCCGTGTATTCGACGGAGTCCCAGCCAAAAATGTGACCGATGTAGTCCGTATGGGAGAGCGATACGGCCAAGAAATCGCGCGTCTCGCCCTGCCCCAGCCCGCGTTCCTTCGCTAGGTTCAGTGCGAAATCGAGCAAGAGTGGCCCGCCTGCTGGTGTTGCGCGGATGGCACTGCACGGCTTGGTCAGCGTCTTGAGATCGCGGGGAAATGTCGTTCCGAGACCCTGATAGTTACCTTCGCCCGGACGGTCGTCGACGAGTCCCAAGGCTGCATACGCTTCGGGTTTGAGCGGAGACCAAGGCTTCTCGAGATACGCGCGGACAAAATCTTCGCCCTGCCAGGCTTCGAGCCATGCGGGCTTGCGCCGGTGGTAGTACGTGGAGGTTGTGAAGCCGCATAGGTCCGCTTCATACCAATACACGTCCCGCGCATGTCGCCCCCCGCCCGGGATCGCTGCCCGGTCCTTAAGCGAAACGCTCACGACGCGTGACTTGTCCGCAGGTCGTTCGTGGTAAAGCCAATCCGCCACAGTGGGTAGGCGGAGGCGTCCTGGTCCGGCAGTCGTGCCGTTTGTACCGAGGACGGCATGCTGCGAGTCGCTGTAGGCAGATACAACGCTTTGATTGAGGCGATCCCATACGGCGTTAGCACTCACGCCGTGTCGTGTCGGCGCGTAGCCCGTGTAGATCGTCGCATGCCCGGCGGCCGTGTAGGTATTCGCATAAGGGAAGCGCACGCGCTCAAAATGGAGCCCTTGCCCTGCCATGAGTGCGCCCATGTAGCCTTCGCTATCGAGCACGGGCCGGAGCCTCTCGATGGCGTCCGTAGGCAGCTGGTCGAGAATTAAGGTCAATACGATGCCGCCCTTCGGTGCGGGAAGAGCCGCCACCTTTTCAAGCTTTTTTGAGGAGCTATAGGCACTCGTGTTCGGCTGGGGTGGGCCTCCACATCGCGACACCAATGCGCCTACCGCTATCAGCAGGGGCAAGCACTTCGCCCGGCTCACATAGCCTACTGCACCCCGCGGTGTTCGTATCGAGTCAGGCCACCGTGAAGCCGGCGAACGCGAGTCCCTGCGCGAGGCACTACGCGAGTTGCTGTGGGAGAAACCTTGAGGCCGCCGATCATTCACGCGCCGTAGCGTGACCAAGCTGCACAAGTCGGGCAAGTCAACGGTGAGCGCTTGGTGTCAAAAGCGTGACGCTTGGGAAACGTCTTTCCGCCCTAAAGCTTCCGGCGTAGCTGGTCGTAAATGCTGCGAGCGTCTCGGTAGGTCGCGTCAATGGCGAGAATTTCCTCGAGGGCGACGAGCGCTTCTGGCAGTTGTTCCAAGTCGAGGTGGAGGCTTGCAACTTCGTAGTAGAGCGCGAGGGTTTCGTCTCGGGTGCGTGCCAGCGAATCAAGTCCTTTGGAGAAACTCAGCAGCGCTGCCTGCGGGTTGCCGGCATCGCGGTAACAGAGCCCAATCAACATGCGGGCGGAGCACACAGCTTCGCGGGCTTCAATGGCGAGTTCCAGTTCTTGGATGGCTTCATCGAAAAGGCCCATCTCCCGGTAGGCGATACCAAGGTCAAAGTGGTTTTCTTTAACCTCGACGCCACCATCATGGTTGTCGAGGCCACCGAGAAGATCATCCAGGTTGTCAAAATCACTATCGTCTTCTCGGATCGTCTCGTCAACACTAACCGGCGCCGATCCGAAAGGGTCGATATCATCTAGTTGCACGGCGCTGTAGGTCGAGTCCTCCGTAAGAACGCTCGACATCATGAGCTCGCGAATCTCCTCTAGCTTTTCCTGAAGCAAAGGATTGTTTGGGTGCGCTTGGGACACTTCCGTGATCGCCGAATGCGCGGCGTCAAAGAGCCCCTGCGCCATGAAGAAGTCCGCTTCGTCAAGGGCTTCTTCAACCAGACTTACCTGGGGGACCGCCGGTGCCGATACGCGCACCTGCGGCCGCTCGGGTAGTCGTGCGGCGGGCGAGCTCGACTTGAGTGGAAGGTCAACGCCGAGGGCGTCGAGCTCCGCGTCGGCGCGCGCGACCCGAGCATCCACGGGTTCCGTGGCTTCGATGACGATATCGCCGCCGTCGCTAAATGTCGGGCTATCCGGACTCCCTAAAGCCTCGGCTTGTTCGCGATACTGCTGCGCGAGGCCCGGCGCCGAAGTATCGAGGAGTTCAGCGAGTTCGCGTAGATGAAAGACCGCGGGGTCAAATTCCCCCATTTCAAGCAGAAGGTCCTTGAGTTGCGTGCGCGCATCGACGTGATCCGGTGCGGCCCGAAGGAGGGCTTCGAGATGGTCTCGCGCTTTCTTCTTGAGGCCGTAGCGCAAAAAGACTTCACACTCCCCGAGCATGCGTGCCGGGTCCAAGCGTAGAGCGGGGGAAGGTTCCTCGGGCGGGGAAACCGGCGCTGCGGAGCGGCGACTTGCGAAGCTTGGACTCAGGCTCGGAAGACCTGCCTCAAGCGGTGATTCGGAGCGCTGTGCGGGGACTCTGGGGGGCGCCGAGACCTGGGCGTCCTGCCGGTTGCTACTCGCCGTTGACTGAGTGCCCTCGGGCGGTCGGCTGGCTCCGGCACCGCGCGGTGCCGGCTTCGCCGAGGCACTCGGGCGCGATGGTTGACCTAGTGCATCGTCGGCGTTGACGACCTCGAGCTCTTCAAATGCAATTTCTTCCACTTCATCGAGCAGCGCTTCGTCACCTACACCCCCGGTATGCTTACCGAGGGCCTGCAGCGCTTCCGCATCTGAGGGGTCCAGCAGGAGAATGCGGTCAAAGCAGCTCGACTGGGCGCTGCGGTCACCGCGCTCAAGGTGCACCCGCGCGAGCTCCTTGAGCACGCTCACGCTCTTGCCGAACTGCCCCAGTTGCTCGAAGGCGGTCGCGAGGAGCTGCAGCGTGACCGGTTCTTGCGGATTGACCCGAAAGGCGATGTGCAGTTTGGCAAGGGCTTTCTTCGGCTGCTCAAGCTGCAGGTAAATCTCAGCGAGCTGACGGGCAACGTGGATGCGATGGGCTGAATGAAAGAGCAGTCGTTCAGCGACTTTCGCGTAGTCCTCGAAGCGCTGTTGTTCGAGCAAGATGCGCGCGGCTACATCGAACTCGTCCGCTGCAGCTTCCGTCTTCTCCAATCGAGACAAGCATTCCGCCAACCTGACGCGTGCAGGCAAGTTGGAGGGCTCCACCTCACAGATGCGTCGCAGTGCGCGCTCTGCTTCCGCGAAGTGCTCAAGCTTTACCGCTTGTTCCGCCAGCCGCATCATCACCGCCAAGGCGTCGGATGGCAGGTCGAGATTCTGGTACATCTGCGCCAGCGCCTCGAAGGCGACCAACCGGCTTGCGTCGAGTTTGGTGATCTGCTTGTAGACGGCGACGGCTTTGAGGAAGAAACCGCCGTCGGAATAGATCGCCCCAACCTTGAGGTAGGCGTCGCAAGCGCCGCCACGCTCGCCCTTGCGTGCCAGCAGGTCGCCGATGCGCAACCAAACCCGCGCGTCCTTTGGGTCGTCGGCCGCGAGCTTTTGGTACTCCGCGAGCGCGCGATCGACATTACCCTTCTGCAGGTACTTCTGGGCTGAGTTGAAAACTTTGTCTCGGTCCAGCGCCACGCACGCTCCGCTTACGAGGCTTACCGTCGGCCCCAAGGTCACATCATCTCACTACTACCCCTTCAGGCTAGTGCGAATATCCTCGAAGTCTCAACGAATTTCCTCGCCTTCGCCGAAGCGTACGGTCGCGCGGGATGCCCAGCCAGGCCCGCGCTTGGGCTGGAATAATACGACGCGGGCAAAACAGAAGGGCTAGCCGCTCTTGAGCAGCTAGCCCCGACACGTGGTCAGCCTAACTCAGATCTCGCCTTGGATACCCGCGAACACCTGCCGGAACATGCCGGGCTGGATGCCCGAGGGCGCGAGCGAGGCGATGTACTGCGTTCCCGTCAGGTTTTTGCCG
>SLEO01000029.1 GCA_007124745.1 Myxococcales bacterium
CGACAAGCGCCACCAGCCGGCCACCCACTTCCGCCCCAACAGCGGAGCGCTGCGCGGTGCGCACCTCGGCGAAAAGGCTGACCTCTACGTCGAGTGGGGGCAGCATGGGCCGCACGACCGTTACACGCAGCGCTGGCGCGGATGGCGCCTTAGGCTCGGCCTTGTCGCAAGCTATGGCGAACAAGAGTCCGATAAAGGGCAGCACCCGCTGCGCGCTCGCCCCAGATCTCACCTGCTGGAAGATAGGCGAGTCTTGCCCAATATCAACCCCGCGAAGCCCGCTACCTATCACCGCGCCAAGGTTGGCCGCTAGAAGGCGTACCAAAGGGCGAAGGCGAGTGAGAAGGTGGATAGGAGGGTCGAAAGGATGATGATGTGGGTGGTGAGTTGCGCATCGGCGCCCATTTGCTCCGCCATGATGAAGGCTGCGGCGGCGGTCGGTGTGGAGAGCAGTACGAGCGTGACCTGCCGCTCGGTGACGCCCAGGCCCATCCAGGTTGCGAGCGCCAAACCTAGCAGGGGCGCGACCACCAGCTTGATGGTCGTCGCGGCGAGGGGGAGCCACATATCCCGGCGCAGTGCCCCAAGATCGAGGCCTGCGCCGATGCCGAGCAGCGCAAGCGGCAGTGACATCTGGCCGAGCGCCTCGCCGGTCCGAAGTAGCAGCATGGGAAAAGGCAGTGGCACCAGTGAAAAGGCGAGTCCCAGCAAACCGGCCACCAGCAGTGGGTTAGTTACGATGCGCTGCAGCAGCTGAAGCGGCGCGACCCGTTGGGACGCGTCGCTGCTCGCCAGCACGAAGACGGCGAGTGCGTTGTAGCAGGGGACAGCCACCCCTAGCGTGAGCAGGCCGAGCGTCTCGATGTGCGGCCCAGCGCTTGGCTCGTGGGCGGCGTAGAGCAGGATGCTCAAGCCCACGAAAGCGAGATTGCCACGGTAGGCCCCCTGGACGAAGGCGGCCCGTCGTGGGCGCGATAGCCCAAGGATGTGCGCTAGGGCGAAGCTGACAACGATGCACGCCAGCGCGACCGCGGCAATGACGTAGAAAATCCGCAGCGCACCCGCTAGGTCGGGCTTAAGCGTGGCGGTCTTGACCACCAGCAGTGCCGGCAAGCCCACGCGGTAGGTCAGCGCGTTCATCGCCGAAAATGCCCGCGCCTCGAAGAGATTGCTCCGCCGCAGCACCGATCCCAGGAGCATCACCAGCACCACCGGCCCAAGCACGTTCACCATCTGCATGCCCGGCGAGCTTAATCCAGGTTCGTCCGACGACGACCCCGTGGAAGCGTCCGTTTACATGAGCGGAGAGCCGAGGCTGGCGATGCGGGAGCGCAGGCGCCGGTACCAGATGTGTTCGGGGATAGGGCTGCGTGTCAGAAGACGGGCCTGGTCGAAGTCCGTCAGCAACATGTGCTTCAGTGCGTCGAGCACCGGCTGGCCGCGTAGCAGGGCGAGCGCGTCGAAGTTAAGGCTCAGCGAGCGTGCGTCGAGGTTCATCGAACCTACGGCACCGAGTGTTTCGCTTAGCCATACCTTCTGATGCATAAACGGGCCGCGGTACTTGTAGAAGCGTATGCCGCTATCGAAGAGTTCGTGAATGTGCGAGTCACCCGCCCAGGTCATCCAGGCGTGATCGGCGCGTTCGGGCAGCAGGATGCGGACGTCGACCCCGCGTTCGGCGGCGGCGCGCAGCAGGGAGGCCGCAGGTTCCACAGGAATACAGTAGGGCGTGGCTATCCACAGAAAGTGCTGTGCCTGGGCGATGAAGTTGCAGGCCCAGACAGCGCCCGTCGGCTCGGGACGGAGGGGGCCTGTGCCGATAATGTTGACGCCGCAGGTCAAAACATCGGGGTCCGTAGACGTCGTTGGACAGGGTGCCTGACGCCAGGCGAGCCGCGGCTCAGGGCCGCCGGACCAGATCCAGTCGCGGAGCCACAGGGATTGAACTTCGGCTACCGCGGGTCCTTCCAGTCGAAGATGGGTGTCGCGCCAGGGGGGCTTGCCCTTCTGGGGAAGGTAGCTGTCGACTAAGTTGATGCCGCCGATAAAGGCCATCTGGCCGTCGATGACCGCGAGCTTGCGGTGGTTTCGGAAGTTGAAGCGAATCTTCTGGCGTCGCCGGGGGCCCATATCAAAGCCGCAGACTTTGCCCCCCGCCTGGCGTAGTACGGCGACGCCGCGTTTGGGCAACCCGCGTGAGCCCATTTCGTCGTAGTAGACGCACACTTCGACGCCTCTCGCGCAACAGCGGACGAGCGCGTCGAGGATGCGTTGGCTTACGCTGCCCGCTTCTAAGCTGTAGTAGCCGAGCAACACGTAGCTCTCGGCGGCTTCGATAGCGTTCTCGATCGCGTCAAAGCAGCTTGGTCCGTCGAGGTAAAGCTTCACGCGTTCCGTGTCGGCGCGGCTCGTCTCTGCGCTCGCTCGCACCGTTGTGGATGTGCCCGCGTGAGCTGCCGTGTCCGAGGCCAAGGCAGAGCCGCGGGCCACCAACACCTGGCGCTCGATGCGCTCGGCGATGGTTTGCCGCTCGCTTTGGATGCGGTGCTCGTAGACCTCCGAGTGCCGATGCCCAAAGAACCAGTAGAGCGGCATAGCGAGCCACGGCACGGTGTTAAGGGCGACAAACCAAGCGACGGAGCCCTCACGGGTTCGCGTGCGGGAGAGGGCGTGCAGCGCGTGGCCGAAGCCGAGCGCGTGCAACGCAATCAGGACCAGGGACATCCACGCCAACACGCCCACCGTTGGGGTCTATCATGCTCCCCTCCGGCAGCACAGCCGCCGCGCCCGCTTGCGCGTGCTCACGCCGCGACGAGTTTGCGGTATTTGATGCGCTTCGGCACGAGGGCGTCCTCACCAAAGCGCTTGCGCCGGTCGGCCTCGTAATCTTGATAGCTGCCCTCGAAGAACACCACGGAACTGTCGCCCTCGAAAGCGATGATGTGGGTCGCGATGCGGTTCAAGAACCAGCGGTCATGGCTGATCACCAGGACCGAGCCCGCAAACTCGAGAATCGCCGATTCAAGCGCGCGTAGGGTATCGACGTCGAGGTCATTGGTGGGCTCGTCGAGCAAGAGCACGTTGCCACCGCTCTTGAGCAGCTTCGCCAGGTGGACCCGATTGCGCTCACCGCCGGATAGGTCCTTGACCAGCTTCTGCTGGTCGGGACCGCGAAAGTTGAACCAGGAGACGTAGGCTCTTGAGGGGACGCGGTCTTTGCCGAACTCGACGTCATCAAGGCCGCCGCTGATCTCCCGCCACACGTTGTGATTGCCCGTTAGAGAGTCGCGATTCTGGTCAACGTAGGCAAGCTTCAGGGTGTCACCGAAGCTCACCTCGCCGCTGTCCGGCTTCAGCTCGCCAGCGAGGATACGGAAGAGCGAGGTCTTGCCCGCGCCGTTCGGTCCGATAATGCCGACGATAGCGCCCCGAGGGATGTTGAAGTTGAGGTCTTCGAAGAGGAGGTTGTCGCCAAATGCATGGCGCACGTGCTGGATTTCAATGACTTTCTCTCCGAGACGCGGTCCTTGAGGGATGCGAATTTCGTTGGGGTCGCGCTTGCTCGCGCCTTCCTCGGCGACGAGCTGCTCAAAGGCCTGAATACGCGCCCGGCTTTTTGTCTGACGCGCCTTTTGGGAGGCCCGCACCCACTCGAGTTCTTGGGCGATCTTGCGCTTGCGCGAGGCATCCGCCTTCTCTTCGAGCGCGAGGCGCTTCTCCTTCGCCTCGAGCCAACCGCTGTAGTTGCCCTCGAAGGGCAGGCACTTGCCGCGCTCGATTTCGAGGATCCATTCGGCGACGTTGTCGAGGAAGTAGCGGTCATGGGTCACCGCAACGATGGCGCCCTTGTACTGCTTGAGGTGCTGCTCAAGCCAACCGACGGACTCCGCATCCAAGTGGTTAGTAGGCTCGTCGAGCAGCAACAGGTCGGGCTGTTCGAGCAACGTCCGGCAGAGCGCGACGCGGCGGCGTTCACCGCCTGAGAGGGTGCGTGGGTCGGCGTCCGGTGGGGGCAGGCGCAGCGCCTCCATGGCTACCTCGACGGTGCGGTCGAAGTTCCAGGCGTCGGACGCATCGATCCGGTCCTGCAGCTCCGCCTGGCGCTCGAGGATTTTCATCATCTCCTCTTCCTCCATGGGCTCCGCCAAGCGTGCGCCGAGGGTCTCGAACTCTTGAATGAGGGCCCGCTGCTTGGCCACGGCGACTTCTACCGCTTCCCGGACGGAAGTTGCGTTGCCGAGGTTGGGCTCCTGGGAGACGTATCCGACGGTCAAACCGGGTTTGCGCCATACCTCGCCGGTGTACTGGTTGTCCGTATCCGCGAGGATGCGCAAAAGCGAGGATTTGCCGGCTCCGTTCGCGCCGAGGACACCGATTTTGGCCCCCGGAAGAAAGGACAAGTAAACGTCCGCAAAGACGACCTTGTCCGCCGAGTAAGCTTTGGTGAGACCCTTGAGCGAAAGAATGAAATCCGACATGTCGAGCGCTGTTGTGCCACAGGTTCGCGCGGCTGTCGCGTAACCGTTTAGGGGGCAAATGACGCAGCGGCCGGCCTTTTTCATCGATAAAGCGGCGAAGGTGCCTCGCACAGCGCTTGATGCGGACGGTATCGTTCCCCGAGGCAGGACGCAGCTATCGTTCGCCATTGTGGCCACGCGTTTGCGCGTCGTTTGCTCCGCCAGGGGCCTTAAGAGGCCTTCGCGCCGCAACGTGTTGCTGCGTTGTGCGCTTGGGAGTTGAAGTGGCGGCGAGATTGCACGAGAATGCGGCGTGCAACGTTGGGCATCGACTTGGGCGATTATTGGGGTGGCAGCGCTGCTGATGCAGGCGGTCTTTCGGCTGACGCCGCACGTAGTTGAGGTGCGCCACTGCGACCCTACCACCTGCAACGGACTATACTGGACGCTCCTCGTTGTGTGGGTCGTCGCGAATCTCTACACAGAGGGGTACCGCGCCTTCCACAAGCGTTTCATCCCGCGCGTCGTCGGGCGAGCGCTTGAACTCGACCGGGAGCCGCGGTTGCATTTGCGTCTTTTGGCACCCGCGGTGGCAATGGGGCTTCTCTACGCGCCGCGGGCCCGACTCGTGGTGTCTTGGGTCTTTCTGTGTTTACTGGTCGTGCTCGTGACCTGGGTGCGGACGTGGTCCGTGGCGCCGCGCGCTTTTATTGATGCCGGTGTGGTGCTGCCACTTCTTTGGGGCGCGCTAGGCCTCGTGTGGCAGTACCGCGCTCGAAGTCGCGAGGATTGTCTGCCGGTCACGGCAGCGGGCGCTGCGGCTACGGAAGAACGCTAGAGGCCGTCAGGGGCAGTCCCGGCGTCTCTCTCGCCGAAACGTCACCTGGGAGTCTATCCACAGGGGTCTGCTTCTGAAGCTCGTGCTATCGAGGTCGGCTTCATGTGGGCGGCCCAGGCTGATTGACAGCAACGCCGCTTTGGGGGAGTGCGAGCGGCCGTGACGGGGGAAGTGAAGTAGGTTGGCAACACGTGCGCGCATACTGTTATTAGACCCGGACGCGGGCTTCGCGATGAAGCTGCGCCAGGACCTTGAGGCTATCGGCTTCAACGTGCTGCAAGCGTACGACCGCGAGGAGGCGTTGCTGCAGATTCGCGGACGCGACTTCGACGCGGCGCTCGTGTCCGTCGACAATCTTGAGGGCGATGGTGCACTCTTCGGCGAGCGCTGCCTGGCGGCTCAGCCGGGATTGGCTGTCATCTTCATGAGCGCTAGCCAGAGCGTCGACGATGCGGTGCGGGCGATTCGCGCGGGCGCGCATGATTTTCTCGTTAAGCCCATCGATGCCCAGAGCGTCGCGCTAGCACTGAACCGCGCTGTCCAGCAGCGGTCGCTTCGCGTCGAGGTTAAACGGCTGCGGGAGGCCGTGGCGGGTGCGCAGGGCATGGGCGATCTGCTGGGAAACTCGGCGCCCATGCGCCGAGTTTACGACACGCTGCGCGGGGCGGCGGCCTCGGATGCCACCGTCATGATCACCGGTGAAAGCGGGACGGGCAAGGACCTGGCGACGCGTGCGGTTCACTACGGCAGCAAACGCTCGAAGGGGCCCTATGTTGCCGTTAACTGCGCTGCCGTGCCGGAGAACCTGCTGGAGAGCGAGCTTTTTGGCCACGCAAAAGGCGCCTTCACCGACGCCCATCAAAGCCGAGCGGGTCTCTTCCTTCAGGCGGACCAAGGCACGATTTTCCTCGACGAGATCGTCGAGATGCCCGCCGGCATGCAAGCGAAGCTGTTGCGTGTGTTGCAGGAGCGCAAAGTCCGTGCAGTAGGTGCGGACAAGGAGGTGCCTTTCAACGCCCGCGTGGTCGCCGCGACCAATCGAGACCTGGAAGCGGCGGTTGAGGAAGGTCGCTTTCGGAGCGACCTCTTCTTTCGCTTAAACGTTATCCGCATCGAAATGCCGCCATTGCGTGCGCGCGGCAGTGACATTCTGGTGCTTGCGCAGCATTTGCTCGAACGCTCGGCGGCGCTCGCGGGCAAGCCCGTGCGCGGCATCGCGCCCCGGGCGGCGCAGCGCCTGCTCGACTACCACTGGCCGGGCAACGTCCGGGAACTTGAAAACTGCATTGAGCGCGCCGTGGCACTCACGCCCTACGACCACGTGACGCTCGACGATCTGCCCGGCCGCATCCGGGACTACCGGACGAGCGACGTGGTCGTCGCCTCCCACGACCCGAGCGAGCTTGTGCCTCTCGAGGAAGTCGAGAAGCGCTACATCCTGAAGGTGCTTGGTGCTGTCCAGGGCAATCGCTCGCTTGCCGCGCGCATCCTTGGCCTGGACCGCAAAACGCTCTACCGCAAGCTCGAGCGCTGGGAGGAGACCCGGGAAGGTCCACCTGAGACCACCGGAGCCTCCAGTGACCGGCCGCTCGGGTAGGTGCGTGGCGTCAAAGCTGAAACCTCCCCTCGAAGCGCTGGCGCAACGATGCCGCGCTCCGAAAGTCGACGGGCGTGCTGGATACCAGGTGCCTAGAAAACACGGCGCGGCAGCCTTATACTTGAAGGGATGTGAGTCGTCTGCGTCCTAGTTTCGTGAAAGGGCTTCACCTAGATGCCAGGCGCCTCGTCGGGCCAAGCCCTCTTGCGTGGGCGCGCGGGGGCGTGACGTGCTTCGTTGTGGCCGCATTGCGCTCGGTTCTGGCCAGGGGTGCTCTCGGTTCCATGGCCATCGGCGCGGTGGCGCTGGGTTCTGTCGCCATGGGCTGCGGCGCGGCGCAGGGTGGGCAGCTTGACCGCTCGCACTACGGCCCGGCCCCCGGGCCGCCCCCACGGTCACAGGTAGGCATGTCCCCTCGGCCTCTACCTGACGCGACACCGCCGCCTCCCTCGCCGCCGGCGGCGGTGTCGCAGACGGTGGTCCTGCCGCCCCCGCCAGCGGCCCCGGACCAGGCGCGTACCCTCCAAGCCCAAGACGGTGCCCCGCCGCCGAGTGAACCTACGCCGGAACCGGCGTCTGAGAACGCTAGCGCCGCGAAGGATGCCGCAGCGGGCTCAGAAGCGCCGGAGGCAGCGCAGGGGAAGCCCTTATCCGCTGCGGCCGCTGTGGCTGCGAACGAGGCGGAGACCGCAGATGCCGACGCAGCGCCAGCTCAAAGCCCCACCATGGAGCTGCCGGAACCGTCGCCGCTGCTCGACAAAGGCGCGGGCCCACCCCGGGAGCCTGAGTTGGTGGTCCGCGAGGCGCCTCCCGAACCCCTTCACGAAACGCGCCCGCCGGCGCCGGGGCCAGACCACATGTGGGCGCCGGGCTACTGGCACTACGGCGCGGCGGGGTTTCACTGGATGCCCGGCTTCTGGACGCCGATGATGATGGGCTACCGCTTTGGCCCCCCGATTTGGTCGTATCACGGCGGCCTGTGGCATTTCTATTCGCCGATTTGGATTCCGCAGCGCTGGGACAATGGCTGGAACCGGTCCTACTACAACTCTAATCGCGTCTACCGCAGCCCGAACTACGGGGCGCGGGGCTACGACGGCGGCTACGGTCGGGGGCGCGGTGCGGTGCGCAGCGACGCGCGAGGGCGCGCCGGCCGCCGCCCCGGGTCGGCGCCGCCGAATGTGCGCGTCTCGCCGCGCGGTTCGAGCAATCCAAGCGGTCGCGTCGGTAGCCCAAGTCGCGCAAGTCCCTCGCGGGGTGGCATGCGTGGCGGCGGCTCGAGCGTGCGCGTACGCGCGCGCTAGCGCGCTCACGACTGGCGCCGAGGTCTGCGTTTGCTAGCGCCTGCTTCCAGTCCTACCTCTAGCAGGCATGAAGACAGCCAGCGCAGGGCGGTCCCCCGCACGCGGGAGGAAAGCGGAGTCGCTGGCTGAACCGCCTAGCCAGGGTGCGTTGGCTGTACCCGCTGCCCCAGCGACGCTCGACCCGGCTTTTGGTCCCGCGACAGCCCATTGGTTTGCGCGGGTGTTCGCGGAGCCGACGCCGGTTCAGGTGCGGGGCTGGTCGCACATCTCCAAGGGCGAGCACGCGCTGCTCATTGCGCCGACGGGTTCGGGCAAGACCCTCGCGGCCTTCTTGTGGTGCCTTGACCGTTTGAGTCGCACGGTGGTGCAACCGCCGCTACCGAATGAGGCCAGCGACGCGCCGCGGCGCCGCGGGCGCGCGGAAAAGGCGCCGACGCGCGGCATACGTGTGCTCTACGTCTCACCGATTAAAGCGCTTGCTACAGACGTCGAGCGCAACCTGCAGGCGCCGCTTCGAGGCATCGCCGACAGCGGCCGCTTGCTCGGCTGCGACCTCACGCTGCCTACGGTCGGCCTGCGCAGCGGCGACACCCCACAGCGCGACCGCGAGCGCCAACGCCG
>SLEO01000149.1 GCA_007124745.1 Myxococcales bacterium
ACTAGGGTGCGTGTGCACTTGGCTACACAATGGAAACGTGGGTGCGCTGTGGCAGCGCCGCGTTGGATGAAGGAGACACGATGGCTCGCGTATGTGTCTTGTTGGCGAAAGGCTTCGAGGAAATCGAAGCGATTACAGTGGTGGACGTGCTCCGGCGTGCGGACATAGAGGTCTGGACGCTCGGGGTGAGCAGTATTTCGATTGCGGGTGCTCACGGCATCGTGGTGGAAGCGGATGCGCTCTTGAGAGAAGAAGCGGATGCGAAGTGGGATGCCGTGATTTGCCCCGGTGGGCTGCCGGGTGCCCACCATCTGCGGGATGACGAAGCGGTGCAACGCCTCTTGCGGGCTCAGGACCGCAGCGGTCGCTGGCTCGGCGCTATCTGTGCGGCGCCGATTGCGCTGGCGAAAGCCGGTATTTTGCGCGGTCGAAACGTGACGTGTTACCCCGGTTTTGAAGACGAGCTTGAGGGCGCCAACGTGGTAGAGGCACCCGTGGTGATCGACCGTAACCTGATCACGAGTCGCGGTCCGGCGACGGCCCTCGCATTCGCTTTCGCGCTGGTCAGCGAGCTTGGCGACAAAAAAATCGCTGAAAGCCTTAAGATCAGCACGCTCTACAACGAACTCATGGAAGGCCTGTGACCTCTCTGCCGCCCGTTCCGGTTTACGCTCGCCGCATCCGCTTCGATGAAATCGATGCGGCGGGCGTGATGTATTTTGCGCGCATCATCCATCTTGCCCACGAAGCCATCGAACATACCTACTGGACGCTCGGGTGGCCCATTTCGCGTCAGTTTGCCGAACTTGATGCGGGGATGCCCATTCTAGAGGCGCACGCTTCTTTCCGGCGGCCTCTGCGACTCGATGACGAAGTGCAGGTTGTGGTGCTACGCAAAGCGATGGCGGAAAAGACGGTGGACCTGACGGTGCAAGTGCGGCTGGACGATGCAGTCGCCGCCGTCATTGACCTCACGCTGTGCTGCGTGACGCGGGGATTTAAATCGACGCCGCTTCCGGACTCCCTGCGCTTAGTTTTCGCGGCGCTCAAGCAAGCTGCGGCAGCGCCGTAGCATCTCCGTGCGCGCAAGCGTTAGAGGTGCTGGAGAGCGCCAACACTAGAGGAAAGCAGTGACAGTGGCTGCATGTCGCATCCGGGGCCTCGGCGTCGTGAAGCGACCTGCGCCCCTGCGCATGGGTGATGCTCGACTGAAGCTTGGGTCGCCCTCCGACGTCTATCTTCCGGGCCCATGACAGCAGGCGGAGGAAGTGTCACCCTAAGGGTCTCAGGAGTTTGGTTTTGGAAGTTAATCACCACTGCGTTTCGTCTCATTCCGCGCCCGCGCCCGCGCTGTGCTCCCGTGGGCAACGGTCGACCTCGGGTGTGTCCCGTCCCCCAGGTCGCGTGCCAGCGCGTCCAGCGCCTGGGCTGTTTCCCGCGAGCCTGGTCGCGTGCCTGTGGGTGATGGTGGCGCTCGGCTTGGGCTGTGACCGCAAGAAGACAGTGGATGTTCTCGACTCGGACGAACTTCCCGCAAGCGAGGACGATACCGCTCGCACCATTACGCCGCGCTCTGTCGATACGCGCCCCGCGCCCCAGTTAAACCAACCCGTTCCCGTCTGGACGGAAGGCGAAAAGCGCGATCCGGTGGAGGCTGTGGAAGCGGACGCATCGGGTTACTTGCTGCTCGACCTCGGCGAGCACTGGACGCCCTACTTGTTTACGGAGCGCGGGGGGCCGGACGAAGAGCCCGTGCCGAATGCTTACCGCGAAACCTACCTCGCATTGGCCCGTGGTGAATTTCCCGATGACCACCACGGCGAGCGTGCGCGCGAGGACCGCTTTCTCGAACTCTACGGAATCCCGCCGACGCTCGGCGCCCTCAAGAAGCGCTTCGACAAAGTCTCGAAGCTCGAGTGCTTTGATAAGCTTGACCTCGAACCGCTGAAGGCATTCGAGGGCTTCCTGGTCTACACCGATAACCGCAAGGCCCACCGCCAGGCCGACATCTTCCGCAGCGCCAAGGTCAACGTGGAGCGCCTGCTCAAGCAGCATAAGGTCGCGACGACGAGCGAGCTGCCGGAGGAGAAACTTACCGCCCGCGATAAGCGCTGGATTCAAGATTACGAACGCAACGCGGTGGAAGCGAAAGCGATTTTTGCCGCTCAGGAACGCCTGATCTGCGAGGGCTACCTAAGCCGTAAGTCGCGTTACAAGCCCTACGCCTTTGACTGGGAGACCCACGAGGGCCTCGCGCTCTTCGAGAAACGTCACCGCGTCTACGGCTGGGGTTTCCTCGGTCGGGATACGTTGGTGCACCTGAAGGAGCACCCGCTTGAGCTTGAGCGCCAGGCCTTGGTGCGCATGCTGACAGAGCGCGCGATGCACGCAGCCGGCGTCATCGAAGACGGTAGTACATCATTCGTCAAAGCAGATGAGCCGCGCACCTTCGAGGGTGCCGATGGTCGAGCGCATCGCATTCCCAACCTAGAAGCGGAGATCGAAGCGCACGTCGTCAAAGCGTTTGGTCTTGAAACCGTCGAATCGACCCGAGCCTTCTACGACAAGGTCGGTGACATTCAGGACGAGATGCTCGTCGCATTCCCCGCGCCCAAACTGCCCGAGTACTATGCGGGCGATATGGAACTCACCGTGGAGATCCATCGCGGCGATGTCTGGTACGAGTTTCTTTACGACGATCAGGGACGGGAGCGTGCCCAACCCGTCGAGCGCCGTCCCCGTTTGGTGGTCTTTGTAAACTACCGTGACCAGAAGATTCCCCTCGCCCGTTACGGCACCACCATCGGTGGATGGCGCACGGAGAGCGTCGATGGGACGGTGATGTGGAAGTATAAGGATTCACCCGTAGGGCCGCGTATCTGGACGCAGATAGTAGCGTCACCGGTCTGGCTGCCGCCTGCAGCCACTCCGGCGAAAGATATGATTAAGCGGCGCTGGGGGACGTACCCGGGTAAAGAGCAGTACTACGTGAACTACCACGAGACGGGACCGAGCTACGCCTCGGCTTACGGTCTTGTTGCGGCCTACCACCAGAAATACCACGAGCGGACCGACGGCTCTCTCCGCCTGCTCGGAGATGAAGGTATCCGCACGCACGGCTCTGTCGACTACATGAGCATTATGCGTAGGCATTCCCACGGTTGCCATCGCCTGCACAACCATATTGCGGTGCGGCTCATGTCCTTTGTGCTGGCGCACCGGCCACATCGCCGGGCGGGGCAACAGTCCATCGCCTACCGGCGAGACTTACCCTTTAAGGAATTCAACTACGTCCTTGAACTGAAGCAGGGTGGGTATGTATTCGAACTCGAGCGACCTCTGCCCATTAACGTGACAGAAGGCCGGATTCGAGGGCGCGTCGAGAGGCCGATCGTCGCGGCAGTTCCCCGTTATCGCGAGGACTTGGGTGGCTACGTCTCTCCGGACGGGCGCTATGTTAAGGTGTTTCCTAATGGCCGAACCGAGGAGATCCCGCCGCCGCCGACCCTGGAAATGCTACCTCCTGAGGTGATCGCCGCCCGTGAGAAGGCCGAAGCCAAGCGCCTAGCCGCGCTTGAGGCGGGAGAAGAGGTGCCGAACCGTCCCGCCCCGATTCCCTTTGGCTTTCAGGGGCCGAGCGCGCCGAAATCCCTTGGCAAGACTCCGGGGGCACCGGCTACGAGCGAGGCTGCCCCTTCGGACGCGGTAGAGCCGGCCCCTAAGCCGACTGCTAAGCCGCCCACCGGCGAAGCCGCGCAAGGGGGACCGGCCCGGCCTCCGGGGAATGCCACCGTTCCAGAAGCCGCGGGCGCTGCCGGCGCTGCGGGCGGAGCCGAGGGAAGGACTGGGCCGGTCCCCGTAGGCCCTTCAAAGCAGCCGTCGGACGACTAAAACAAGCAGACCGCTGGGACGTGTGCCGAAGCGCGTGTCTTAAGGTTGCGTTGACCTTCGGGTCGCGCCTGAGCCATCCTCCAAAAGCGTCGGTGGGACGAAAGACTCGGGGGAATGGGCCTTCCATACGCGGACCCTGCTCGCACCAATCTACTTACTCCAGACCCATTGCCCCGAGTCTTTCTACATCTCGAGAAATAAGGGGACCGCTCAGGGGTCGCGCGGATCGCCTAAGCGACTACACGTCACCGTGTGCCTTGGCCTCGACGGCCAGCGCGCATGGCGGTACAATCCAGGCCGCAGCCTGTCACCCGCCGCGTGCCCCTGTGCGCTGACAGTCCGGGCCGCCATGTAAGAGATGCCGGACGTGCCACGTCGACGCAGACCAGGCACGAGAGTAGGAAAAGACGATGAAGATTCAGGTCAACACGGACAATCACATTGACGGGACCCAGGAACTGTACGCGCAAGTGGAAGCGACCATCCAATCCACGCTGGCACGCTTCGCGGACAGCATCAGCCGGGTGGAGGTCCACCTCAGCGACGAGAACGGCCCCAAGTCTAGCGACGACGATAAACGTTGCCTGATGGAGGCGCGCCTTGCGGGACGCCAACCTATCGCTGTCAGTCACCAAGGCGCATCTGTTCTTGAGGCCGTAGGCGGTGCCGCTGACAAGCTCGAGCGCGCGCTCGAAACAGTCCAAGGCAAGCAGCGTGCGTTTTAGCGACACCCAGCGCACATCAGTGCTTCCGGGTTCGATATCAAAGACCAGAATTCTGCATGCTTAAGCACACCCATCCATTTCGGGTAGCGCGCCGCGCCATCGCCGCATTCGCCCGACCGAGCACGCCACTCCTCGCGCAGCTCGTGGTGACGAGGCGCTGCAACCTCGCCTGTGGTTACTGCAACGAATACGATGATGTATCGGATCCGGTTCCCCTCGACGAACTCTTGGCGCGTGTCGACCACCTAGCCGACCTCGGCACGGTGGTGCTCACCCTAACCGGGGGTGAACCTCTCCTGCATCCCCAGCTCGATGTCATCATCAAGCGCGTCGTTGAGCGAGGCATGGTGTGTACGTCCATTACCAATGGCTACCCGCTCACGAAGACGTGGATCGAGCGCCTAAATGCGTCGGGCTTGACCCTGTTGCAGATTTCGATCGACAACGTGGAGCCCAATGCGCTTTCGCAGAAGTCCTTGCGGAAGGTGCGCAAGAAGCTTGAGCTGCTTAAGGAGCACGCCACCTTCTCCGTCAACGTCAACGCGGTACTGGGCTCAGGCGATACGCAGCAGACCGAGCAGGTCGTCGCCGCCGTCAAGGCGCTGGGTTTCTACATGACCGTCGGCGTGATGCATGATCACACCGGCCAGCTCGATTCTGGGCTTGTTGCAGACCAACTCAGCGCGCTCTACGCGCGTCTGCGCCGCGGCAGCCGCAAAAGCATCTTTCACGGTCTCGGCGAAGGGTGGGAAGAAGCGATGATCCGGCAGGGGAGTTCGGATTGGCGCTGCCGTGCCGGAGCCCGCTATCTTTACGTCGACGAGGCAGGTATCGTTTCCTACTGCAGCCAGCGCCGCAATGAACCGGGTATTCCTGTGCTGAAGTACCAGCGCGAGCACCTGCGTCTTGCCTTCAACACGCCGAAAGGTTGTGAAGCGCAGTGCACTATCGCCTGCGTCCGGCGCGCGTCAGCGTTTGACGCCTGGCGGCCCCAGCGACTTCAGCCCGACCCGCCGCGTATCGCGCCCTCGCGTCACCTGCCCATCGTTGCCTGACCCTGCAGATGCGCGGCTCCGGCACCCGCCTCCGCTGGGCGCGCGGCTCGGCGTAAGGCGCTGCTTAAGCTCTGAGAAAGCGATTTTGCATCAAAGCTGAGGCGCGCATGTGCGGCGCCCTGTTGCGCGCAGCGGGCCCGCAGCGCGTCATCTGCGAGGAGTTCCGTCAGCTTGTCGGCGAGATCAGCGATGTCGAGTGGGCGGGCCCATAGGCCATCCTGCCGGTCGCGGACGACCTCTTTGGCGCCACCGTGAGCGTAGATGACCGGCGGAATGCCGAGCGCCATGGCTTCGATCAACACGCGTCCGAAGGGCTCGGGCGCGGTTGACGGCAGAGCCAATACGTCGAAATCTACGAGGTAGGGCCGCACGTCGTCGCGAAAGCCAAGAAAGTGGACGCGATCACCGAGGCCGCTCGCAGCAGCGCGCTCGACGTAGTGCGCCTTGAGGTCGAGGCGACGGCCCGAATCGTTATCGCCCACGATGGCGAGCACCGCTCGCGGCTCGGTTGCGGCCACACGTGCGAAGGCATCGACGAGGTGCCCAACCCCCTTCCAGTGAGCGAGACGCCCCAAATAGCCGACGACCAATGCGTCGTCTTCGAGCCCAAGCTCGCTACGGAGCTGGCCTTGCACAGCGCCGCGGTCGAAGCGCTCCAGGTCAACAAAGTTGGGTATGACTGTCACCTTGTGGGGCACAACCTCGCGAAAGCAGGCCGCGGTAGCCTCGGAGTTGGCGATAACGGACTTAACGTGACGTCGTTTGCCGAGACTCTGAAAGAAGATCTTCTCCGTTCGCCTTTGGCTGTGGATATTGCGCGCATGCAGCACCACTGGGATATCGGCGCGGGCACCGACCCAGACGGCGAGAGGTTTGGCCAACATATGGTTGGCGTACACGAGGTCTGCGTCGATAGCGCGGGCCAGTGCGCAGAGCTTACGGGCAGCGATACTTAGGTTAGCCAGTCCGAAGGCTAAGTTAAGGCCCGGCAGAGCATGAGCCCAGCGCTGCGTGGGCCGCAGCGGCCGCTCAAGCAGCTCGGGCAGAAGATGGACGGTGACGCCCGGCGGCACTTTTCCGCCGACCACGCCGGGTTCGGGAAGCACGACGTGGAAATCGAAGTCCTCCGCTGCCTGCTCAAGGTAAAGTGTCAGACCACGCCCGGGACCGCCCCCACTCACGCAAGAGTTGAGCACCAAAATGCGTGGTTTGCGGTCCGACATGCGCGTGAGCGTAGTGCAGGTGCAGCTTCGGTCCACATAGGCGTGCCTACGCCATGACAGCGAGTAGACCTCCTGGGCCTCTATGCAGCGGGGGCCGTGCTGGCCTGCTCGCCCCTATCCTGACTGCTAGCAGCCGGCGTCCGTACAGCACCGAAGTAGCGCTTCCACTCTGCGTCGGCGCGCGCGCCGAAAAAGATGCGACACGCTTCGCGTAGTCCATCGGCCTCACGGAGCTTCGTTTCCCTCAAGACAAGCGCGATCTTGGAGCGTCGACGCAAGAAGTCCTCGAGGTTCACGACCAGCTCCCGCTCCGCCGTTTCCTCTATTTCGACGCGTAGGTACTCGGCGTGCTCGATAAGGAGGTCCGCTTGCCTCGGATCCTGGCGGATGTGTTCGAGCAACGCGAGCGCATGCGTCCCGTAGCGGCGCCACAGACGTGTAGAGATGGGCTCGGAAGCCTCGGCGCTCGTGAGTTCATCGAGACGCATCGCCCGCGCCTGTTGAAAGTAATCCTCGCGCACGCTTTCGTTCGGCTCGCCATACCAGATACGCCTCGGCTCGGGCAAATGCACACCCATGCGTTCTACGGCGCGCGCCACTTCATCGCCCACATTGAGACAGTCCGTTAGCTTTCCACCAAAGATGGAGAGGATATTGCGCTGCGTGTCAGCCTCAACGGCGTGCTTCCGCGAGAGCTTGACCCAGTCGACTTTGCCTGGTGTCTTGCCGCTCACAACGAGAGGTCTGACGCCACAGCGTTCGGCGATGACGTCCTCCGGCGCGATCGGTCGTGGCAGATTTAGGCGCTTATTGATGTTGTCGAGCACGAACGCGCGGTCTTCCTCCGTCACATGCGTTTCCGGTGAGTCCACCTTGGTGTCCGTGGTTCCGATGCAGGTCTTAGGCCCCATTGGAATCACAAAGAAAAGTCGTCCGTCATCGGCGAAGAAGGTGAGCACCCGCTTATTGGGCGTGACCCGGTCTACAATGAGATGAATGCCCTTGGAGAATACATGCCGGTGGCGCGTATGTACGTCGGCGCGTTCATTGAAGAGGTCGGCGTAGGGACCGCAGGCATTGACGAGCGTTCGCGCGCGAATCTCAAAATCTGGCGCCGCCTCGCCGCTGACGTCTCGGACGGTGATGACCCAATCGTTGCCTTCACGCCGCGCGGCGACGGCATCGATATAGTTCGCGGCGATGCAGCCTTGATCGATCGCCGAGCGCACAAAGTTAAAGACGAAGCGCGCATCGTTGTCGTGAAGGTAGGCGTCGGAGTACTCGAAGCCGCCAACGATGTTATCGAGCTTAACGACCGGTTCGTCGGCGGCGATGCGGCGCCGGCTTAGCAGGCGAGGCAAACGCGTGAAGCCGGCGCCCATGACCCAGTAGAACAGCGCGCCCAGGTACAGAAACCAGGACGGAAAGCGGAATCCACGCGCGATGCTCGCGAAGAAGCGGATTTCTTGAACGGTGGAGGGGTAAGCCCGCATCAGCTTGTTGCGCGAGCGGCAGAGCTTGTGGACCAGCCCAAACTCCATGGTTTCAAGGTACTTGATGCCACCCCACGCCAAGTTGGATGAACTCTGGCTCGTTTCCGCGGCGAAATCCTTACGGTCGATGAGCCCGACGCGCGCGCCTTTGCCCGCTAAGGCTGCCGCCGAGACCGCGCCGTTAATGCCGCCGCCCACAACTAGGACATCAAAGCGCTCGCGCTTGAGCTTGTCGATATTTGTGGTTCTAAGGCGTGACATGCGGCGTATCCTCTGGGTGTCGGTGTCGGTGTCGGTGTCGAGTCGGCTCGAGGCCAACCTAACGCGTTGGCGGTTGGGTGGTCAGCGCTAGCAGAGCATACACGGTCGGTGAGCCTCTGCGGGTGCTAGCAGCCCCGCCACCCGCCCTTCTGAGCAG
>SLEO01000355.1 GCA_007124745.1 Myxococcales bacterium
GTATCATCCCGGGGGCGGGTGGCACCCAGCGCCTGCAGCGTCGCGTTTCCCACGTAGGTTTGCAGCGGCGCATGGTGCTGCTTGGCGAGCGCCTCAGCGCCCGCGAGGCGTGTGCCGCTGGCCTCGTCGACAAAGTCGGGAATGACGCGGGTCACCTCGATGCGCTGGTCGCTGAGCTGGCGTCTTCGCTCGCGCGGCAGAATACCGCCGCGGTGCGCGCAGCCAAAGAGGCGATGCGCGGGCGACTCGCGGATGAAGCTGGCCTCGACCTTGAGCGTGCATGCTACCGCCAGCTACTTGCGTCGCCTGCGCGGGCCGCGGCCATTGAAGCCTTCGCGCTCAAGAAGTAGCAGCGCGTACTCGCAAGCAGCACTGCGCACGTTGATGCGCTCCGTCTGCGCCGCCCCCAGGAGGCACCTGTTCCATCCACTGTTCCTTCCACAGGCACTTAGTTGACATAATAACTATTCTACGAAACCAGATGGGCGGCACGCGGCCACCGACGAAGCTCCGCCCCAGCGTTGCGCGTCACTGTCGCGCGTCACTGCCGCGCGTCACTGGGGAACGCGCAGCGCGAGCAGCAATCCCGCGTTCGAGATGGCAAAGGCCAACGTATCGGCCACGGCCACGGGCTGCGTGACGCCGTGCGCCGTGTGCACGTAGGCCACCATTTCGCCGCGCTTGCGGTCGATGGCGACAACGCCCCAGCGCGAATCGCTCACAAAGAGAGACGCGCCGGCGATGCGAATCGCCGACGGCGACTGCGCTTCGTAGCGAAGTTTCCACAAAATAGACTCGTCGTGGGCTTTGCGACCCGACGACGCGAAGACGCCAAAGGTGCCCGCCCAGTATGCCGAGCCGAGCGCCGCATCGAGCGCGATATCCACCACACCAACTATGCGATTATCGAACCATTTCACCGAGCCGCTGTAAGGACCTAGCGCGAACGCACCGATAGAGAATCCCGCGACGAGCACCGAGCCAAGACCGACGCGTGGCGTCGTATCTACGTCGAGGAACGGCGTGCTGCTGCGGTCCAAACTCGTGGCCTCGAGCGCGGCATCGCGCTCCCAGCGCACATCCCCGCTCGCGCGGTCGAGTGCCACCACGAAGCCGTCGGCAAAGCCCGTGAGCACACGGTCATCGTCGAGCGTGACGCCCGGCGAGCCGCTGGTACTCAGGCCATCCTCCGGCCGGCGGCGATAACGCCAGAGGACGTCGCCGGTGGCAGCATCGAGCGCATTAACGTGACCGCCGCTCGAACGGAAATACAGCCGACCGCTCTCGCAGGCACCCTCTCCTACCGGAATGCCACTGACCGTCGTTTCCCAGAGTATCGTGCCTGTATCAAGCTTGATACCCACCGCATGGCTGTCCTCCGTGCCCACGAAAAGCACGCCATTCGCGCTGCAGTACACCGGATGCCCCGCGCCAATAGACGGCAGCGCGACCCGCCCTACCTCTTTACCCCTTTGGGTATAGAACAGGACCACGGCCTTGGTTGGGTGCGAGAGGACAAGCACGCCGCTATCCTGCGCGGCCGCAGCGCCGGCCTGGGTTCCAGGAACACCGTGAACTGCGTCAGGTAGCCACAAGGGCGCCGCAAGCATGAGGGGCTCATAGCGGCCGCGTTCGAGGGGAACCTCCAGTTGGCGTGACCACACGACCTGCAGTGCGCGGCTCTGCGCGAGCCACTGGGGCTTGCTATCGGCTAAGTGCGAACCCAAGGCCAGCGACTTGTCCGCGAGCGGCCCATCTTCCCGCCAGCGTGCGCACCCCGTGGCCACTACGCTACACGCGAAGGCCAGGCCCAAGAGACCTAGGCCTTGTCGTACGTCGCTGCGGGACCTTGGCCGCTGTGCGCATCCGCGGAGCTTTGGGGCGTTCCCCTCGCTACTCATAGGTCTCTAGCAAACGCCGGAGCGCTGTGACCTCGAAGCGTTCGCTGGACTGCGCACCGGGGGCACCGCTAGACGCGGCTACGAGCGCCTCCTCGGCGGCGCTTAGCGCTGTATTCGCCGCTTCGAAGTTGCGAAGGTCGAGGTGAATGCGAGCCTTGAGCAGCTCGCGCTCCAACGCCAGCGGTCCATCGTTCAAGCCGGGGTGGTCGAGGGCGGCGAGCGCTTCGTTGGGCTGGCCGGCCGCGAGGTGAACGTGGACTTGCTGCTGGACCTGCGTCCAGAAGAGAAGTGTCCCTGCCTCTTTGGGGTTCGTCAGGGTCAATGGCTCAACTGAGTCCCCCGTCTTCAGAGCTTCGGCCTTCAGGATTTCGGCATTGACAAGGGCTTGGGCCCACAGACCGACGCGCTCGCCCGTCCCGCTTGCGCTGACCTTCTGCAGGACCTCGCGTTGTGCATCGGTGAGCGCCGGATAGGCCTCCTCTCCTTCTACAGGAGCCAAACCGTCAGGGCCCACCGCCGCACCGCCCCAAACAGCTTCGGCGCGTCCGACAGTCACTCCGCTGAGTTCGGCGCTGAGGCCGCGTTTCGTACTGCCACTTGCGTAAAGCAGCCACAGGCCTCCGGCGATGAGCGCGACGACCAGGATAACGAGCAGCACGCCACGCTTGGAGTTGCGCACCAGCACGCTTTCGAGGTCAGAACCTGCGCCGGCGGCGCTTCCAAGGCTTTCTAGCGGCAATTTGCTGCGCTCGCGCTCCTTGAGCGCCCGCTCCTGTTTAAGTGCGGTAGCGAGCCGAGCGAGGCGACCGCTTGAGTGGCTTGGTTTGTTGCTCGTCGAGCCCTCGGATGGCATAGGCGCCTTTCGTAGCGCACTCGGCGCTCTGGTGACAAGTGCAAGCGCATTCCTACCCACCCAAGGCCGCGAACTTTCCCCTCAGCGTGAGCTACCACGTGCTCCTCTTGGGGGTCGCCTGTATCTTCAGCGCTGGCTTTTGCGTAACTCCTGCTGCGGCACAGCGCGAATGGCTGCCGACGCTCGGCGTTGGCTATGCCTACGACGCCGCGGACGGCCCCGACGGCCACGGCGGCCTAATTTCAGCCGGTAGTGAAACCCGCTGGCTAAACGGACTCAGCGTTGGCGTACATTCTGGTGTGCGCTTGCTCGGTTTTCCCGAAGGCGCGGCCGGCCGTCAACGCTTCGGTGTGCCGCTAGACCTTCAGCTGGGCTACGCGCTTGATATCGTCACTTTGGTGCCGAGCATTCACGGAGGCTTGAGCGGCAACCTCGATCTCGGAGCGGGCGCGCGCGCGCAAGTGGGTGTCCACGGCACGGCTATGCTGGCCTACGCCGTTGACTTCGATCACCGCATCGCCTTGGCGGTGACCTACCGCTATTGGCTTGCCGAGACCCCTTCGCCCAGCACGGCTAGCGGCCCAAGCGGCGAGCTCGAGCACTCCGTCGACATCGCACTCCGATGGATCTGGGTGCTCTGGTAGGCACCGCTCGCCCGCAGCACCGCCCTCGCCCGGGTTGCCCCGCTAGCCCTAGAGGGCGAAGTGTTCGCGTAGGCGGGCCAGTGTGGCGGCGCCTATGCCTTTGACCTGGCGCACTTGCCCCCAGCGCCGGAAGCCCCCTACGGCATCGCGTCTGCTTAGTATTTTTGCAGCGGTTTTAGGTCCGATGCCTTTGACCATAATCAGTTGCTCCGCCGTGGCATCGTTGAGGGAGGGCAGTGGTCCGGGCGAAGCCATCGGCGCCTTTTCATGCGCCGATGCCGTTGCCGATGCCTTTGCCTTTGCCGCCTCCGCTGGCGTCAGTGGTGCCCCGTCAGGCTGTGCTTGAGCAACCCCGTGCGCATCTTCCCCCGGGCAGGGCTCACCGAAGGAAACGCGCCTTGGGCCGCCGGCGTGCACTGCCAACGCGAGCGCCAGCGCGGCAAAAGCCAGCCGGAGCGGCACGCGCTCACTCGGCCACTCCTGAAGACGCGGCGCTTGGCGCGCCCCCACCGAGCGTAACCATTCAGGGGGGCATGTTACACAATGCCCCCGGGTGTTCCGGAACGAATCCCGCAAACCCTCCCCCAACAACCTAAAGCTGCGCGCGCGGCCCCACCGCCCACTTGGCATTTCCTGCAGCGTTTTCGCATTGTCGACCCCCTGAACGCTTTCCGCCGAGCCTCGGAGGACGGACGAGACGCAGGCCGCCGCGAGTCGACGCGCGGCGCCACTCACGGCGACGACGCACTGCCTGAAGAACCCCGGGTGAAGCGCGCGGCATCGCCTGAGCCAATAGCTCGCGGCTGTGCTGGCCCGGCGCACCAGGTTGACCCAGTGCACCAGGCTGACCCAGTGCACTAGGCTGGTCCTGTGCACCAGGCTGGCCCGGCGCACAAGGCTGAGTCGGTGTGTCAGGTGGTGGGCGTCTCGCGGTCTACGCTTCATGCCGCCAAGGTCGGCCCGGATGTCCGCTGAGTTGCGCATGCACCCTTTGGATGCGGCACAGCCGGGAAGCCGCGCAAAGAAGCCGCACAAATGGGACCTCCCCGAAACGCGGAACACGCGTGTTCACGCCCGAAAGAACGGCGGCTACGCTAGGCCGGGCGGCAGCGTTGACGGTTTTTTCCCCAGCTCGAAACCTTCGTGCAGCACACGTACAGCAAGTTCGCTGTAGCGTTCGCGAATCAGGCAGGACACCTTGATTTCGCTCGTGGATATCGCCTCGATGTTGATGCCTTCCGCCGCGAGCAAGCGAAACATCTTCGCTGCAACGCCCGCATGTGAACGCATGCCCAAACCCACCACGGATATCTTGGCAATGCCATCGTCGACGAGCACGCCGCCCGCGCCACCTGCCTTAGAGACTTCCGTCGCGACGCGTTCCGCGGCGACAAGGTCCTCGCCGTTGACCGTAAAGGTGATGTCCGTCGTCCCTTCCTTGGAGACGTTCTGGATGATCATATCGACGGAAATGTTGGAATCGGCCAGCGGCTCAAAAATGGCGGCAACTGCGCCAGGATGGTCTGGCACGCCCTGAATCGTGACTTTGGCTTCGCGCTTGTTGCAAGCGACGCCGGACACCACGACCGACTCAAGGGCTTCCTCTTCCTTCACAACCATGGTCCCCTCCACCGCCGAAAAACTCGAACGCACATGAATCGGAACGCCGAACTTCATGCCCAATTCCACCGAACGAATCTGCAGTACTTTCGCGCCAAGCGACGCCAGTTCCAGCATCTCCTCATAGGAGATGCGCGGGACCTTACGCGCGCTGCTGCACACGTTGGGGTCCGTCGTGTAGACGCCGTCTACGTCTGTAAAAATCTCGCAGACGTCCGCATTAAGTGCCGCCGCAACCGCTACGGCCGTCGTGTCCGTGCCGCCGCGACCTAGGGTCGTGATGTTGCCATCCTTGTCGACCCCTTGAAAGCCCGCGATGACGGCGACGGTGCCCGCATCGAGTAGTTCGCGCATGCGCGTCGCATCGATCGACTGAATGCGCGCGCGAGCGTGCTTGGTGTCTGTCAGGATGCGCACCTGGTGGGCCAAAAGCGAGGCCGCCGGAACGCCAATCTCATTGAGCGCCAGCGAAAGCAGCGCGGAGCTGACCTGCTCGCCGCTGGCGACCAGTACGTCCATCTCGCGGTCCGCCGGCGTTTTCGACATGGCCTGACCTAGACCGATAAGGCGGTTGGTTTCACCCGCGATAGCGGAAACGACCACCACGAGCTGGTGGCCCGCAGCGCGCGTTTCCGCGACACGCTTCGCCACAGCCTGGATGCGTTCGATAGTGCCGACGCTCGTCCCGCCGTATTTTTGAACAACGATGCCCACAGGTGCGCCGCAGGTTAATCCGCCCGCAAACCAGGTCAACAGCGTTTCGTCGATGATTAGACTTGATTACGTTTAAGGAACGATGCGAGAACACTGCAAATCTCCGCTGAGAGCGATGCTCCTCCTCAACAATGCGCTGCATTGCCCTCGTCGTCGCGCCCTCTCAGCGAATATTTCCAGTATCCTCACAACGCCCCTCAGACGCAATCAAGTCTATTGAAAGCTGAGCTCGCTTGAGTTGCGCCTCACTCCTTCGTTGCTGCGCCGTCGGGCGGCGTCTCTTTTGCGCCGTCGGCAGCCGCCGGTGCCGTGGCACGCGGTCTGAGTGGTGGACCGAGCTGGCGCTCCAGCTTTGCGAGTACCTTCTTTAGATACAGACGCTCCATGTACGAAGGCAACTGGCTCAGGCGCAAGACAAGTACCGGCGTCGAGCCGCGCGCCGGCGTAAACACCTCAAAGCTACCGCGTTGGGGCCCCGCCGCATGCGGGAAAGTAAACACGAGAAAGCCCGCTTCCTGATCGGCCGTTGCGATCTCGCCTTCCAGGTCGACGGCACAAAAGCGCTGCAGAGCCTGCCAGACCTCCGCACGACTGTAGGGCACATCGATGCGCGACTCTGCGGCGCATGGTGCGGCCACCGCCCAAAGCACGAGCAGCCCAGCGCAACCTGCCTTCGCCCAGCTCGCTAACCTCCGGCCCATCCGAGCCGCGGCCAACGAGCAAGTGCGCCCGCGCAGCCACACGTTCACTTTAAGGGCCTGCGGCAATAGCGTCTGCATGAGTTCAACGGGGCGGGCCTAGAGCGGTGCGGCTACTTCAGCGTCACGTCCGTGCGCCGGCGTCTCCCCCGAGCGCAACAGCCCGCTAAGCGGAATCCGCAGGACATAGAGCGGCACAATGCCCGCTAGGACGATGATAACGGCCTGAATCACATAGAGCAAAAAGGTAAACACCGACCCCGCACCTGCGACCAGGTGCATCGGCACGTAAAGGTGCAGTGTCGCGACCACTGCGAGCTGAAAGTTGCCGAAAAGTCCCGGGCCCGCGGGCAGCAGAATGCCGAGAGACAGGATCCCCAGAAGTGCGGCTGACTGCCCTGCGCTCAGATCAAGGCCGCAAGCGCGCGCGAGGAGCCAGATGCCCGCGCCCTGCAGACCCCAGTAGGCCAAGCTCTCAAGCCAGAAAGGCACGGAAAGACGCCAATCGGCGAGGGAACGCAGTCCCGAGGAAAGTTTATCAACCTTGTCGCTGATAACGTCGGCCAGGGAAGTTGAGAACGTCCCAACGACGAAGCGCAGCAGCCTTTCCGTGAGCGGCTTCTGCCAGAGGAAAAGCGCCATCAGACAGAAAGCGACGGAGAACGCGCCCGCGGCGGCCCAGGCGTAAAAGGGCATCGCCACCGCGATGGGATCATCGGTCACTTGCCGGGGCAAGGCGGAGAGCGCCCACACCACCATCGATGAGGCGATGAGGCCATCGACCACGCGCTCAACGATCACCGTGCCGAGCCCGACCGTGATCGGAATGCGGTGCCGCGCACGACATACGAGCGGTCGCGCAAACTCACCCAACCGAAGGGGGAAGATGAAGATGGCGAAAAATCCTATAAAGTTGACGGGAATCACCTGGCGGACGCTCATGCGTTGACTGGGCGCGATCAGGTGGCGCCAGCGTAACGCGCGGACAAGGTGGCCCAGGCCGTAGCTAAGGCCATAGGCTGCGACAAGCCCCCACGATACCTCTTTAAGGAGTGCCAGTGGCGGCAGGAGCGGCACCCCACCTCGTGCGGCGAGCCAAGCAAAAATGCCGCCAAGCACGAGGGAGATGACCAACTTATACGCAAGACCCTTCACAACAGGGCGCGAGAGTGACCGCTGCGCTCGTTTCCCGCAACCCCGTCTATGCATGCGGCCCGTTTCGCCGAGCAGTAGCGCCGTGCCGAACGCGTGACCGTAGGCGCCGGCAGAGCGCTAATCGCCAGCGCAATGTCCGGGGAGCCTTGGCTCTACGGAAGGGCAATCGCCGCAGGCCCGGATCCTAGCAGCACCTGTCGACGCTCAGGGCCCCAGCGGCGCTCTAGGGTCTCAAGCGCTGCGTTTAGCTTAACCAGCTGCGACGGACGATGGAGGTCCGAACACGCGGCGTCGTAGTAGCCAAGGTCAAGCCAGTGGCAGGCGGCACGCTCGGCTTCAGCGCCGTACTCGCCTTCGAGCGCGAGCAAATCTAGCAAGAGTTTCGGCCTGCCACCGGTAAATGGCCAGGGATCGTCCCGATGTTCCCGCAGCACGCGATTGCGTTCCGGGTGGGCGAGCACAATCGCGTAACCGCAGAGCGCGATGCGAAAACACACGTCGCTGAGCCGGGGCGGCAAGGTTTCGTAGGGCAGCTCCACAAGCACGCTACGCCCATCGGGGTACGTCATGAGGCGTTGGGTGCTGGCAAGTTCAAGGCAGGTCGCATCAAGGTGATGTTCGGCGGCGAGCGCAAGCTCGGGGAGTGCGCCGCCCTTCTCGTGCATGGCCGCACGCCACTCGGAAAAAGCACGGGTGAGCGCCTCCGGCTTATTGGGAAAGAGGCCGTCGCGAATGTGCGGCGTGGTGACGAGCTTGCAGTAACCGAGTTCTGCCAAGCCGGAGACCATCGCGTGCGACTCATCGAGCGACCGCGCACCGTCGTCGACCCCCGCGAGCACATGCACATGTAGATCAAACACAGTACGCAAGCTTGGACCGCATCGCTTGGCTTGTCGCGTGCGCTGGCTCAGATCCGAAGCGTGTTCGCTATCTCGAACCCCTGGACGCTTACAGCCAACTCAAGCGCTGCGTGGTAACCGTTCAGGGGGGCTCGAAGCTGAGCCATCACCCAGGGTGAGCCTTGGGGACGAAAGCCGCGGGGAAATGGGCCTTCCGTGCGCGGACCCTGCTCACCCCACCATACTTACTCCAGGCCCATTTCCCCGCGGCTTTCTGCGTCTCGAGTTCATGAGGGGACAGCTCA
>SLEO01000030.1 GCA_007124745.1 Myxococcales bacterium
AATTGGGCACTGCGCTGCGCTCCGTACCCAATTATGGGTACCCACCAGGAACCCCCTCCGAGGCCGCGCGCCCGGGCCACTCGGGACACTGCCTTGGAGTTGGGACCGTTAGCGAGCATCGGAGACAGCGTCTCCGAAAAGGATTGAGCATGGATAACCATTATTAGGCCTGGGTAGGCATGCGGGCCTGAGCCGGATGCCTTCCTTGGAGACGAGCACGCGCCTTCCGGGGGGTCGATACGCGTCGTGTGAGACCGCTGGCTTAGAGCCCGGGCGCGGGAAAACCGGCGCAGAGTTCGCGTACCGCGCCCCGGACGCGGGATAGGACGGCTTCATTCTCGGGTGCTGAAACCACGTCGTGCATTAGGGCGGCGACCTTGTCCATCTCCGCGGGGCCCATGCCCCGGCTGGTCAGGGCCGGCGTGCCGAGGCGGATGCCGCTCGGGTCAAAGGGCGTGCGCTTGTCGAAGGGTACCGAGTTGCTGTTGCAGACGATACCTGCGCGATTGAGCGCGTGCGCAGCCACTTTACCGGGCACGCCTTGGTTGGTGAGGTCGCAGAGAATGAGGTGGTTGTCCGTTCCGCCGGACACCAGGCTAAAGCCACGGCGCATTAAACCGTCGGCCAGCGCAGTGGCGTTGGTGACGATCTGTCGCGCGTAGGCCTTGAAGTCGTCGGTGGCCGCCAGCTTCGCAGCCACCGCCAGGCCGGCGGTGGTGCCGTTGTGCGGGCCTCCCTGCAGCCCAGGGAAGACAGCGCGGTCGATGCGTTTCGCGTGAACGGCGTCGCAGAGAATCATGCCGCCGCGTGGGCCGCGAAAGCTCTTGTGTGTTGTGCTCGTGACGACCTCCGCTAAGCCCACGGGCGATGGGTGCACGCCGCCGGCGACAAGACCGGAGATGTGGGCGATGTCCGCCACAAGGATGCTGCCGACCTCGCGGGCGATTTCGGCGAAGCGGCTGAAATCGACGACGCGAGGGTAGGCGGTTGCGCCGCACCAAAGCAGCTTGGGCTTGTGCTCTTTGGCCAGTCGATAGACCTCGTCGTAGTCGATGAGGTGGTCGCTCTCCCGCACGCCGTAACGCACGGCGTTAAAGAATGAGCCGGTAATGGATACGCTCCAGCCGTGCGTCAGGTGACCGCCCGCATCGAGGCTCAGACCCATGATGGTGTCCCCGGGCTTGCAGAACGCGTAGTAGACCGCGAGGTTCGCCGGGGAGCCCGACAGCGGCTGCACGTTGATATGCTCCGCGCCAAACACCGCCTTGAGCCGGTCGATCGCGAGCGTTTCAACCTCGTCGACGACTTCTTGCCCCTCGTAGTAACGCTTGCCGGCGTACCCTTCGGAGTACTTGTTGTTCAGTACGGAGCCGCAGGCCTCCATCACCGCGGTGGGCGCGTAGTTCTCGCTGGCGATAAGCCGGAGCGAATCCCGTTGGCGCTGCCCTTCACGGTCGATAAGTCCGCCGATTTCCGGGTCTAGTTGGGCGAGGGTTTGGTTGAGTGGGCTGGTCACAGCGGAAGGTGTGATACCGGCCCGCCCCTCCTTCAAGGTAGAAGTGCAGCCTTTCGGCTCGAATGTCCGTGCGGCGGCAGAAGTGCGCAGCGTTGCCTCCGATCCGCGGGGGACAGGTAGGCCCGGGTGGCCTTAGATGGTGCGCCGTCAGTCCACCGCGGGGCTATGCCCGTTCGCACGCGCCTGCTAGTGTAGCGCGCAGGTCGGGAGACGCGTGCTGCACCGGTTCGCGTCGTTGCCTGAAAGCTTCGCGCGTCAGAAGGCTCGCTGCTGCTCGGCTGCGCAAGCGCTCATCCCTGACCCGAGGCCCGTTGCGCCTTTCTATTTGCTGCACGCCTGCTTACTAGAATGGCTCGTTACGTGAGTGAAAGAACGCTAGATGCCCGAGTTCGACTACGATCAAGCGCTGAGCTGGACCGACTTCCAAGCCCTTGCCGCCACGCCAAGTGCATCGCCCTGGTGCAGGCGTGGGGCAGGAGAGGGCGCCATGCTGCCCACCGTTATACCCGTGTGGCGCACGCTCGGTGACGACTGGCTGACGCCCGTGCAGGCCCTGAGTGCGGCGGAACCAACAGGCTCCTACCTACTCGAAAGCATTGCGCCCGAGGCGCGCCTTGGACGGTTCAGTTTTGTCGGTCTCTCCTCTGCGGAGCAGGTACGCGGTCTGCAGGACCGCTTCGAAAGGCGAGACGGCGATGAGCCCGAATGGCAGGCTGAAACGGGCGTCGACCCGTGGGCGCGGCTTCGGCAGCACCTCAGCGCGTGGTGTCCGCCCAAACTCGAGACCGAGGCGCCTTTTTGGGGCGGCGCCGTCGGCTACGTCGCTTACGACGCCGTGAGGCGCTTCGAGCCAACGGTGGCACCGCTGGAGGCGTTGACCGAGGGCTACGAGTTCGCCTTCGCCTTTGGGGGCACCTCCGTCGTCTTCGACCAGCGTCAGGGGCGACTCTGGCTGCTGCATCTGCAGCGCATTAACGCCGAACGCGAGGGCGCGGAACGCGAAGTGCACTTGCGGTCTGCCTTCGACGCAGCCCTCGCTGAATTGGACGCCTGGCAGGATCGACTGGGGAAGGCGGCAAAACCTCAGCCTTTGCGCCTCGGCGATGCGGGCGCTGCGCCGTTGCCCGCTTCCACGTTCACCCGCGAGACGTTCAAGCAAGCGGTCGCGCAGGCCAAGGAGCACATTCGTGCCGGTGATATCTTTCAGGTTGTGTTGTCTCAGCGCTTCGTGCTGCCCCGAGAGCACGCGTCGTTTTTCGACATTTACCGGGCCTTGAGGCAGCTCAACCCATCGCCGTACCTCTTCCAGGTCAACTTTGAGGAGTTGGCGCTCGCAGGCGCTTCACCGGAAACGCTTGTGCGGGTCCATCAGGGCGAAGTCGAGCTGAAGCCCATAGCCGGCACGCGACCGCGCGGTCGCGACGCGGCCGAGGACATACGCCTAGGTGAGGAGCTACTCGCGGACCCGAAGGAGCGCGCCGAGCATGTGATGCTCGTCGATCTCGGTCGCAATGACATTGGCCGCATCTCGGAGGTGGGCTCCGTTCGTCTCGAAGATCTGATGACCGTCGAGCGTTACTCCCACGTGATGCACATCGTCAGCCGGGTGCTGGGCCGGCTGCGCCCCGACCTCGACGCGCTCGACGTCCTGCGCGCCTCCTTGCCCGCGGGCACGCTCAGCGGCGCTCCCAAGGTGCGCGCCATGCAGATCATCGACACACTCGAAGGTCAGCCAAGAGGCATCTACGGCGGCGCTGTCGGCTACCTCGGCTTCGACGGCAACGCCGACTTCGCCATCGCCATTCGCACTGTCGCCGGCCTCGGTGACGAAGTCCGCATCCAAACGGGCGCCGGCATCGTCGAAGCCTCCGATCCCGACGCCGAGTACGAAGAAACCATCAACAAAGCCCGTGCCGCCCTCCTAGCCGTCTCCCTAGCCCGTCACCACACCACCTCCGCCATCGGAGACTGAGGCAAAGGGGCCCCGCTCGCCGACCAGCCAAGCAGCCACCTTGGGTCCTATTCATCAAATGGCACGCGGTTGAGAGAGCAGCTGACATTACCAAGTGTAAACAACATTGATATAGTGGCCTAGTGTGACAAGCCGTGATCTATGTGGGCGTGGTAGCAGCGTGCCGCGGTGAAGACGTGTCCCGCAACAAACGAGATGTCGCGGATAGCAAAGCCTCCCGAAGTCTCAAGGTTCTCCGTTTTCCTTTGTGACATCATGCCTTGCTGACGTCGGAACACCGCGTCTGAAAGGTGCGTCATCTAACATTTAGACGAATCGGTGCTGCATTGGGGCGCTAGGCAAGGAGAGGCCACTTGCTTATTTAGGTGCGGCCGCTACGCAGCCTTCATGTAAGGGCAACGCGTACGCTGTGGGCAAACGGACGACATTGGTGCAGTTCCTGCACACCGGTTTCGAAGCTTGGACACGTCGCGGCGGGAATGCTCGGTATCCCAGCCCCGATTCCATACAACACGTGACATAAGTCCTCGGAACGAACATTCCGAGGCACAACGAGGAACCATCATGTGCCGCTCAAAACTCCTGAAGAAAAACCCAATAAATGACAAGAGACAGCTTGCCATAGGTTCTTCTCCTGGTGGCAAGCACTTAGCGCTTGGCGTAGGCACCAGTGCGCGCAGTGAACGCGATCAATATTGGACTTTCATCCTTCTGTTAGCTTTGGCTCTAGGCCTTACGTCGGCGTGTGCGGCCCCCATGAGCGATGAGTCTTTAGAGGAGATCTTCGTCGAGGCAAGTGAGAAGGCGGGCGCAGCGGCCCAAGAGTGCACGATATCAGCATCTTGGACGTATGTTGGCGCCGGAAATAAGAAGACAGATTGGAATCTTGTGTACAGAGTGTACGCTGGCGATAATGGCAGGAGAATCTTTGAAAAAAGCTATCAAAGATTGGTAGTCATGATCGCCGCTGACAACGCTAGGTCTGGCAAGAGTCAGAACTGGTTTAATGAGATTCTAGACCGAACCTCGCGCGGAGATATCGTTGAGTATAGCTATAAGCAACCCCAGCAATTTTCTCAGACGCTTCGGGTATTCGGAGTGAGATTCAATACCCGCACGAAGTCATACTCTGTAACTCATCGTAGTACCGTCGGGGACGTTCAGCTTCGGGCTACGAGTGCCACAAATGCGGCCCTTCCTCCATCGAAGAACTGCGAAAACTTAAGTATACTGAATGCAGCCGCCGTGCAAGCCACTTCGGTGGCTCGTGGGATTCCGGTACATCGAAACATGTGAAGATATGAAGCCTTGCGAAGTTCACGCAGTTTCCTTCATCGGTTACAGTGTTGCGAGGGGGGGACCGCCAAATGACTACGCTTCGTTGTCGGGGTAGGAGATGTTTAGGCCCGAGGCGACTCGGTCGTACCAAGCTTCGGGGCTCCCCACTGACTGGTAACCCGGAGCTGCTGATACGCATGCCTTGGAGGAGCGGCGAGCCATTCCATGTGGCTGCGGAGGTGGACTTCGGGCGAATGTGGATGGAGGTCTCATTCCCGGGGGCGTAGGCGAGAGACCGATACGAGCGAAACGAGTTGTGGAGCGACCTGAAAGATTGGTCAGGACGATGTTGACATGGGGGGGGGGGCTTGCTACACCCTGCGCCTCTACCGAGGGGCGGTAGTTAAGTTGGTTATAACGCCGGCCTGTCACGCCGGAGGCCGCGGGTTCGAGTCCCGTCCGCCCCGCTATCCATAGTCCGTGAGCTAGCGCGCACCAGTCTAGGTGTAGCGCGCGTCGTCGGGCCTTTAGTTGGCCCTCGCAGAGGAGCGCGGCGCTTGCTGCGCATCGCCCGCGGTGCCGAGGCGCTTCCCGAGAGATGGCTGCTCTCGGCGGGCATATAGCGTTGTGAGCGGAGGATGCTGCGAGTACGCGTCGGTCAAAGTTGAGTCCGACGAAGTTCCAGGTCCCAGCCCACATCCTCTCACTCCGTAAGCCGGCTGCCTGTCGATACAGGCTCACCATCACTGCAGCGAGAAGTAAGCCGCGCTCAAGCGGGCGCTGGGCTCTCGACCGCGTTTTTGGCTGGGCGCGGCGCGCTTCGGGGTTGGCGCCAGATCAACCAGGCGGGCATGGCTAGGGCGGCGGCTAGGAAGCATGTCACCTCGCTCAGCGCCATGGCGATGCCGAAGGAGCGAACCGCTTGGTTGGCACTGCTCGCAAGCGCGCCGTAGCCGATGATGGTCGTCAGCGAGCACAGCAGCACAGCACCTCCACTGCGGGAGATGGCTCTCTCTATGGCGTCATGCGGGTCTGCTTCCTTGAGTTCGTCGACGTAGCGTCTGAGGATGTTGACGCCATAGTCGGCGCCATTGCCGAAGGTGATGGGGTAGGCGAGGAAGTTGAGGAAGTTGAGGCGCATGCGTCCGATGACCATGAGTCCGGCGAGCCACACGATGCCCAGCAGAAGCGTCAGTAGCGCCACGATGCGTTCGCTCCAACGACGGAAGGCGAAGAGCAGCAGGAGCACGGTGAATCCCAGTGAGCAGAGGATGGCGATGGGACCGTCACGCCAGACAGATTCGAGCATGTCGGCAAAAATCGGCGCCCGCCCGGCAAGCGGGGGGCGTGAGCCATCGGGCAGCGCAATCGCGCGAATCGAGTTGGCCCAGGCGATGAGATAGCGCCCGTCCCAAATCGAGACGTCATCGGAGCGTTCGATGTAGAGAATACGGCCGCGTGTCCCGTCGCGCTCGATGAAGGGTCGGGCCACCTCAAGCGGTACCTCGGAGAGTTCTAGCCGCGCGAGATTCTCCGGCGGCTCCAGCTCGTCTATCCTGCGCTGCTCATCTTCGTCGACGTAGGTGCGCAGCGTCACGAGCTGGTCGCGGATGTCGCGATAGAGCTGTTCTTTCTCCGGAACGTCACGCGGTAGAAGGGAATAGATGCCGTTGACCCGGCTGTAGGCGCCGTTACCTGCGTCGCGGGCTGCATCGAGTGTCTGCTGCATGTAGAGCGCGTCTTCAGGCGTCTCGGTCAGCAGCGCAATCGCGTTGCCCGCTGCCGTTGGTGGCATGAACTCTGAGACGCGCCTGTTGAGCAGGATGACCGAGGTTGCCGCGCGCTGATTCGATGACAGCTTCGAGAAATCGTATTCGATGGGGTCGTGGCCCATCGCGTAGCCCGCCAGCCCTAGTGAGAGAAACCCGAGGAGGGCACAGACGACGCCCACGGTTTTGGGAGCACGCTCGACGAGCGGCATCGTCAGCCTGCCGAAACGATTCTTGCGCAGCTTGACTTGACGCTTCTCGATGCGCATCGGCGCCAGCCGTTCGCTTATCGCCAGCAACGACGGCAGCAGGAGCACCGTCGCAATCCAGGTCAGCACAATGCCCGTACCGCCCAAGATACCGAAGTCCCGAAAGCCGCGGAAATCCGTCACTGTGAGCGCGAAATAGGCAAGCCCCGCGGCGAGCGACGCGACGAAGGTGGCCTTGAAGACAGCTCGGTGCGTCTCGGGTACGGTGTCCGCGAAGGGCCGTCCCTCCCGCCGCGATTCGAAGTAGCGAGACAGCCAGATAAGGGCAGGGTTGATACCGTTGCCGATGATGATGCTCGCGAGAAAGGCCGATGCGATATTCAGGCTACCGATGGTGATCGTGCCAAGCGCGAAGGTCGCGGTCAGTGCCGGAAGCAGCATGAGCACCAGCACCACCGGCACGCGGAGCGAGCGAAAGTAGAAGAGCATTAGCGCGAGTACGAGGGCGAGCGTGATGGACGACGCCATGATGAGTTCACCCGCGAGGGCCGTGTGCTCCGCGCGTGCGGAGGTGAGGTCGCCCCCGAAGCCCAGCTCAAGCGGTGGCATCGCCTCCGCCATACCCGCTTCGACCTGCACCTCTTTGAAGGCAACGTCGACCGCCGTCGTGAGCCGGTCGATACTGGCAGCGTCACCTGCCGCCAGTTCCGAGCGCACGAAGAGAACGAGCAACGAACCATCCGGGTGGATGAAGTAAGGGGACTTGTCACCGTCGGTTTCACCGTCGAGTTCCGCATTGCGCTGCGCCAGCTCTTCGAGCAGCGCATCGAGCTTGCCGTCGTCATCTTCAAGCGAGACGTAGAGCGGGTTTGCTTTGGCTTTTTCGCTAGCAATGCGCTCCTCCAAGGCCTCGTGGATCTCCTTGACCTTGGCAAGGTCGAGAAAGGCGTAGCGATGCTTGGCGACGAACTCCTTGTAGTCACCGCGAGAGTAGTCGACGCGAGAGACGCCGAGGTCGCCGAGGGCATAGAGCCGTTCGGCCAGGCGCGGAGCGAGCGTTTCCAGACGATCACGGACGTCAGACGGTGCGCTGATGATGACCATCAGGGTCGAGGTGCCGCCGATGCGGTCGCGTGTGGCCTCCAGGTCCCGGGCGGCGGGCGCGGACTCCGGCAGCAGCGCAACGAAGGAGGCATCCAGCTTCATGCGCGCCGCCAACGGGGCGCACAGCCCCGTGACCACCGCGAAGAGCAGCACAAATCTCCAAGGATGCTGGACTTGGATGCTGCCTAGGCGGCTCAGTCCCCGGTAGAACTTCGTCATGCGCGGAAGCTATAGCCGCAACACCCCTGCGACGTTAGGGCGCGTTTGCAGCTTTGAGTCGTGCCTCGCCGCTGGAACCCGCTCGCTTTCACTGCTAAGCCCCACGCCCCGGTGAGCGGACTCCTCAGCGTTGGCTGCGGTGCGCGAGCGGGGAGAGTGCGGGCAACCCTAGCCGAGGACACACGCTTGGAAACATTTGACATACGAGACCTGAAGCACGGCGGGGGCAAGGCTGCGGTCAAGCTGCGCGGGCGCGACGTGCTGCTGCATAACCTCTACAATCGCGGTACGGCCTTCACACAAACCGAGCGTGATGCGCTTGGCTTGCAGGGCTTGCTTCCGGAATCGGTATCGACTCTAGAGGACCAAGCGAAGCGTGTGCACGGCTTTATTCAGCAAAAGACGGATCCGCTTGAGAAGCTCATCGGTCTTGATGCGGTGGAGATGCGTAACGCCGTGCTCTATTACCGCGTCCTCTGCGACCACATCGAAGAGTTCCTGCCCGTCGTTTACACGCCGACCATCGGTCTCGCCTGTCAGCGCTTTAGCCGCAACTTCCGCCGCGGCAGGGGTCTCTGGATAACGCCAGAGCACCGCGGCAAAGTCGCCCAGGTGCTGCGCAACGCACCCTACGCCGACGTACGGCTGATCGTCGTGACGGATAACGAGCGCATCTTGGGCTTGGGTGACCTCGGCGCGGGCGGTATGGGCATCCCAGTGGGCAAGCTGGCGCTCTACACCGTGGGCGCGGGCCTGCACCCTTCAACGTGTCTGCCCATCAGTCTCGATGTCGGCACGGACAACGAAGAGCTGCTGGCTGACCCGCTTTATCTCGGCTGGCGACACCGTCGTCTGCGTGGGCCGGAATACGACGCCCTCGTTGAAGAGTTCGTGGCTGGCGTACAGGAGGTATTTCCCCGGGCGGTGCTTCAGTGGGAAGACTTTAAAAAGAACAACGCCTTTAACCTGCTCGACCGCTATCGCGAACGTCTGCCATCGTTTAACGACGACATTCAGGGCACCGCCGCCGTCGCGGTAGCAGGCCTTGTGGCCGCGGCGCGCATCAGCGGCGTGCCCATGGGTGAGCAGCGTTTCCTTCTGCTTGGCGCGGGCGCGGCGGGCGTGGGCATCGCGCGTCTCCTACGCAGCGTGCTGCGCGGCGAGGGCCTTAGCGACGAGGTCATTCGTGAGCGTATCGCCCTCATGGATAGTGAAGGCCTTCTGCTCGAAGGGCGCGAGATCCGCGACCCGCAGAAAGCCGAGTTCGTGTGGACGGGCGAGGCCGCCCAGCGCAATGACCTAACCCCGATGCGCGCCCGCAGCCTGGTGGAGGTCGTCAAGGCCTATAAGCCGCATGCGCTAGTGGGTACGTCCGGCACGCCGGGCGCCTTTTCGGAGGCGGTGGTGCGTGCGATGGCAGCGGGCGTTGAACGCCCCGCTATCTTCCCGATGTCTAACCCCACCCACTACTCGGAGGCGCTGCCCTCGGATGTGATCGCTTGGACCAACGGCAAAGCCATTATCGCTACGGGCTCACCCTTTGACCCCGTCGCGTTTGATGGGCGTACTTTCCCCATTTCGCAGGGAAACAACGTCTACATCTTCCCGGGCGTTGGCCTCGGGGCCATCCTGTCGGAGGCGCGCACTATCTCTGATGAGATGCTTGAGAGTGCTTCCCGCACGCTCGCCAAGCTGACGTCGGAGGCGCGCCTCGCCGAAGGCGCACTCTTTCCGAGGTTCAGCGAGTTGCGTTCGGTGTCCGCTGAAATCGCACTGGAAGTGGCCCGTGAAGCCGGCCGTTCAGGCATCGGCAAAGCGTTCAGCGATGACGAGCTGCGCGCACGCCTCGAACAAACGTTCTGGAACCCCGAATACCCAGAACTCGAACTCGCTTAACGGAGCCAGCAGCTGCGCATAAGCGCGGCTGCGCGTCAACGTGCTGGCGCGAGCGCCGGCCTAAGGCCAGTGGCGCGCCATGAGGCGGGGTCATCGAGCGGGCAGATGGGGGCAAGCTGCTCGGCTGCAGCTCTGTGGTCCGCCTTCGTTGCCGGCACCGAGTCCGCACTCGGGCTCGCTGTGCTCCGAGACCAGACCGGCGCGCAGCAGAATGAGCTGCGCGAGCAGGCGGTGCACGCCGAGGGGCGGGGCGCTTGAGACGCGCATCCCGTGTTCCGCCGCGCTTGAGGCTACGAGACGGGGGATGTCCTCAGTGGCATGTCGGCCCGGGCCAAGCATGAGGGGCACAGCACGCACATCGGTAACGCCAAGCTCCGCAAGCTCGCGCATGACTTCGTCGATCGTAGGCGAGGCGAGCTCCATGTGTGCGCCGCGGAAGTAACGCGGCGCAGGCGCCACATTCAGGGTCTGCTGCGCCTCACTCGCTACCGCCGCCACGACGCAGGCGAGCATGTCGTTCGCGCTCTGCTTACGCGAACCGTGGTCGATAATCAGAAGTGCATGGACCTCGCTCATCGAGGGCGGGGTAGCACGCGGGGCACTGTCACTAAAGGCGTGTACGTGCTCGCCTGGGGCTGCTAACCTCCGCGGCGCATGCCGAACAGCCAGACCCTGAACAAGGCCGAGGTGCCTCAAGCCTTTAATCGTGTCGCCAAGCGCTACGATCTGATGACTTCGCTCTCGCCGGGCTATGGAAAAAGCCTGAGGCGAAGCGCGGCCAGGCTTGAGCTGACGCCGGAGAAGGCGCGCGTTCTCGATGTGTGCTGCGGCACGGGCGCGAGCACGCAGGCAATTCTCGATGTGTTTCCCTACGCCCGCCCTACCGGTCTCGACGGTTCCGAGTCGATGTTGGCAGTCGCCCGCAAGCGTTTCGCGCTGAAGCCGGTGGAGTGGCGCCTTGGCCTGAGTGAGAGTCTGCGCGCGACGTTCGCGGCGGAGCGCTTTGATGCGGTCTTCACCGCATTTGGTCTTCGCAACGCCGAATCACCCCAGAGAATGCTTGAGGAAGCGCGTGCCGTGCTAGCGCCCGGGGGCCGTATTGTCGTCCACGACTACATCCTCGATGGCAAAGCGCTCAGCCGCTTGCGTTGGGAAGCACTCTGCCGCGGCATCATCGAGCCGATGGGGCTCGTCATGACCCGCGAGCGTCAGCTCTTCCGTTACCTGCGCCAAAGCGTCATCGACTTTGGCACCGAAGCCGAACTCACGGCACTCATGCGCGATGTCGGCGCAAGCAACGTCACCTTCGAGAGCCAGCCCGGCTGGCTAAACGGTTTGCTAGGCACCTGGACGCTCACGTTCCCCTAACTAGCCTCTCCCTTGCGCGCTGAAGTACCTGGGCGAGACTGCGTCGACGGGCGGGTCGTGCCTGGGGGCAAATGAAAAGCGCGCCCGCTCGTGGCGTGGCGCGCTTGGTTCAAGGGGCGCTTAGGCGGCGATGGCCGGCGTCAGTCGAGGATGTCGAGGAGCTGGATGTCGAAGACGAGGGTGCCCTGGGGTGCTCCGGCGGCACCCTTGTAGGCGAGCTCTTCGGGAATCCAGACAACGCCGCGCTCGCCCTTCTTCATGAGCTGAAGCGCTTCCGTCCAACCGGGAATCACCTGGTTGAGGGCGAAGACGGCGGGCTGATTGCGCCGGTAGGAAGAGTCGAAGAGTTTGCCGTCGGTCGTCCAGCCTGCGTAGTGCACGCGCACTTTGCTCGTCGGGCCGGGTGAATCTTTGCTCGTGCCCTTCTCTTTACGTACGTACGCGAGGCCAGAGCGCGTCTTTTTGGCGGACTTCGGCGGCGTTGCGATGGGGCTAGGTGCTTCAGGGCCCACGGAAGCCCCTTCTTTGATTTCTAGGAGTTCCACGTCAAAGACGAGCATGCCGGCGGGCTTGCCCGGCGCGCCACGGTACGCCAGGGCTTCGGGAATCCAAAGCCGACGCTTTTCGCCGACGCGCATGAGCTGGAGCCCTTCCGTCCAGCCTTCGATCACCTGGTCCAGGGGAAAGCTCGCCGGTGAACCCCGTCGGTGCGACGAGTCAAAAAGCTGCCCGTCAGTGGTCCAGCCGCTGTAGTGCACCGTGACGATATCGGAGGCACCGGGGGTCTTCTCACCCGTCCCAGCTGCCAGCACCTTCGAAGCCAACCCGGAGGAGGTCGTCTCGGCGTCTTCGGGCGCTGCAGCCACGTCACTGGGCGCTTTCAACGCTTCGTCAACAGCCTCACCCGGTGCTTCTGGGTCGGCCGCCGGCGCAGCGGCCGCCGTGTCACCGCTACCGGCTTCGGGTGTTTCTGCGCCAGTCTCCGCTGGTGCATCGCTGCTTGAGAAGAGCTTCTTGAGGCCATCGCAGGCTCCAAGCAGCGGTATAAGCAAAAGAGCTGCAAACAGGGCACATCGCATGCGAGCAGGTCTAACGCTCATCAACGACTCAGGTCAACCCCCTTTGTTGAGCGGCGCTGCGCGCCGAATCACCTAGGCGGCGAGACGGGGGAGCTGCGCCAGTGTTGTCTCGAAGTCGGCGATGAGGTCATCGACGTCTTCGATGCCTACCGAGAGGCGAATGAGCGAATCGCAGACGCCCAGTTGTTTGCGCGCGTCCGCCGAGACGGATGCGTGACTCGACGCCATGGCGCGGCAGAGCGTTGTGGCAAAGCCGCCGAAGCTAGGCGCCACGCGGGCGAGGGTGCATTGGCGCATCCACGCCTCACAGGCCGGACCGCTGCAGTCGAGTTCGAAGCTCAGCAGCGCCGGCGGCGTAGCAAGCGGATGCGCGGTGGGCGTCAGGCTTGGGTGGTGCACGCGGCGGACCGCAGACTGCGTTGCCAACCACGCGGCCATGCGGCAAGCGTTATCACTTTGCGCGCGAAAGCGCAGGGCAAAGGTGCGTAAGCCGCGGTGGAGTAGGAAGGCGGAGTTGGGGTCAAGGCTCACCCCCCATTCGGCCATGGCAACACGCAGCGGCTTCAGCCGAACACTGCTCCCCGTGATGACGCCGGCCACGATGTCCGAATGACCGTTGAGGTACTTGCTCGCGCTGTGGATGGTGAAATCGATGCCGAAATCGATGGGATTGAGGCCAAGCGGCGTGGCCACTGTGTTGTCGACGGCGATAGGAATGCCGGTTTCGCGGCCGAGGGTGGCGAGCGCTTCCATGTCGCACACCGTGAGGAGCGGATTCATCACGGTCTCGCCGTAGATGAGCCGGGTGCGCGGTGTGATCACACCGCGCCAGCTCGCCGGGTCTCGGATGTCGAGCCGGCTTACCTTGAGGCCCAATCGCCGTTCGAGATCGGCGATCACTTTCGCGGTGCCGCCGTAGAGGTTGTCGAAGGTAACCAGGTGGTCTCCCTGCTTAAGGTGAGCGCTGAGAACCACGTAAATGGCTGCCATGCCTGACGGCGTGACTAGCGCATCCTCCGCCCGCTCAAGTCCGGCGAGCTTGCGCGCGACGGCGGTTTGCGTCGGCGTATTGTTGTGGCGCAGATAGGGCGTATCCCGATAGCTTTCATACGCTTCGGGTTCGTCCATCTCGAAGACAGTGCATTGGTAGATCGGCGGCACCAAGGGTTCATGCAGCCCATGCGGGCCCTCGGCCTCGTGCACAGACCGCGTGCTGTCTCCATACTCGCTGACGCTAGACATATCGCTCCCAGGATAAGCCTAAGCATGATGTGCTGACAAATCATCGGGCGGATTCTCCCAGCGATGCCTCGTGACGTAACTGTTCAGGGGGGCATTTTACACGCATGCCCTCGGGTTTTCGGTAGTAAATCCCGCTAACTCTCCTTCACTCTGCCTTCAAGAGTGGCCTAAAGCTGCGCGTGGGGCCCCACCGCCCACGCGGCTCTTTCCCGTAGGGTTTTCGCTATCTGCGACCCCCTGAGCGCTTACCGCGCCAGTAGCGGCCGGCGCGCCCGTTGAAAGCCTGAGCAAACCCCTTATTCCTCGAGACTTAAAAAGACCCGGGGAAATAGGCCTGGAGTAGGTCTGGAGTAGAGAGAGGAGCTGGAGTAAGAATGCTGGGGGGGGCGCACGGAAGGCCCAGTCCCCCGGTTCTTTCGTCCCGCTGGCGCTTTGGGGGGATGGTTCAGATTGAAAGGTGCAGGAGAGTTGACAGCTCTCTATGCAATTGCGAGTGTTTAATGAGGTCGCGTGCGAGATCGCACCGCTGAAACCTTCGAGGCTATGTCCGCTCCGTCGCTCCTCAACGCTTCCCCATCCAGTGTGCTGCGCCGCGTGCTTCTCGCCGCCGTGCTCCTGCTGATTGTCGTGGGTCTGGGTCAGCGGATTGGGGACCGGGACACGTTTTGGGAGCCAGAAGCGGCGAATGCTGACCGAGAAATTGCCGAGCGAGTGCGCTCGGGCGTGCGCAGTGTTTTTGCCGCCGGTGAGCGGCTGACGGCTTCCGGTCCCCCCGTCGAGGGTGCGTCCACGGCCGAAGTGGACGAAGCAAAGCCCGGCGTAAAAAAGCGCGTGCTGGCGTTCTCAAGAAGAGTCGGGGAGATCTTGGTGTCGACTGGCCAGCGCCTGGGCGTTGTGGCGAGTCATGCGTTGGGCCTTTCCTCTGAACCCAAAGTCGCGGCGGCTACCGAGGTTGATACGCCGCATGGACCGGCGTTACGCGCCGGTTTGAGCGCGCAAGAAGTGCAAGCGGGCGAGCATGACGCTTCGCGCTACGCTGAAGACGCAGCGCGGGGCCTCGGCGCGTGGGTTGAGAAGCCGGCGCTTAACCTCGATGCGCAGGCACAAGAGCCTGCCCTACACGATGCCGCTGTCGTTGACGTGAACGGCCCGCGGCCGGAGCGGCTCCGTAGTAGCTTCGCCGCTGCGCAGTTGCGGGCGACGCCAACGGACGCAGAGGGCCTGAAGGTGCTCGCTTACCAGTACCACGCGCCGATCTATATGAGCGTGTCCGACACGCCGCGCGTCGAAGGTATCGCCCGGCGCGGCACGATACTGCCCGTACGCCGGCAGGTGCATGGTCCTGGCTGCGCCACGGGTCGCTGGTTCGAGCTGACCACCGGTGGCTACGTTTGCACGGGGCAGGGCTTCTACTCCGGCAACGATTTTGAAGGTTCGCGTTTCTTGGAGCAGCGCCCTGTGGACCGCGAAGCGGATATGCCCTTTCGTTACGGTGAGGTTGTTGTCCAGGGCGCCCCCCGCTTCACAGCGACCAAAGACGATGAGGGCTGGTTTCGGGATATCCTCAAGTCGCGTGCGAAGGTCAGCGCCGATGGTGTGGAAGAGCTGCGGGGCGATTACCTGCTGGCGATCGACAAACTGACTTCCCATCGCGTCGCCGAGCAGGTGGGGTGGTTTTACCAGACAGTGCGCGGGCGCTACGTGCGTCCTAGCGATGTCCGCATGCTCTCTCCCACGCTTCATTCCGGCGAACTCCTTGATGAGAAGACACCGCTCCCTTTGGCGTTTGTGCTCGCCGATGCGCCAGCGAGACCCTGTTTCGTGCAAGCGGGTGCGGGGCCGCATCCCGCCTGTGGTCGTCACGGTGCCGCCGACGCGCTTGAGGTAGACGATGACGGGTCGGTTCCGCCGGATACTGGCGTCGCGAACGAACTTACGCTTGAGCGCTACACCCGCTTCCCGGTGACGCTGCCACACGCGGACAGCGCGTTCGTCGTGCTCGGCGGAGGGCTAACCGTCGAGCGCTCCAAGGTGCGGCTCGCTCTGCCGCAAGCGCGCCCGTCCGGCGTGGGCCGTGACGAGAAGTGGATTCATATCTCCCTCGGTGAGCAGACGCTCGTGGCTTACGAAGGCGACACCCCGGTGTTTGCCACCATGGTGTCCACCGGAAAGAAGGGCTACGCGACGCCGAGGGGCAACTTCCGCGTCCACGAGAAATATTTGGCGTTTACCATGAGCGCGACGGACCCCATCGATGGCTTCTACGAAGTTGAGGAAGTGCCCTACGCGATGTTCTACTGGCGTGGCTACGCTATCCATGGCGCCTACTGGCACGACGATTTCGGCCAGGTGAAAAGCCACGGCTGCACCAATCTTGCGCCCATCGATTCGAAGTGGCTCTACTACTGGTCCGCCCCAGAAGTCCCCGTCGGTTGGCACGGCAAGCACGACTCCTTCCGCGGCACCCACGTCAGCGTCACGCATTAGACGCGATGAAAGCACGTTGATGATGTCCGCATCGATGTCGCTGACGCGGCCCGGGGGCCACGCAGACATGCCTTGCATCCGTAGGGTTAGAGGCGCCGGTGGCTGGCGATAGGCATGCGCGTGCGCACCTGACTGAGCAGGTCGAGGTCGAGATCCACGCAGCCGATGCCCGTTTGCTCTGGTCCGAGGTTCAGCAGAACGTTACCCCAGGGGTCCACCGCAAGGGCGTGGCCGAAGGAGGTGCGCTCGCCGAAATGATGGCCGACTTGAGCCGGGGCTAGCGCGAAGCATTGCGTTTCAATGGCGCGGGCGCGAACGAGGACCTCCCAATGCGCGGCGCCCGTCGGTACGGTGAATGCGGCGGGAATCGAGAGGACCTCTGCGCCCTGCGCGCGCAACGCCAGATACAGTTCCGCGAAGCGCAGGTCGTAACAGATGGAGAGGCCTAGGGTGCCAAGGCAGGTGCCCGCGGTGACAACTGCGGAACCCGGGCTGACTTGGGCCGATTCATCGAGGCGTTTGCCGTCGGGGAGGGTGGCGTCGAAGAGATGGATTTTCCGGTAGGCCGCCACGAGCGCGCCGTCCTTGCCGATGAGCACACTGGTGTTGTGGACGCGCCCGTCCGGTGCCAGCTCCCAGAAACCACCGCAGAGGATCTCTAGGTCACGATGCCGTGCAGTCTGCGTGAGACAGGCAAAGTCGGGGTGCGAAGCATCGAGGGGGCCTGCGTGCGCTGGAAGCTGCGCCGATGGGCCAAGGTAGAATGCGGCTTCCGGCAGTGCGAGAAAGCGCGCGCCCTGTGCCGCCGCCTGCTCGGCGTAGCCCTCGACCAGGGCGCGGTTGCGCGCGCGATCCGCATTCGAGTTCATCTGCGCAAGCGCGACGCGGACCATGATGACGGTCTACCCGCGATTGCGCCGCGCGCCAGCCTAGGCGCAGGTGGTCAGAAGCTGAAACGCCGGATGGAGACGTTAAGCAACAGCCCCAAGCCGACCATAATGGCGATGACGCTTGAGCCTCCGTAGGAGAAGAGCGGCAGGGTAACGCCGACGACGGGCAGCAAACCCATCACCATGCCCAAGTTGATAATGACCTGCCAGAACACAAGGGCGGATACGCCGACGGCGGTGACCGCGCCGAAGCGGTCCTTCGCCTGCGCCGCAATCTTCAGGCCCCAGAGCACCACAAACATGTAGAGACCTATCAGCAAGCAGGCGCCTAGGAGGCCCTGCTCCTCTGCCCACACCGGAAAGGGAAAATCCGTGTGTTGGTCTGGCAAGAAATGATGCTGATTCTGCGTGCCAAGCTTGAAGCCTTTGCCCCAGAATCCTCCTGATCCAATCGCGATGAGGGATTGGTGCGTATGCCAGCCCTCGGCGAGGACGTCGGTGTTGGGGTCAATGAAGGACAAAATGCGCCCACGCTGGTAGTCCTTAAGCAAGTAAGTCCAAGTCAGCGGCGCAGAGAGAATAAAGGCTGCCGCAAGCGTGAATAGGGCTCTCAGTTTCAGATGCGTGAGCAACATGATGGTGCCGAAGATCAAGGCGCAGACTACCGCCGTGCCGAGGTCCGGTTGCGCCAGTATCAGCGCCATGGGCACCGCGAGGATCATGCCAGGCGCCACCAAATCTTTGAGGGCTCGGCCTTCGATCTTGGGGTCGTGATGCAGGAACTTCGCCAGTGCGACGATCAGCACGAGCTTCATGATCTCGCTCGGCTGTAGGTAAAAGCTGCCGATAGGAATCCAGCGCTGCGAGCCCCGAACTTGGCGGCCCACAAGGAATACAAGCACCAAAAGTACGAGGCCGCCTACGTAGGCCACCCACGCGTTGCGTTCGATATGGCGGTAGTCGATGGCGACCGCCAACGTGCCGAGGCCCGCGCCGAGGGTGAGCCAGTAAATCTGCTGAATGTAGATATCTGACCGGCTGCCGCCGCTCGCCGACGTTGCGCTGTAGAGATTCAGGACGCCAAGCACGACGATGGCCGCGACCGCGAGAAAGAGTGGCCAGTCGAAGAAAAACAGCCGTTTACGAATGCGAGCCATCGGGCGCTCCTCCCGCCAGGCGTGCGGCCGCGCGCTTCTTCGTGGCGTAGTTCAGAATCTCAAGGCCTATCGGCGCCGCTGTGCGCCCGCCGGATCCGCCGTGCTCCACGAGCACGACCACCACAAACTCAGGGTTGTTGAAGGGCGCGAAGCCGGCAAACCATGCGTGGGAGCGCCGGAAGAACCAGGCTAGGGGGTCGTCTTCGCTGCGTCCGCCAAGGCCGGTCACCTGCGCGGTCCCTGTCTTGCCCCCGGCGCTCACCGCGTCTTTGCGCTTGGGGTCAAAGGCGGTGCCGCTGCGGTCGGCCACCGTCAACCTTAGGCCTTCCAGCATCGTTTCGAGGTGTGCGTGTGAGATGGGAAGCCGCTGACGCACCGTCGGCGTGAAGGTGAAGATAGGTTCGCCGTCGTGGGAGGTGATGCGTTCGACGAGCGATGGGCGCAGCAGGTTGCCGCCGTTGGAGAGCGCTGCATAGGCCATGGCAATCTGCAGCACGGAAGCGCGGGTATTGCCTTGGCCGATGGCCGCATTGAGCGTGAAGCCCGAGCGATAAGGTCGCTTGTAGCGCTTCTCGTACCACTCACGTGTCGCGATGAACCCTGAGGCCTCATTGTCGAGGCCAATGCCTGTGGGTTCGCCAAAGCCCATCGCACGGGCGTAGTGCGCGAGTCTGTCGACGCCGATGATCTCGGCTAGCTTGTAGAAGTAGACGTTGCAGCTCTGACCGAGCGCTTGCTGCATATCGACGTCTCCGTGCACGTGCGTGCAACGAAAGCGTCGGTTTCCAAGTTCGTGGTAGCCGCCGCAGTGAATGGGCGCTTTGGGGTCAACCAGGCCGTCGGCGAGTGCCGCCAAGGCTGTCACCGGCTTAAAGGTGGAACCCGGGAAGTAGGTCTCGTAGAGCGTTCGGTCGATAAGGGGCCTGTGCGGATTCTTGATGAGCGCGTCGTAGCTATCCTGCGACATAAACCCGGTGATCTCGTTCAAATCGTAGCTCGGCTTGGAGTAGAGAGCGCGCACCATGCCGGTTTGCGCTTCGACCACCGCGATGCTCGCCGCAGGATAAGGGCTTACGAGCTTCCGGATGACGCGCATCAACTCCATGTCGAGCGTGAGCTGGACATCGGCGCCGGGAGCGGGAGGCCGATGATTGAGCTGTGTTGCGGGTAGGGCACCTCGGCTTCGCGCCACGACAAGTTCGTCGAGGATGCGTCCGCGCGCATCGACGAGCTGCGAGCGAAACCCGCGTGCCCCGCGCAGCTCCGCTTCGAGCATACGCTCAACACCGAAGCGTCCGCCCAAGTCGCCGAGGCGGTAGGTATCGGGCTGCGACGCTATTTCGGCTTTGGACACCTCGTTCAGGTAGCCGATGGCATGGCCGCCGAGGGAGCCAAAGGGGTAATGGCGTACCGCGACAGCCCGCACCTCAACGCCGGGCAACTCGCTGCGGTGAGCCTCGACCGCCGCCAGCTGGTCGCGCTTAATGTTGCGCAGGGCAAGCACCTGATGATTGCGCCGGTAGACGGGCAGGGCGTCAATGCGACTTTGGAGCAAGTCAGCGCCTGCCTTGTCGAGATTGAGGAGGGCGACCAGACGCTCTTGCACGCCAGGCGCACCGAGTAGGGAGGGTGTCACCAAAAGGTCGTAGGCCGGTTCATTGCCTGCGATAAGGCGCCGTTCGGTATCGACAATAAGGCCACGAGAAGCGGGCAGCGTCTGCGTTTGCGTGATGTTTTGATGCGCCAGCGTCCGAAAATGCTCAGCGTCCCACACCTGAAGCTGAATGAGCCGTGTCAGAATGACAGCGAAGAGCAGGGCCGCAAAAAGGCCCATCCATTTGTAGCGTTTGCGGAACTCGCCAAGGTCCCGCCGTGGCGAAAATAGTACCATCCGCAAAATCCTCCGGGCGTCAGATCTACCGCCAACACTCGACGGAGCAAGTGAGGTGCCCCGCGGAAGGTGCCGCGGCCTACGGTTGCAGTCACTTCCTTGCTTAGAAGCGAGCCGCCGAAGGGCTTAGGTTGTCGATGCGCCGCACGAGGCGAAACACGAAGGGCGCGAGCGCGGCGGTGAGCAGTGCGGAACCGAGTACCCCTCCCGCATCGTCGAGCGGCGAGCGGTGGGTTTGCTCGCTGACCTCAAAGATCCCGCGCAGTAGCGACACGCCAAAGCCGGCGAGGGCCGCCACCACCCACGCGAGACCAATCTGGAACGAGATTCCCCGAAGAAAGAGTCGGGTGCCTGCTAAGCGCGACAGGAGAAACGTCGCTACGAAGACGAAGGTATGCAGGCCGAGCGAGCACGCCGAGAAGCTGTCGACAAAGTAGCCAAGGACGAAGGCGAGCAGGGCGCCCCGGGCCAAGCCAATCTCGGGTGTCACGCCCAGCGAGATAACGATCGGTAAAAGGAGGTTGGGGTGAACGGGGTGCAGGGGCACGAATACAGCAAGTGTCGCCTGCGCGACGAGCAATGCGAGGCCGAGCACCAGGACAGAAACGGTTCGGATAAGCATCTTGGGTAAGCCCCTCGCTCAGCGCTCGCGCGCCGTCTCCGTAAAGTCACCCAGAACGAGCACTTCCTGCAGACGCCCAAAGTCGACGGCCGGCGTGACGCTGATGTCCTGATGTAGCCCGATCTGCCGGGTCTTTATCGTTTCAACGGTGCCCACCAGAATGCCTTCGGGGAAGCGTTGGTCGAGACCGGATGTCACCACCTCGTTGCCGACTTCGATGGTATCGCGGGTGGCGAGGTACTCGACGCGGCAGTCGTAGTGATTGGAAGCACCGACCCCCTTCAAGACGCCGCGGGCGCCGCTGGGGCGTATCACCACATCGACTGCCGACGCGCGGTCCGCGATGAGCAATACATCGCTGAAGCGGTCACCGCTGCGCCGGATTTGGCCCACAAGGCCCTCGCTCGTCACCACCGGCGTGCCCGCACTGATGCCCTCGGACTCGTTAAGGTCGAGGCGAACCCGCACCGTGCGAAAGAACGGCGTGACCTCGCGACCGATGACCTTAGCGGCAAGTCCGCTGCGAAAACGCGTTTCCTTTAGAGCAAGCAAGCGCTTAAGCCGCGGTAGTTCCTCGAGGTCGTGCTCAAGCTGTCGGTGCCGCATGGAGAGGTCGCGCAGCTGGCTCCTTAGCGCATGGTTCTCGCGCTCGGTATCCACGAGCCAGACGTACTCCTGCACGGCGCCGGACACAGCTTCGGCGGACAGCGTCGCCACATACTGCAGCGGCGCGCCCAGGCGCAGCACAAGGCTGTCGAACCAAGAGAGATTCTCCGGTGCCTTGAGATTTGAGCGGAGCGTGAAGAAGGGCAGCGCCAGCAGCAGTGCGCAAATCGCCACGTCCCTTAGCCGTTTAAGCGCAAACATCTTCGGCCCCCAACGTAGCCCCAAGCAGGCGTTGATGCAGTCCTTCGTATCGTCAGAGCACAAGCCGCGCTGTACGCGCATCTGCGGCGCGCTCAGGAGCACACTGACCCGCGCGTTAGCGCGTGCCCTGCGCTAGTTGATGCAGACCTCGCGGAGCAGCTCGATTTGGTCGAGTGCTTTACCCGAGCCGAGTACCACCGCAGAGACCGGGTCGTCGCAGCGCGTGACGGGAAGACCCGTCTCTTCTCGCAACAGAACGTCCAAGTTCTTGAGCAACGCCCCGCCGCCGGTCAGGACGATGCCCTTGTCCACGATATCCGCCGAAAGTTCCGGCGGCGTGCGCTCAAGGGCGATCATGACCGCTTCCACAATGGCGTTAATGGGCTCCGCGAGGGCTTCGCGGACCTCGTCCCCGTTGATGATGACCGTTTTGGGCACGCCGGCCAGCAGGTCTCGGCCCTTGACCTCAATGGTTTCAAGCGCTTCGCTCGGGTGAGCATTGCCGAGCTGGCACTTCACCCGCTCCGCCGATTGCTCGCCGATGAGCAGGTTATATTTACGTTTGAGGTAGGCGACAATCGCCTCGTCCATCTTGTCGCCGCCGACCCGTACCGACTGCGAATAAACGATGCCGGCGAGGGAGATCACCGCAACTTCCGTGGTTCCGCCACCGATGTCCACCACCATGTTGCCGCTTGGCTCGGTGATGGGTAGGCCAGCGCCGATCGCCGCCGCCATCGGCTCTTCGATGAGATACACCTCACGCGCGCCGGCGCCCTCGGCGCTCTCCTTGACCGCGCGCTTTTCGACCTCGGTGATGCCGAAGGGCACGCAGATGATGATGCGTGGCTTGACCAGGGTCTTGCGGTCCTGGGCGCGCGCGATGAAGTAACGCAGCATGGCTTCGGTCACTTCGAAGTCTGCGATGACGCCGTCGCGGAGGGGACGAATCGCTTCAATGCTGCCGGGACAGCGACCGAGCATCTGCTTGGCTTCGCGGCCTACCGCCAGGACCCGCTTGCCACCGCGCCGGTCGCGCTGGACGGCGACGACTGAGGGCTCACAGGAGACGATCCCTCGGCCCTTGACGTAGATCAGCGTGGTGGCCGTGCCGAGGTCAATCGCCAGGTCGTTTGAGAATAAACCGTAAAACCAGTCAAACATCTTAGGCGTACTCCACTTCGGGCGCGCGAGAGGCAAGGTTGTGAGGCGTTCAACCTAGCCGGCAGGGCCTCCGCGACAGCCCGTCTGCGCAACGCTTCGGCCGTGAGCCGAGCGCACGGGCGATAACGTACCGCGGGGCGTAAGCTGTGCGGGCAAAAGGTTAGCAGAAGGCCGCGGGTGCGCTTGCCTCCGGTCCCGCTTAAGGTTGGGTGGCAGCGCACGCGTCTGCGAGCTGGCCATGAGGCCTGGGCTTTAGGGTGCGGCTTCGGTGATGCGCGTGAAACGTGCGCGGGTGCCGCCTGCGCCCGCGCCACCAGCCGCGTCACCGGGCGCAAAGCCTCCCACGCCGCCGCGTCCCTGAAGGCCGACGAGTTCCACTTCAACGCGCGTCCTGAGCTCGTTCAGGTAGGCCTCGCCGCCGTTACCCAGGAGGGCCACACCCCAGGAGTGGCCCCCACAGCCGCCGCCCCCGCCGCCGCCCGCGCCACCGTCGCCACCGTCACCACCCCGGCCGCCTCGGCGTGCGCAGAAAAACGTCGATGAACCGCCGAGTCCTCCTGCCCCCCCGCTGCCGCCCGCCGCGCCGGCGCCGCCGGGGCCGCCATCGCCGCCGCGTGCCGTGACGATACGAATCTGGTCGAGCGTGGGGCCGCGCTCAAGACCCCCGAGTCGGATCACGATGCCTGCGGAAGTGCCGCCGCCCTGACCGCCGGTGGCACCCGGCGCACCGCAGCCGCCACTACCGCCCCCACCACCGCCCCCGCCGGGGACATCGACGCATCCGGCGGCTGTCCCGCCGATAACGCTGTATCCAGCCCCTCCGCTGCCGCCGCCCCCGCCGGAGCCGTCGGTTCCCGCGGTACCGTCGTTGCCGCCAAGGCCGGAGAGTCGGCCTGCCGCGTCGAGACGCGGTACGGCGTCACATCCGCCACCGCCTTGACCGGAACGACCATCGGCGCCGTCGCCGCCATCGCCTCCAAGACGTGGCAGCGTCGGGTTGTCATCGCAGAACGAGCATGTCGTGCGGTTGGTCGGCGCGTTGTAGGTGCGGGCGCCTGCGCCCCCGGGCGCACTCCCAAGCCCGCGCGATGCCGCCGGGTTGGGTACCGCAAAGCGGAGGATCGACCCAAAGTCGCAGATGCCTTGGGCGTTCGTGAAGTCGGTACAGCCAGCGTTGGCGCAGGACTCGCCCTGGGTGCAGCCGAGATCGGGGCAGGGCGAACTGGCACCCGCACCACCGTCAATGCTCGAGCCGAAGCAGCTTTTACGGCCAGGCTGGCCGCCAAAGGACGCGTCGCAGGCTCCGCTGCTGCTGCCCCCGCCGCCGCCCACCCCGCGCAGGTCTCCGAGAGTCGTGCCCACCGGTAGCTGGGCGCTGGCGTCACGGCCGGCGCTCCCGGCGGCGCCCGGCGCCGCGAAGACGGTGATGTCGCGCAAAGCGACCGCGGCGCCGCAGGCATCAAAGAAGGCTGCCGTCGACCCACCACTGGGCGCGTTGGCTTCCGAGGCCGCTAGCGTGAAGCCCTCCACGCGCGTCGCGGACGTGATACCTGTACAGGTCAGCGACGGTGCGCCGCCTGCCGAATCTTCGATGAGCACCGGGTAAAGCGCCAAGTTGCGCTCGAAGAAGTCCGGGCTGTAGCCGCCGAAGAGGTCGACCCCCGCCTGCAGTGCAACACGCTCACGATAGATGCCCCGGGCAACGAGTACCGCACGGTTCGCTGCAGCGCCCAGGCTCAAGCCGCGGTTGATCGTGCGCACTGGAAGTAGCAACGTGCCGGGGTTGGCGTCGTTGCCGCTCGGCGTGACGTGGATAAACAGGTCTGTATCGTCGGGCACGCCGTCGCAGTCAGCGTCGCCGCCGATGGTCGGCGGCGGCCCGCCCGCTTCCGCCAGCTGGCACTCGCAGCCATTTTCGCGGATGCCATCGACGTCCACGAAACCGGGTGCGCACTCCACCACACAGCCCACTTCAGGCTCGCCGCTGGATGGGTCCTCGTTGAGTTCGCATCGCGCCTCGTAGTTTGGCCCCGGAGGGGCGCAGGGCTGGTTGCACGCACCACAGTGCGCGCGGGTCACGTAGCGTCCCTCTTCGTCGACAAAGGGGTCGTCAACGATGTCATTGCAGTCATCGTCCTCCCCGTTACACGTCTCCCTGAGGGTAGACGTGCACTCGCTGATACCGTCTGCTTCGCAGACGCGAGCGCCAGCACAGCGCCGCCCAGCAGCGTTTTCCAGGGTGCACCCGAGCTGGGTGCCTTCAAGCTCCGCGCTGCAGTCGCAGGAACCACTCACCGGCACACAAAAGCCGCCATCGCAGCCGAAGCCGCTGCTACAGGTATCCTCGCCGACCTCACAGGCGGGCAGACAGACCGAGCTGCCGTTGGCGAGTTCTCGGCATGCGCTACCGGCCTCGCGCAAGCTGCACGTCGCTGAGTCGCTGCAAGCCAGGCAGAGCACGGGACCCTGAGCTACGCAGGCGCCTTCGTCAGTGGGCCCGGTACCCTCGGGGCAGCGCGTCACCACACAGGTAGGCAGGCCTGCGTCATTCAGCACGCAGGCGGTCTCCGCTGCGGTGGGCAAGTTGGCGTCGCAGTCGACTCCACACCCGCCGCAGTGCGCACGCTCAATGTAGCGCCCCTCCGCATCACGGAAGCTTTCGTCAACCTGCCCGTTGCAGTTGTCGTCACGTCCGTTGCAAAGCTCCGGGCCTTCGCAGATCGTTGTCTTGTAACAGGACGCGAGGGCAGTCACCGCTAGAAGGCACGCCGCCAGGATGCCAAGTGATGCGTGCCCACGACGTGATGCGGGATGGCATGCGCCCGCGTCCTGCGAGCGGACATTCAAGTCAGCGCACATAAATCTGCCTCACTTCGCCATCGCGCCCGCGCCCGCCGCTCGCCGCGACGCCTGCGCCGGAAGCGCCGCCAGGAGCACCGCTGCCCGCGCGCCCGAGACGAAAACCAAAGGACTGCCAGGCGGCCGGTACACTCAGACCGCTGCGGCCGTCGACCCAGATGCCGAGAGACGCACCCCCGCAAGC
>SLEO01000184.1 GCA_007124745.1 Myxococcales bacterium
AGGGTCTGAGGCGAGCGCGCCCACAGCCAAAAACCGCAGCGAACTTAAGGAACGCGCGGGATTTTTTGCGAGGACGTAAGCCGGCTCAGGCCCTTAACCGGACACGCATGCCCTAACGTCCGATTTCGCTGCCAATCTACACCGGATGAGCACGCCTACGGTGCAACTAACTGGAAGCATTCAATCACTTCATCTACGGCGTAGTACCTAGTGTCAGTATTCGTACTGCACGTCGTATCTCGCGAAAATCTCAAGCGCGGCCCGTCTTCGGGTCTTGTCGACACTGATTGGTACGTGCGGATTTGGCTGCGGTTGACGTCAACTACCCTGAACTCACCTTCGAAGCAGCGGAACGGCCAGCGAGGGTAAACCAAAGTGCCGCGCTTAAGCCTGTACTCTATATCCCAAGCTGTCTTTAAAACATAGTCATCCCCAGCTTCAGTGCACTCCGACGCCACATCTTCTGGTGAAAGCAAAACATCGCCGCTCTTTGTGGTGGCGGCAGGTAGGGACTCGGGTGTAGACATGCAGCCTCCCGCCATTAAAGCGACATATACCGCAGCCGCAGAGCCGACGCTGATAACGTATACATTAGGTGGAGCCCACAACCTCTTTGGACAATTATGCTTACATTTTAGGCGGTTGAGGACTTGCGCGGAACGACTCAAGTGCATAACAGACACCGAAGTGTAACAAAAAAGAAACAAAACGCCACTGCGTCTTGGCCGTTTTCGGTCGGGCATTCCGTGTGTCGCTTGGGCTTCGCGAAAGGGCGCCTGCTAGGAGCGCTTGCAGTACTGGTCATCCAAGCGAGCGGTCCCACGGCACATGGCAACGCTCTCGACAGTGCTGCCTTTGTGCCAAGCAAGCCCCCTGGCGTACAGCTCGAAGGCCTGAGGGCGGACCCGAACCTTGCGGTCACCGAGCTTGGCTGGATGGAGCGGCAGCGCGCTAAGGTCGGTCTCGCTGTGCCGCTCTGGGAGCGCGGGGCGTGGCGCATGACGCTTCCGGGCTTCATCGAGATTCATAACCGCGATTCAAACGCGCCGTTTCCGCATCAGTTCTGGCGGGCACGGGTTGCCGTCGCCCTGGGACAAGCGCGATCCGTAAGGCTAGGCACGCAGAGGGCGCACCTGTTTTGGGACGTCGCGCTCGCCCACGAAAGTGACCACGAAACCGCAAATCTTGTCTTCGCTGAGCGCTCGCAAAGGGCCTCGCAGACAGGGTTCGAAGCGGTCAACGACTACCGAACTTCGCTCTATGAAAATCTTGTGAGCCTCGCGGCAGGTCTAGTCCTACCGTGGGGGCCAACCACCGTACTTGTAGAAGGTGCCTTCGAAGGCCACTTTCTTTCGTGCACCGACGCCGCTTCTGTAGGCGTATGCGACTATACCCAGGTGGCGGGCGCGCAGGGAGTCACGGGTAGGCTGGGCGTCGTCATCACCCACAGAGAGGCTCGGCGCTGGTGGCAGCGCGGCTACCTGGCGCTACACGCCGACCAAAGCGCCGGCGGCCGGCAGGTGCTGCGCGAAGCACGCGCCAAACTCGACGCGGGCCTGGCCTGGCCGACGCAGCGCGCCGGTCAATGGGCCCTCGCGGCATCGCTCCTATCCGGCAACCGTATCGGCCAAACGCGCGACACCGAAGCCGTCACCTTAGGCGTGTACCTCCGCTGGGTCCCCGCTCTTTCCAGTTACATCCCATAGCTCTCCTGTATAGCGGTAACTCCCACGGCACCGCCGTCACATCTGACCCGAACTACGGAGATAGACAGGTGGGACCACCCGCTCTTAGAATGATGGGATTGTTTACATGCATGAGGTGAGGTACCTTTGGCTCGAAAAGCTGGAGTTGACGGTAAACCCAGTCGGCACGAAAGTTGTTGAGCCGAGACGGTTCAAAGTCCCAGAAGCTGAAAAGTGCTAGACCGTTTTCAGTCTCGGCAACGTGCATGTTGCGGTAGGCATTAGCGAACAAGGTCAGCTGATGTGTCTCACTCACCCAGCTTTCTTGTCCGACGACTCTGGCTCGAACCGTCAAAGTCCCACGTTCCTGGCCCGCAGGAATCGCGAAACGGTATTCCAGTTCCCAGGATGTGTTCCCGTGTGTGTGCTGCCACGTATGTTGCGCTACACAACCGAACGTAGCCGCGGCTGTTTCACGGCTTTCGTTTTTTTGTGCGTTCCGGTTCGGGTCATCCTCTGTCGTGCTTGACAACGCGCATGCCCAGTTCAAAGGGCCGAGACCCAAGAAAGCGAACACGATTCGGCCCAACTTCGGTCGAAACATGTGCCTCGTCGCCAAGAGCACCAGCTCAAGAGAGCCGATCAAACCGACGGGTCCGCGCCGAGCACGAAAACAATCGTATCCCTCCGCGTCTATACCGTCCGACGACAAGCACAAAAACATCGCGCGAAGGCTGGTCAATGTTAGTGCAACGGTCAAGTGTTTAGCCTCTTCGTTGAGGGCACGGTGATCATGTCTGAGATGGGCATGCTGCGTAATGGAAAAAGCTATTGGCGAGCGCTGTAGTTTGCCGTAAACCGACGCATTGCCTCGCGGCTTGGGCGCGCAAAGCAACAGCTACAGATGGGCTAGTCGGCGCTGGCACCGGTGGAGCCGCTAGCGCCGACGCGGCTGCCTCGGTCGCCTATCGGTCGGGTGCCGCCCTCACTGAAGGAAGACATGTCGCCATCGCTGTCGCCCATGTAGACACCTCGTCCATCCTGGGCGCCTACTGTCATGCCGCCCGAGCCGCTGCCGGAGGGGCCCATACGGTGCTGGTCACCGTCCGCGCGATCTTGGTAGCTCCACGCGCCGTCGGAGTTGGGCGCGGTGCCCGAATACGATTGCTCGTAGGGGGTGGGGCCGCCCTTGGGGTAGCGAATGGGTGTCATACGCGTCTTTTCATCTTCCGTGAGCGTCATGTCACGACGCGCGTACTCGATCGAGCGCCAGGATTCCTCTTGGCGGCTTCGACAATGCGTAAGGCTCGCCAGCGCGAAACACGCGGCAAAACACAACGCCAGCGATGTACGAAAACCTCTCACCTTGACAACGTAAGCACTGCAAGCTTCATGCGCACCCCCGTCTACCTGTTCAGGGCGCATTCTCGGTGCAGGACGCGGCGGCAGTGGCGGTGATGCCGAAAGCGTCGCGGTAGCGTGTGGCGGTTTGCCGGATCGCCTGACGCTCCTGCTCCTCCAGCTTGTCGAGACTGCGCAGCACAAGCGCCATGCGCGAGTTGCGGGCGAAACGCGCCTCGTGGCGCAGCAGGAAATCCCAACACGCCGACCAAAGCGCCGGCGGCCGGCAGGTGCTGCGCGAAGCACGCGTCAAACTCGACGCGGGCCTGGCCTGGCCGACGCAGCGCGCCGGTCAATGGGCTCTCGCGGCATCGCTCCTATCCGGCAACCGTATCGGCCAAACGCGCGACACGGAAGCCGTTACGCTAGGGGCCTATCTTCGCTGGACCCCCTACAGACCGTGACCGCTACAACTACGAACACCCACCGCCTAAGCAGTGGGTGTCCTTAGCGATACTCGCTTATTCCGCGTCGCAATCGATGGCGTCGATGTTCCCAGCGAGTTCGAACTCGCCGGCTTCAAAGGACGCGCTTAGTGAAATGCCAGCGATGCCTCCCGCCAAGCTATTTAGGCGTACGAGAGAGTTACCGGTGTTGCGACCGGAGCGGAACTCGGTGAGCGCCTGCGTGTCGTCGGGGTCGTAGCTTCCCACTTCGCGGCGGAGGAAAGCCCGCACAATGTATTCCGAGATAAACGAAGTGTCACAGTCTGCGGCCGTCACTTCTTGGTCGACGATGATAACCTCGTACACGCCAGGTCCACGCAGTGCGGGCGCCGGACGGAGCAGTGCTCCCTGGGGCGTGACCGCGGCACCGTCGTAGAAGCCCGTTAACGGCTGGTCGGGAATCTGCTGCTCGGGAGTCTGCTGGTCAGGTAGGGGTGTATTGTTGTCTGGGTCAACAACGTCAGGTCCCGGCCCATCGATTGTCACTGGCTCGGTTTCGCTGCCGCAGGCGAAGGCCATCAGGCTCACACTCAGCAGACAGCCAAGCATCAAAAACTTTTCTTTGTTACCTATCATAATACCCTCGTTTGTTTGGAAGTTAAGCTCGCCCGATGAGCCGGGCGTGCCCGCTGGATAGTACGGAAGGTCTGCCCCGTTGATTCACGTGTGGAGACCATTGACACCAGATAGGTGCGCAGACCTAGGAACAAAGAGTACATGTCCTTAGACGTGCAGGGCGAATCCGTAAACCACAGCTTGGGCTACAGGAAAACATCATAAGCGCGTACTGTAAAGCGTCTTCCGGCATGCGTGAGCGGGCTAGTCGGCGCTGGCGCCGGTGGATCCGCCAGCGCCGACCCGGCTGCCTCGGTCGCCGATCGAACGGGTGCCGCCTTCGGTGAAGGATGAGAGTTCGCCGTCGCTGTCGCCTACGTAGACGCCGAGGCTATCGTCGGCGCCTACCGTCATGCTGCCCGATCCCCCGGCGCCAGGTACGCCGATGCGGTGTTAATCACCGTCCGTGCGGTCTTGGTAGCTCCACGCGCCGTCGGTGTTCGCGTCGGTACCCGAATAGGATTGCTCGTAGGGGGTGGGGCCGCCCTTAGGATAGCGAATGGGCTTCATTCGCGTCTTTACTCTTCGGTGAGGGTCATGTCAGCGCGTGCGTACTCGATCGAGCGCCAGGTCTCTTCCTGGCGGCTTCGACAATGCGGCAGACTCGCCAGCGCGAAACACGCAGCGAACCACAGCGCAAACGATGTACGAAGACCTCTCACCATTCCACCGTAAGCACCGCAAGCTTCATGCGCACCCCCCAAGACCGTTCAGCGCTGTTCTAGGCGCTAAATGCGGTCTCCGTGGGTGTAATGCCGAAGGTTTCGCGGTAGTGAGTCGCGGTTTGCCGGATCGCCTGACGCTCGCTGTCGCCAAGCTTTTCGAGGCTACGTAGCACAAGCGCCATGCGCGAGTTGCGGGCGAAACGCGCCTCGTGGCGCAGCAGGAAATCCCAGTAGAAGGTGTTGTAAGGACACGCGCCGTCGCCATGGCGCCGCGTAACAGCGTAGGCGCAGTTGCCGCAGTGATTGCTCATGCGCTGGATGTATTTGCCCGAGGCGGCGTAGGGCTTGGAGCCCACCACCCCGCCGTCGGCGTAGAGCGCCATCCCGATCGTGTTGGGTGTGGTGACCCAGTCGATGGCATCGACGTACATCTCGAAGAACCAATCGCCGACGGCACGTGGTTCAATGCCCGCGATGAGGCAGAAGTTCGCCAGCACCATTAGGCGCGGAATGTGATGCGAATATCCGTGCGCCACGACGGGCGCCAAGGCTTCGCGCAAGCACGCCATTGGCGCCTCGCCGGACCAGAAGAAGTCCGGGAGACGGCCATGGGCGTCCAGATGATTGCTTTCGCGGTAGGCAGGCCCTGCGTGCCAGTAGACGCCCCGAATGAACTCGCGCCAGCCGATAATCTGCCGCACGAAGCCTTCGACCGCGTTCAGGGGCGCGTGACCCGTCCGGTACGCTTTGACCGCCCGCTCCACGACTTCTAGCGGATTCAGTAGCTTCAGGTTCAACGGGACGCTGAGCAACGAGTGGTAGAGGAAGGGCTCGCCGCCCCACATCGCATCTTCGAAGTCGCCAAAAAGCGGCAGGCGATGTTCGATGAAGTCATCAAGGGCATTCTGCGCCTGATCCCGCGTCACAGGCCAGATCCAGCTCTCGAGGTTGCCGGGGTGATTTGGCAAGTGCGTCTGAACCAGCCTGCAGACCTCTTCGATGATGTCGTCGCGCGGGATACGCGGCAGAGGCGGCACCTTAGGTGCCTGCTTGAAGCTACGCCGGTTGTCGTGGTCGAGGTTCCACTGGCCGCCTTCGGGGGTGCCGTCCGGCTGCATCAAGATGCCGTGCTGCCGTCGCACTTGGCGGTAGAAGTGCTCCATCTGCAGTGACTTCCGTGTGCGTGCGAAGGTCGCGAAATCATCATGTGACACGAGGAAGTGCGTGTCCTCGCGCACTTCAAGCGGATAGCCTTGTTGCCCCAACTCCGCCGCCAGGATCTCGAACTCCGCCCGCAGCCGCCACTCGCCCGCTTCTGTCATGATGACGCGCTGGGGTCGCAGCGCAGCGCAAGCTCGGCGCACTTCCGCCGTAAGTGAATGGGTATTCTCCCGGTCCTCCAACGTCACGTAGCGAACGCGCGCGCCCTCGCCGCGCAGCGAGGCCGCGAAGTGACGCATCGCCGCAAGAAATACCGCGCTTCGCTGTTGATGCGAGCGTATGCCAGCGCCGGACCCCGAGGCTTCACTTCCTACTTCCGCGAGCAAGACAACATCGTTTTGAATGTCGATGTCACGCAAAGCGGCACCCTCGCGGTCCAGCTGGTCGCCAAGCACAACACGCAAGCAGCCGGCAGACGCGCCAGTGCGCTGCACACCTCGAGAGGTACTTGTCATGGGGTCAGTTCATTGCCGTCAGGACCCGACGGCCCAGACCCACCGCCCGAGCTTTCGTAGGGCGAGATCCCCTCCTCGTGACCTCCCTCAGGCACCGGCGTGTAGAGCTGCTCGTAGGGGCTACTTCCTCCGTCGGGTGTATCTGTCTTTGGTTGTTGTTTGCGTTCGTGTGCTGGCAGCAAGGGGTCAGGGTTGGCAAGCTCTTCGGTGTTCCAAGTCGCAGCGCTCTCGTACTCAGGCGGCGGGTCATGCCGCGCCCCACACCCCAGCAGAGCTATCTGAGCAGCCGCTCCGGCCAGCAGAGAAGGGCCTCGCCGCGTTGCCCGCTTGAACCAACGCGCCATGCCAGCGTTGAGGTTCACGTGCATCCGACGTGAGACCACGTCGACACATCCGGCATATTTTGCGTTCATCACCTAATGGTCTGATGCCATGCGGCCGTTTGGGCAACTAGCGAGCGACGCACCCTCCCGTCCGGTCTTTCTCTTTCTTGAAGTAAGGAAGGCGTGCCGAAGGAACGCCAGAGCAGCTCGCGAAACCGTCGCATGTTTCGGCTGCATACGTTTGAAAACTCACAAGATTTCGGCCAGCCATAACCTGGCTCCGAGGATTTCGTCCGCGAAAGCGCCGCTCCGATGCACGTCGCCCTGACCCGGGACGCCGATGGCGCCGAAACGATTTTTCTCAACGGCGCTGCCGTCGCCGACAGCGAACGCCGGAGTGACCTCAATGTGAGGTCCGCCGAGCAGCGGATGCCAATCGCCAATGACGCGTGCAAGAAAACTCTCTGCGGTAGCTGACATCTCCTCACCCTACGGTCGCCCGTCCCGAACGATGTGTGCAAAAAACCGTGTGCCCCCTTGCTCAGTGGCTTCTCCCCAACGCATCTTTAGATTTAGGAGTTTGTCGTGTTGAGTGGGAAACCGATGTTGTGGCTCGCCTTGCAACGAAGCCCTAGAGCGCATGCGTCGTATGTCCTTGCGGCGATGTGTCTGCTCTTGCTGTGCGACTGCGGACTGCTCTTCGATGACAGCGCTCAGGGTGGCGCATCTCCGATAGCTCGCGAGGTCGCGGAAGAAGCCGGCTCCACGTCGCCTGCGGCCCCGACGGAGCCTGCGGACGCTGTGTCCGCGCGTGGTGAGGATGACGCGCCTGCGCCACAGTTGCCGGATCCAGGCGAGAATCCAGAGCCCATTTCTCGAGAGGCGACGGAAGATGAGTCTATTTCGCCTGTATTCGAGTGCAGTGTGTCCCTTGACAACGGTGCTTTTGCCGCATGGTTCGGCTACGACAACCGGACGGAAGCCTTGTTACATCTACCCGAGGACGCAAGGAACTTCATCCATATCGATGGTCTTGGCCAGACGCCCGTCGAGGCACTGCCGCGGGTGTTCCAAGCAGGAAGACAGCGCCACGACTTCTTTGTGGTCTCGTCTACCGGTTCGAACGTCCAGTGGCACCTGCGTACACGTTCAGCGACCGCTTCCGCCAGCGCGCAGCAATGCAATGCAACAGAGCGAGAACGTGTTCTAGCCACACTCGACGCCTTGGAGCCCTAGGCTAAGCGCCCGCACACGCGCATTTCAGCGGCTGGGGATTAAGCCGGAACCGACAACGCTGGCCTGACGCCACGCCGCTAGCTGCAGCGCAAGTTCAAGGCTTGCGCCGTGAGTCATCTCTGGGCAAAAACCCGAGTCAAAGTGCTTCGCCACCGACAAGGCCTGCGCCGTGTAGGGGTCTACCTGCTCACCCCAGCGTTCCAGCTCCCACGCCGCGTTGGCAGCTACGGCGGCGCCTCCACGTCGGTAGTGAAGTTCGCCGAAACTAGGGCGCTGTTGCTGTGTCCAAGGATTCGGGACCCAAAGGGTGCCTTCGCTTCCTACGATGCGCAGGCTATTGGGGAGGTCACGGTCAATGCTGCAAGCGATGTCTGCTTGCAAGCTCGGCCCGAAGCCGAGCGTGCCACGAACGTAGGTATCGACACCGGTCTCCAACCAAAGACCTTCACCGCGAAAGTCGCTAGGCGTCCTGTCTTCGCCGAGAACCGTTTTCGCCAGGAGCAACGCGTAGGAAAGCGGATAGCCGCCCAAATCCAGTAGTGCCCCTCCACCGAGAAGAGGGTCGTAGAGGCGCGGGTAGGCGTCAGGCGAGCGCGCGGCGCCAAAGGAGACTTCGAT
>SLEO01000072.1 GCA_007124745.1 Myxococcales bacterium
GAACATCTCCGCTGCGGCAAAAGGGGCAAGTGCAGCAACCGAGCGCGAAGAGCGCACCGCCCTACTCCGCGCCCTGAGCGAAGCCAACGGCAACAAAAGCGCCGCCGCCCGCGCCCTCGGCCTCACCCGCGCCGCCCTACAAGGGCAGATAAAGCGCCACGGCATCACCCTCGACGCCCAGAGCCAAGCGCACCCAAGCGCCCGCCCCGCCAACCGCCGCCGAAACACTCCCTAGCCCCGCACCTTGGTCGGTGCTCGCCGTACTACCTCTGGACGCGGACAGCACCGCCAGACCCGGCGTCGCCCGACCGGACCACTCAACAACAAGAATGGCGTGTTGCAGCGGACCATCCATCCATCGAATGGTAAGCCAGGGGCATGCGTAAGCTGCGTCAGCCTCGCTTCTTGCCTGTGTGACACGTCGAGTCCATTCCGCGAAGGTGGCTCGGGCATGTATGCGTGCTCTATTTTTGCTTGATTTCTGGCTGTCATTCCCCAGAGATTGGTGACGATACGCGCGACTCCACAAACGATAAATCAGCCGCAGGCGATTCCGGATGCGGGGATGACTCTAATCAGAATAGCATCTCCTCTCTTGATGAGCTGCTTCGGCTACTTACAACAGACCGTGGCTCTCGATGCAATCAAGAGGTGTCAAACCTAATCGCCGTAGAGGCTCGATCCAACTCAGCCTTCGTTCGTTACCTTCAGCGACACCGGAATCGCACTATATTTCCGCTGCGCTACCAGCATCACTCGGCAGACCTGGCTGCGGCACTTGCGCGACTCCAATCTGAGTACGCTCGCGATGTGCCAAATGGTCCGGCACTTCAGCCAGGATGGTCAACGGTCATTGACGACTTGGTCAGGGATAACGATTGGTGCATCGCACGCCCAGAATGCGGTGCCCTGAGCAATGCGCAAATCAATGCGAATCGAAGAGCTATGGCGACTGCATTCGGCACCTTTCTGCGATCACTTAGGTGCCGCGATGAGGAGTCCAATCGGCTTCAGCAAACGGCAGAGCGTATCGTTATCGCTAAGACCGAACGCCCGGATACGACTAACGTGGAGCTTTGGGCCTGCGCTGATCGATTAGCGTATATTGCACCTGGAACCATAGCCGCCTTCAGGGTGCTTCGTTCCGAGCGGGTTGGCATGGGGCCGATGTACGCTCGCAAATCAATGCTGCTCTTGTCCAAGGGCGGAGGGGCAGGTTACCGATTGGTGCGGGCCGGACTCGAGGCCGCCAAGGCAGACCCTCATCACTGCGGTTTCTTTTTCGCTTCAGTACTTGGCTCCCGTTCGTACTGGGATGACATCTGCGAACACCTGCGTCACGATAAGGTCTTCACATGCGAGTTTTCGCCTCGACGCTCGGGTGGCACACTTGGCGGTTTTTATCTGAGGAAGCGGCTCGAGGTCTGCGATCGTACGCGTGTTGAGCGTGACGACTAAGGAAGTCACGTTCTCGTGCTTCACTCGCTGTTCGCTCTCGTGAGTCTGTACGGCTTTGCGCTGTATCCCAGGCAGCGTCCCGCCTCCGACCCAAGACGCCGTAGCGCTCACAAGCGTTACGTGGGCGTGGAGCGTGGGTTAACACTTGGGCTACGGTGTTGCGGGCACGGACAATGCTTGTCACCATCGGAGTGATGGATTCGGTTAAGCAACGGTCGGAAAAGCGAGCTTCTGCGAAAGGCGCGCAGGAAGGCAAGGCTCGCGAAGTGAGGGCTGGGGCGCATTTGCAGCCCGCGCTTGACCTCGACGCCGTGAATGCCACGCTCGCGGGCCAAGGTCCGGAGGCGGCGATCGCCTGGGCGCATGCAACCTTCGGCGAAGCGCTGGTCGCTTCTTCGAGCTTCGGTGCCCATTCCGCGGTGATGCTTCACCTGCTGACGCTGCATGCGCCTTCCGTCCGCGTAATTCTAGTGGATACAGGCTACCTCTTCGAGGAGACCTACCGCTTCGTCGAACTTTTGCGGGAGCGCTTGGGCTTTACGCTGCATGTCGCGCAGCCGAAGCTCACGGCGGCGCACCAAGAGGCGCTCTACGGCAAGCTCTGGGAGCAGGGTGATGCGGGCGTCGCGCGCTATCTCGAAGTGAACAAGAGCGAGCCGATGACACGCGCGCTCTCCGAACTCGGCGCGCAGGCTTGGATCGCCGGCATTCGGCGCGACCAGACCGCCCATCGCCAGGGTCTGCGCACGGTAGAGCGGCAGGACGGTCGCTACAAGGTTCACCCCATCATCGACTGGAGCCTCAAGGACGTCGAGGCCTACATCACGCGCCATCGCCTGCCGATTCACCCCTTGGTCGACCAGGGCTATCGTTCCATCGGCGACTGGCATTCGACACTGCCGACGGCGCCGGACCAGGACCCGCGCGATGGCCGTATCCTTGGGCAAAAGCGTGAATGCGGCCTCCACCTCGACCTCGACTCCCGCCAAAACGCTTCGCTGACGTCCTCAGGCCTCTAGCCGCGCCGAAGGCACTTATCTCGCCTGGCCGCTGCTGCCGACGTGCACGCGGCGGGTGTTGGACGCCCGGCGCCTAAAGCCCAGGTAGGGAGGGTAGAGGGTCGTTGGGTCCGGGGGTGGTGCGGCCGCCGGTGTCGTCGAGGCGCTGGACGATGGCGTCGGAGAGGTCGATGCCCGGCGAGAAAAGCGCATCCGCGACTACCTTCGCAGCCCACGCATCGAAGCTGGAGGCAGAGGTCGTCCCGAGGGTACGCGCCTCGTCGTAAGCCTGGCGGGTGGTTGCGAAGCAGGTCAGCGTCGCGCCGCCCGACCCGAGCAGGCAGCCCTCGACAGCAGCATCGCTCGCCTCGATACGCAGGCGCTCGGCGGCGCTGTCACTGAGCGTCAGCGCGGGCACGCGGCCTAGGGCCCGGCGCAGCTTGGGCGCCCCGGCGAGGGCGCCGGGTTCGAGGGCGACGCGCAAGTCTACGCCCTGCAGCGGTATGAGCGCCGGCGCATCCCGCAGCAGCACGGCCCGTGATTCGCCTGCGTCGACACCCGCCCGAATGCGCCATGCATGCAGACGCGCACGCAGCACACGCTCAGATTCGGGCAAGGCTGCGAGGGCGGCGTCAAGCTGCGAGATCGCGGCTTGCTCGCCGCGGGCCAGCCGCGCCTCGGCGGCGAAGGCGTCGTAGTAGGCCTCGGCTGCGGGGCGGCTGTCTTCAGCGCGCGCCACGGCGACCGCCCGTAAAAACGCCTCCGAGCCGACAACATCGATGAGGTCTCCTACCACCCAAGGCGGCGTGACGGCCGAGCCCGCCGAACCGACGCGCAACAGCCCGACCAGCCGCTCGTTTTCAAGCAGCCACTGCCCCGCCGCGCGCCCCGCATACCAGCCACGGAAACCTAGCCACTTGCTCTCCACATAGGCACCGAGACGGCGCCACCAGGGCTCGCCTACCGCCTGTCGGCGTACCGCGACCGCTTGGCTGAGGAGCGCTGAGCGGCGCAAGAGCTGCACCACGATGCGATCCTGCGCTGGGTCGCGGCTATTGTGGCCGCGCCGGTCGGGCAGCGCCGCCGCCCGCACCAGCAGCGACTCGGCGACGTCCGGTCGGCCGCCGAGCAGCAGCAGCTCGCCGAGGCCGCGCCAAATCTCCGCCTGGTCCGCGTTGCGTACGTGGGGCGGCCGCTTGACGCGGTAGCCGGGCATCTCCGCGAAGGCCTCAAGGGCGCTCTGATAGTGCGCCTGCCGGAGATAGAGGCTGCCGAGTTCAAGCCAAGGGTTGCCGTACCAGGAAGGGGAGGCCTCCGTTGCCTCAAGTAGCAGTGCCTTCGCCTCATCCAACCGGAAAAGCGAGCGCGCCGCCTCCGCCGTGTTGGTTAGGTCGACCGTCGAAACAAAGCCGAGCTCCTCGCGGCTGAAGTTCAGCGCGCGCATGCACGCCTCGTAGCTTAGGGCATCGTTGCCCGCCTCGAACTCGATGGCGCAGAGGGCGTTGTGGGCGATTTCCTGCTGCATCACATCGCCGCTCGCCAGGCCCCGGCCCGCCGCGAGACGCGCTTCGGGCAAGCGCCGCAGCTTCATCAAGGTCCAGGCCTGCTCAGCGATGAGGTCCGGGTCGTAGAGGTCGTTGTAGCGCGCGATGTAAGCGAGGCGTGCCTCGTGGTCTTCAAGCTCTCCGGCCACCGCACCGAGCTCTCGAAGGATGCGCGCATGCCACGTCCAGGGCGATGTAGGTTTGGGCGTATCGGTGTAACGGGCCTCAAAGCTGCTGAGTGCTTTGCGTCCGTGAAAGATGGCCTTCGGGAAATCCGCTTCGTTGTAGTGCAGGACGTAAGCCACAATGAAGTGAGCGACGAACGCATCCGGCGCGCTGCGCAGCACTTCTTCCGCAAGTTCCCGCGCCTCAATCGGCCGGTTCTGTTGGAGACGTAGCCAGGCCTCTTGTTCCTCGGGTCGCTCGATGCCCGCAAAGATGCCCGTGGCCTGCAAGTCGAAGGCCGACTCGGCGCGGACCGTCGCGGCGTGCGCAGCCACCAGGGCGACGACGCACGCCGCCGCTACCTGCGCCGAGACGCGTCTGCCGCGCAGGACACCCGTCATCCGCGGGGACGCAAGGGCAAGCGTGCCAGCCGTTCCATCGACGCGGCCACGTGGTCCGCAAGCACCTCCAGCGCCGCGTCCGGACCGTCGCGAAAGACGATGCGATGGGGGAAAAGGACCAAGGCGAGGTCTTCCACGTCCTGAGGCGCCACGTAGTCACGCCCCTGCAGGAGCGCCCGCGCCTGCAGCGCCGGCAGCGCCAGCAGCAGCGCGCGGGTGGAAGGCCCCTGCACCGTCCGGGCGTCTTCGCGCAGCTCGTGCGCCAAACGCACAAGCGCGAGCCGGATGGCGTCATCGACGAAGACCTGCTCACGCAAGGCGCGCCTCGCGGCGAGCAGGCTTGAGCGCGCCACTGTGGGGAGCGCGTCACCGGCGGTGAGCGGTGGCGTGGGGTAGCGCTTTAGCAACGCAAGTTCCGGGTCCGAGGCAATCGGCTCCATGCGCAGCTTGAAGAGGAAACGGTCGAGCTGCGGCGTCGGCAAGGGGTAGGTGCCCGCCAAATCCACGGGGTTTTGCGTGGCGATAACGAAGAAAAGCTCGTCGAGGGCGTGGGTTTCGTTGTCGACGGTGACCTGCTTTTCGCCCATCGCTTCGAGCAATGCCGACTGCACTTTGGGCGAAGTTCGGTTGATTTCGTCGGCGAGGACCACGTGGGCGAAAACCGGGCCGGGCCGGAAGGAGAAGGTCCGCGCGTCGATGTCGAAGATGGTGGTCCCGGTGATGTCACTTGGGAGCAGGTCCGGTGTGAACTGGATACGGCGGAAGGTCGGGTAAACGGGCGCTGTCGAAGCGGCGCTGGACCCACCCCCGGAGCGCGACCAGGGGCTTTGTCCGGCATCCGGGACCCCGGCTTCCGGCGGAAGCGAGCCGGGTTGACCGGCGGCGTGCGCGGGTGGTGCCAGCGATGGGTGCGCTGTGTCGCTGTGAATCGCCGCACCGAGGGCCTTGGCGAGCGTCGTTTTGCCTGAGCCCGGGTAGTCCTCCAGCAGCACATGACCATCTGCTAGCAAGGCGACGAGCACCCAATCGATGACCTCGTCTCGGCCGGCAATGACCGCACGCAACCGGGCGCGTAGCGCTTCTACCTGCGTTTTCGCGGCGCTTAGCTCCGCCGACGGCCCATCTTGGGAGGCGTGCGCTTGCCCACCCGGGCGCAGCTGCGCTTCGGACGGAGCCTGAGGGTCCCCAGATGCCTGAGCGTCCCGAGAGAGCTCGGCGAGGGAAGGCGCGGCGGCTTGGGTCATGGCTAGAGAGCTTGCCACCGTCTGCGCTCTTTTTCAACACGCGGCGCCCCGCACGTGGCTGTGGGCGCGGAGCGCGGGGTGCTACACGCCCCCATCCTGGCGCGCATCGTCGCTCGACTGAGCCATGCTCCCGCGAGGCCGCGACCCTCACCTAGCCCGCTCATGCCGGGGCCGCACTAACGGATGCGCAGCCAGGTCCAAAACTTGAGGGCACCGAGGAGGCGCACCCGGCGCGGGTAGTTCTGGCGCACTACGTCTAGGTAACGCTGCCAGAGCCCCCGCAGCTCGCCCTGTGGGTGGCGGCGCGGCCGACGAAAGCGGTGCTCCAGCGTGAGGCGCGTCAATTCACTGAAGGGCTCGTTGCCTAGGCGCGCAGCAAACGCCTCGCGACTCTCGCCGAAGTTGCGGCGCACGCCGACCTCAGCGAAGCGGTCGAGGGCCGCCCGGTAGAGGCGCCGCAGTGGCGAGCCCAGCGGCACGCGGGGCAAGAGGCGGTGCCAGGCTTTGCCTAGCGTCAGCAGCAGCAGCGCTAGCAATGCCACCAGAGCAATCCCTCGGAGCAGCGCCGCGCGCACCTGGGACGAGAGGCGGGAAAGATCAGGCAGGCGCGGCGTGAGGGGGTCACCGAGCTTTTCGTCGCGAAGCATGCTGCCGAGCAGGCGCTGGAGGTCCGGGTCCGGCGGCGCGGGCCGGCCGTCGCGCACGGTCTGCGGAAAGACGTCGAAGGGGATCCAGCCCTGACCGGCGAAGTAGACCTCGGCCCAGGCATGCGCGTCCCGGCCGTAAAGCAACAAGCTTGAGCCGCCGCTTCTTGAGGCCTCTTCCGCGGCGTAGCCCGTGCCGACGCGCGCCGGCACACCGAGGGACCGCAACATGAAGGTCAGCGCATGGGAATAATGAACGCAGTAGCCCACGAGGTCGCCGAAGAGAAAGCTCGCCGTCGGGTCCGGGGCGTCCGCGTGATTGCTGCGGAGCGAGTAGGTGCCTTCGCGGCTCAGCCAAGCGCGCAGCGCCAATGCCTGCGCCGCAGGCTCCTGCCGGAGGGACGGGTCGAGCAGCTCCTCGACGGTTTTCAGGGCGAGTTCACGGTAGCGGGGGTCCTCGGGCGCCGCGAGGTAGTGCTGCCATTCCGCCGCATCCCAGTCGGGATGGCCCGTCTCGACGCCGATAAGCACGCCGAAGTTCTCGGACAAGGCTCGGGAGCGGACCCGATAGGTGCGGCTAAAGCGGCCGGGGTTCGCATTCTTAAGCGGCTCCATCGCGTAGGGACTCAGCAGTCCCCAGGGCCGCAGGTGGTCATTGAGCAGGCCTACGCTCGTCTCCACATCCGCGAAGAAAAGCGAATCCGGCGGCGCATCATCCGGGGTTACGCCTTGGGTGGGAAATACCTCGACAAGGTCTCGGTCAAAGCGCGCGTCTTCCGCCGCGACGAGCCGAACGCCGTTGAACTGGCTGAAGGCATCCTGGCGAAAGTAGTAAACGCCTTCGACGCTCGCGTAGTCCGTGTGAAAGTTCACGACGGCCACCGGCAGCTGCCGCGAAGGGTCGGAAAAATCGTTGTCGAAGTCGAGCTGCTTGTTGCGGGCCGCTCGCGAGTCACCTTCGGGCCGCTGACCCTGTCCGGCTTGCTCCTGCGTCTGGCCTTCGCCCTGGAGGCCAAAGGGCGAGCTTGCGGGGCCGGCTTGAGACACGACGAGTTGGGTGAGCTCAAGGCCCAAAAGCACCAGCAAGGCCGCCAGCGCGAGATGCATCAGCCAACGCCCGAGATGACGCTCGCGAATGAGCAGAATGACGACGGCTGCCCCAAGCGCGGCGCCCGCGCCGTAAAAAATCCACGTCGGATCAAGACCCCGGGAGATGAAGGGGTCGGTGAGCGAAAAAGGTCGCGTAATGAGGCCGCGCCGGTGTGCGGCCAGCCGCAGCACCACAATGCCCACAACAACGGCGACTTCCAGCAGTCGCACAACGGGGAAGCGCCACGCCGCACTGCGGAGTGCGAGGCTGATGCCCAGCGCCGAGAAGGCGAAAGCCCAGGCATCGGCGAGCCGAACGAGCGCCACCGGCGATAGGTTCGCGGGACCGATGCCCACATTGAGCAACAGGTAACGGAGCAGACCGGCCAGGCCCAGGAGGGTCGAGCCCGCCACAAGGAGGGTGAAGAGGGTGAGGCGCGGCGCGAGCAAGCGTGCGAGCACCGGTGCCAGCAGGGCGGCGCTGCCTGCGGCGAGCCAGGCCGACTGACCGCCCAGCGCCTGGGCCAGCAGGGCGGCGGCCAGCCCATAAAGCAGCATGGCCGCCAGTGTGACCAGCCAGGCCTCCTGATGGGTCCCCGATTCCGCAGCTCCGCTCTGGCGTTCCATGGGCGTCCAGAGCCTGCGGCCGGCCTCGATTTTTCGCAAGTGCTTCGGCACGCGTCGTCTCGCCTAAAGCCTCGCTTCGCCCTAGACCCTACGCGTGTCTGGTGTGCTCACTTCCCACGATGACGGCAATGTCCTCTACTCGCCGCAAACGGCTGCATCTGCTGCGGACGCTGCTGTGAACGTCTTTACTTCGGAACCAGCATGGCTGCTCGCTCGGCGGCGCTTGAGCGACCAGGTGCACATGCTGACGCTGCAAGCCCCAGCAGGCTTCGTTTGGCGGGCAGGACAGTACATCGCCCTGCCCGCGGCAGGTGAGACGCTTTATCTTTCGATAGCCAACACCTTTGACGGTAGCGGTCGCCTCGAAGTGGTGGTCGGACTGCCGAGCGAGATCGCGGCGCCAGAGCGTGGGCTCGCGGGCCTAGAGGGCTCCGGGCTTGAGCAGCGGGCGGCGGTGCGCCTGGCAGCGCTGCCTCTCGGGGGTCGGC
>SLEO01000026.1 GCA_007124745.1 Myxococcales bacterium
TGAAGTTTTCCCGCGTCTCGCCTTCGATAGCGATAGCCTCAATCTCAAGCTTCTCGTCGCTCAAGAGCGCGGTGAGGCGCTTGCCGGACGCACCGCCCGCTAGGAAGAGCGCCGCAGCCGCCCCCCCCATTTTCTGAATGGCCCGAGCGACGTTTACGCCGCCACCACCCGGCTCAAAATCCGGAGAATCGCAGCGCAACTTACGTTCGGCGACCACCTGATCGAGCGAGGTATTCTTGTCGACAGTTGGGTTCGCCGTAAAGGTGACAATGGGCGCGTGACTCATGGCGGTGGCCTACCACACGGATGCCCTGAAGGCATCGGGCAGGTCCCATCCTCGCCGCTAGCGGCACTCGCGTGCGGAGAACGCCCAATCATCGACGGATGGATTAAGCTGACTTACGCGGCAGCCTGGGACGGCAGTGAGCGGGCCGGTTGCGGTTCCTGTGACGCAGCGGTCCTTGCACCAGCCACATTGGGAGTTGGCGTTGGTGCAGGCTGAACACGTCGTGGCCCTCGCGCAGATGTCGCTATCGAAGTTGCCGTACTCAGCGACACTCCAAAGCCAGGCTCGCCCCTGCGCGTCGTTGCGACGGCAGTTCGAGTCAATCGACCCGAAGTAGTTGCCACGCTCGCAGGTGCCCGTATTCGACGCTACCGAGAGGCAATAGCCGCACCCATCGGTGGTCAAACACGCCTCTGGTGCCGCATCCCTTGGGCAGGGTCGGGCAAAAATAGGCCTCGGCGTCGCAGGGTCGGCAGGAACGGTAGGCATGTTGATCGGCTGCCCGACGGAAGCGCCACCCTCACACACCTTAAAGCCCTCGCTATTGAGCTGGCAGAAAGAGCCGTCGGAGCAGCTATCGTCAGCACAGCAAAAGGCACCTCGCACACCGCAAGCGGCGCAGATACGCCGCGTGGAACCCACGTCTCCGCCTTCGGTGTCCGCTCGGGCCACACACACAAGAGGCGTCTGACTATTGGTCCCAGGGCAGCTGCCATCCGGGCAGCACAGGCTCTCCGCTCGGTCGCCGCAGGGCGCCTCTTCTTCCGCGGAGCATACCCCCGAGGAAGCGTCCCAGCGTAAACCCACGCAGCAGGCCTGCGCACCTCGCGCGGTCTGCCCCTCCGCCGCGCAGCAGAATCCATCGTTACACTGGAGGCCCTCGCAGCACTCAGCCGTGGAGGCGCAGCGAAGCGGATTGGGGTCGCTCGTATCCGAGTATTCGATGCCGCAGATCGTGTTGCCATTGTTGCAACAGGAGACAAACCCTGCACCCTCCGTATTAAGGCAGGTATTGGTCTGTGCCGCGCTACCTTCCTCCGCCACGCAGCATTCCAGTCCTACAAGGCCGCACGTCGGTCCGCTCTGGCGACTGCGGGCGCAACCCGCCAACATCAGTCCGGCAAGCGTCAAGGCCAAGAGGGCCAGCAGGATCTGTTTCATAGCGGGGCGGGGTTGAGAGAAGGTTTGAAGCGGTTCCACAGTCACAGGAGACGCAAGAGTTGTGCCGCGATACGCGCGGGAACGCGAATAAAACGCTGGTCCTGCTCCGTGTCGCCCGCGCGCAGCTGTCCTTGGCCTAGCGACTATCTTCCGGAGCCAACGTAGATGACCAGCGCTTCGTTCCCTGCGAACACGGTATTACGTGCGACGCCGTTGATGCGGGCCAGGTCACCAATGGAGATCCCAAAGCGCTTAGCTAGCGTCGCGAGGGTATCGCCGGGCTGGGCGACATAGGTCTTGCGTTTTCGGCCTTTCGCGGCCTCGTAAGCCGCCAGCATGTCGGTGTAGTCGGAGGCGATGAAAAGTCGCACCGCACCCTGAGCCGCAACCGATGTGGGGGGCTGGCTCGAGCCGGCGGGTACCCAAAAGCGCAATACAAGGCCGGCGCGCAAGCGTCCGCGGGGCTCTAGCTGCGGATTCGCTAGCAAAAGCCAGGGCACCGTGGTCCCCAGCGTCTCCGCGAGCCGGGCCACTGAGCCTTCAGACTGCAAAAGCAAGAGTTCCTCGTCCATCCCAGCCGGAGGCAATACCCGCGGCAACGCCACCAGGTTGCCAAGCTCCGCGGCCCCACTTTCACCAGGAATCAAGCGACGAAAGACCGCGTCGGACCCGGCTGCGTAAAGCTGACCCTTCACCAATCTAAAGCGGGCAAATGCGAAGGGCATCACCGCTGTGCGTCTTTCGAAACGTTCCCAATAACGCCCCGACGCACAGGACACGGGCACATTTACCCAAGCACCTCCCATGGGCGTGCGGCGCCGTCGCAGACTGGGGTTGGCAGCGATCAACGCGTCCGCATTGCATCCGCCTGCCTTGGCCATCCAAGACAGCGTCACAGAACGGTCGACCTTCAGGCCGACATGCGACTCTAACCTTGCTTCCGGCGTGATGAGCTTGAGGTCGAGCAGGTTTTCACCAAGGAACTCGAACGCGATGATCTTGGCGACGTAGTCGACGGTTTCGTGGGGAAGCCCCGCCTCTGCATTTGCCAAGCGCCAGAAATCATTGGTGTTATATTTGGCAATCGACCTGTCGAGCGCTGTGGGCCCCATATTGTAGGCCGCCAACGCCAGCTCCCAGGAGAGGTAGCGGGCGTGGAGAGCCTCAAGATAGGCCACGGCCGCGGTCGTACTGAGGCTGATGTCCTGACGTTCGTCGATGTAGGCGTTGACCGTCAGCCCTTGTGATTGGGCGGTTGCTGTTGTGAACTGCCATAGGCCGACAGCGCCAGCGGATGAGCGCGCCTCGATGTCAAAGCCGCTTTCCGCCATCGCCACATAGTAAAGCTGGGGGGGCAATCGTGCCGTCTCGAGCGCGAGTTCAATGCGCGGCCGAAAGCGCTCTCCGCGCCGCGCAAGGGCAACAAAAACCCGGCGACCGCTGGTCTGATTGAGGTAGTAGTCAACCTTCGTGCGCACTTCAGGACGGTCAAAGTTCCCCAGCACAGGTGGCCTGAGGCGCGACAGTCCCCCTCCGTCGCGCTTCGCCTTGTCAACAACCGCGCGTAGCCCCCGCAGCTCGAGGGCATCTCGGGTAACTTCGCCGAGCATGCGCCCGACAGCGGCGCTAAGCGGCTGTTTGCGCCCGTGTCCGTTACGCAGCTTTTCCGATGCGTAAGCGTCCAGGGCGCTATCCGGCGCCAGCCCAGGCATAGCGACCTGCGGCCCTGAAGGTGGCGGCGCGTAGGCAGGTGCTCGCCCAGACGCACCCGAATCGTGCGCGCAACCAAGGACGGTCCCAAGCCCGGCACAGAGCGCAAAGCTGGGGAAGGAAGTCCTCGCGAAGGCTCGCGCAGCGGACGGGCGCGAAGCAACGTTGGGCACGCGCAGGGCAGCGTGCGGCCTAGTAGGTTTCACCATGGCCGCTACACTCTAACCTGTGTCCGCGAGAGGGCTAACTTCCGCGCAACACCAAAGCACCTCAGCCCCCTGAACGCCCCCACTGTCTCTCGAGACGCAGAAAGCTCCTAGAAGCAAACCTTATTGCGGCCGGTGCGCTTTGCCTCGTAGAGCTGCATATCCGCGCCTTTCACGAAGCGGGTCACATCCCAGTCATCTTCAAGCTGTACCGCTCCGATGGAGATGGTGACGGGCATGCGCTCGTTTTCGAAGACGAAGTGGTGCTCCTCAACGATCATGCGCAGGTCTTCAGCTATCTTCGCCGCGCCCTTCACCTTCGTTTCCGGAAGGACCACTGCAAACTCTTCGCCTCCATAGCGACACAAGACGTCATCAGGGCGCAGGCGAGCGTTCAGTGTCGTCGCGATCTCCTTGAGAGCGTAGTCGCCCGCGAGATGCCCGTAGGTATCGTTGACGTGCTTAAAGTGGTCGATATCGAAGAGCAACAGGCAAAGAGGGCGCGCGTGCCGTCGTGCGCGGGGCATTTCCCGTTCAAGGGTATCGAGTAGATAGCGCTTATTGTGTACGCCGGTGAGACCATCGATGATGGTCATATTGTAAATGGTTTCGTGATACTGGGCCTCCACGTCAGAGCCCGAGAGAAACTTCAGGATGGTGTCGCCCACCTTGACCTGATCACCGCGTTCAAGCTTGTGCGCCCGGACCGCGAGATCATTGACGTAGGTGCCGTTGGTAGACTCGAGGTCGAGCACCCACCAAGCAATCCCGCGCTTCTCTATGCGCGCATGGCGCCGGGACACGCTGTCGTTCTCAAGAACGAGGACGTTCTCCGCACCGCGACCTATTGAAACCGCGCCCTGGTCGAGCGGAATGCGCTTGCCGAAAAGGACCTGATCAGAGGAGTAAATGGTCACCAAATAGTCTTGGCCACGATTGGCTGGAAGCTTCAGCTCATCTATCGGCGTGACGCGTGTTTTGATGTCCGAGTCCACTTCCCCCCTTGGCATCTCCGCTCGGCCGAAGCGAGGCGCTTCGAGCCCCTGGTCTCAAGTTTCTGCTCTCAAGCCCCTGCTCTCAAGCCTCAAAGTGAGTGCAGCCTCGAAAGGATGCTCCCATCGGCTTCTTCAGGGTAGCCCAAGCCGACCATCGCACTCAAGCTCTGCCGCCGCCGTTGACCAAAAACTAACAAGCCCCCCGTTATGCTCCCCGAATGTATCCACATATTCCATCAAAGGCGTGCATTCTTGCGCTATGGATGCCACCCCACGTAGGGGACCCGGGCTGACCCAGAGGCCGCCCGCCTCCCATCAGCCCTCGCTGGTGACCGTGTCCAGCACGCCTCGACGCCGCGCCCCATGGCTGCGCGCTTAGCCGACGAGCGTCTTGAAGGCACCGGCCTGGTACGCTGTTGCCGCAATCTCCTTGAGCAACTCGTCATCTTCGCGCTCCATCCGACTGAGGCGCATCTTGAGCCGCTCTTCGGCAATCACCCCGTAGCCCTGCGCGAGCTGAATCTCTCGCGCCGCCGCACTCTCGCCCACCTCTTCAATGCGCGAAGAGGTGCGTGAAAGCACTGCCGCCAGACCGTAAAGATCGATGGCCACCTCGGCGATGCGCTTCTGGATAAACTGGCGGTCCATCATGGCCCGACCATGCTTGCGCAGCGCGCGCTCCGCTTCCCGCGCAAGGTCGGTGACGCCGCTTTCAAAAATCACCGCCTCTTTGCGAAGCGACTCGTGGGCGAACTCAAGGCGTTCCCTGCCGAGCGCCGAGCGCGCCCGCTGAATAGCGAACTCGCTGAGGACGCCGAAGCCCTTGATGGGCTCCCGCAGTGCTTTGACCACCTCCTGAAGCTGGTCACCCGGCCCTTGGAGACCCGAGAGCGCAATGAACGCGCGGAGAATCTCATTGGTACCCTCAAAGATAAGGTTGATGCGCGAATCGCGTAGCATCCGCTCGTAGGGATACTCCGTCATGTAGCCGATACCCGCAGCGATTTGCAGCGTCTCGTTCGCGACGTACCAATACGTTTCCGAGCCGAACACCTTACAGATCGCGCTTTCGAGGGAGAAGTCCTTCGTGCCACCGTCGATAAGGCCGGTGGTCAGGTAGGTCATGCACTCAAGGGCGTAGGTCTCGCACATCATGCGCGCGATCTTTTCCTGAATCATGCCGAAGTCGCCGATGCGCTTGCCGAAGGCCTTGCGCTCATCGACGCGGGCAATCGCCATATCGATCATGCGCGTGGAACCACCCAGGCAGCCTGCAGCAAGACCGAGGCGGCCGTTGTTGAGCACCTCCATCGCGACCTTGAAGCCACGTCCGACCTCGCCGATCACATTCTCCTTCGGCACGTAAACGTCATCAAAGTAGAGGGTGACCGTTGATGAGCCCCGAATGCCCATCTTCTCTTCGCTCGGGCCGTTCTTCACGCCGCTTGAGCGCTCGACGATGAAGGCCGTGACTTTGGGCTTGGCGCCCGTCTCCGGACTCGTTGTGCGTGCGAAGACCGTGAAAAAGTCGGCGAACCCGCCGTTGGTGATCCAAATCTTGGAGCCGTTGAGAATGTAACCCTCGCCGTCACCAGCGATGGTTGCCTGGGTGCGGATGCTGGCAGCATCCGAGCCCGCCTCCGGCTCGGTCAGTGCGAACGCCGCCACCATCTCCCCGGAAGCGAGCCGCGGAAGGTACTTGGCTTTCTGGGCGTCCGTCCCGAAGAGCAACAAGGCCTTCATGCCAATCGACTGGTGGGCACCGACAGTGACCGCCAGAGCGCCGTCGTAGGAGGCGACCTCCTGCATAACGCGCGCGTAGGCCGTCGCCGATAGGCCGAGACCACCGTAGGACTCGGGAATGCTCAGCCCGAAGAGGCCGAGTTCCTTCATACCCGCAAGCACGGAGTCGGAGATCTTGTGCTCCGCATCGATCTTGGCCGAGTCGACGGAACTCTCGAGAAAGCGACGCACGTTCTCGAGCATCAGCTCTAAGACCTCCTGCTCGTCGTCGTTAATCGACGGGTAAGGCGTGACCGCCTCCGCATCGATGACCCCGTGAAAAAGGGCCTTCATGAAGCTTCGCTCTGTTGTTGTCATCATCGGATACCTGAGAACTTAGGTGCACCAAGAGGCTAGACGAAGTCCTTAGGCCTTCTCAATGTTTCGTGCGCTTCCGCGCTTTGCGTTGGTCCTTGCGCGCGGCCTTCTTTTTTGAGCGCACCGCCGCTAACGAGGCCCCCGAGAGCATCTGCTTCGCAGGCGATGGTGCCCGATGCATTCCCGGGCTCTGACCGGAAGCCACCGCTGCTTCCAGCAGCGACTCCGCAAGGTTGGCGAGCATCGGATTGCTCTCTAGACCGCCCCCAGCCTTGACCATCGACCGCAGTTTGTTGGCCGCGGCAAGCTGCTTCATGCCAGGCACTTTCGACAACACCCCCGCCTGCGAACCGATCGAGGAAAAGAGCGTCCGCATCTGTTCGAAGTTCTGCACCAGCGCCGCAACCTTAGCCGGCGGCTGCCCGCTACCCTTGGCGACGCGGTTAAGGCGACCGGGCTGCCGCTGGAACAGCGTTGCGTTGCGCCGCTCGGCGGCGGTCATCGAACGCACAATCGCCGTCGTCCTCCCGAGGTCCTTCTCGTCGACGCGAAAACCATCGGGTACGCTGTCCGCAAAGAAGGGCAGCCGCTCAAGCACTTCCTGCATTGGTCCCATGCGCTGAATGACCGACATCTGTTCGAGGAAGTCATCGAAAGTGAAGTTGCCTTGCAGCATGCGGCCGGCGTCGGCTTCCGCCTTGGCTTCGTCGACGACGCCTTCCAAGTCCTGCATCAGCCCGACGATGTCGCCGAAGCCCAAGATGCGGCTCGCCATGCCATCGGCCCGGAAGGGCTCAAGGCGGCCGAGGTCTTCGCCCATGCCCACAAACTTCACCGGTGCGCCGGTCACCCGCTTGACAGAGAGGGCCGCGCCACCGCGGGCGTCGCCGTCGAGCTTCGTCAGCACAACGCCGTCGAGGCCGAGACGCTCGTGAAACGCACGCGCGGTCCGGACGGCGTCCTGACCGATCATCGCATCCACCACGAAGAAGACGTTCTCCGGCGAAACGCGTAGCTGGATACGCTCGAGTTCCGCCATGAGGTCGTCGGCAATCGCCAGGCGACCGGCGGTATCGTAAATCACCGTGTCGCAGCGCTGACGCGCCGCTTCCTTACGGCCGCGCTCGCAAATCTCCTCGGGAATGCCGCCGGGAATCGAAAAGAAAGGGACGTCGATACGCGTCGCAAGCTGGGCCAGCTGCTCAATGGCGCCGGGCCGCTGCACGTCCGCCGCCACCAACATCGGCGAGCGCTTTAGCGTGTGCTTGAGGTAGTTGGCGAGCTTGCCCGCCGTTGTCGTTTTACCCGCACCCTGAAGACCGACGAGCATGATGCCGGAAATCGCGGGTTTAGGCTTCAAGACGAGCGATTCACCCTCGTCCGACATCATCTCCGTCAGCTCTTGCTGGCAGGCGTAGATAAAGCGTTCCGCCGGCCCCACACGGTGTTTCTCCCCGCGAAGTTCGAGCTTCTGACCTACCTCCGCGCCAAGCAGGCTGGTCTTGACGCTTTCCACAAAACCACGGGCGAGCTCTAGGTCAACGTCCGCTTCGAGGAGCGCGCGCCGCACCTCGCGCATCGGGCCCGTCAGGTTTTCAGAGGTAAGCTCGGTAACGCCACTGAGCAGGTTGCGCGCACTGCGAAAGCCCTTGGAAAGTGTCTCAAACATAGGGGTCTCAGCCTAGCCGCAACGCCCGGGTCTGGCTAATGCGCACGCGATAAGCATCCAGTGGGTCTAGATAGCCAAAACGCTTCGGAAAAAAGCCAATGGACACTGGGGCCCCGCTTGCCGGCCTTAGGCCATCCTAGGTGAAGAGCGGGGGAGGGTTCGCGGAATTCATTCCCGAAAACTCAGGGGTAGGCATGTAAAGTGCCCTCCTGAACGGTTACCGCACGCGGCATGCTGCGCCCCCGTCTTGCCGGGGCAGCCCTGAACCATCCCCTCAAAGCACTCGGGGACGAAATCCCCGGGAACCATGCGTGTCCGGTTAAGGGCCTGAGCCGGCCGTGCGTCCTCGCAAAAAATCCCGCGCGTTCCTTAAGTTCGCTGCGGTTTTTGGCTGTGGGCGCTCGAGCACAGACCCTCAACCGAACA
>SLEO01000356.1 GCA_007124745.1 Myxococcales bacterium
ACCCGGCCGGCTTCCACCCGCGGCAACTTCAGCACCGCCGCCCGTATCACTGCGACCCCTCCGCCTCGCTCGGTTGTGCTCCATCACACAACACAGAGATGCGTGCCGCTTCGTCGGGTCTTGCGCTTTCGATATTGTCGCGGATTTGGCTGGTTTTGTTTGTCCATTCCTTACAGAAAGCACGCGTGACCTTTTGAAAGGGGGCCCGAAGCGAGTCTTGCCGGAAGCGCAGATGCAGTGAGAGGTTGCGCGCAGGTGCGCACGCGGGCTCGCCGTCGTGGCACGCTTCAGCCTCGGGAGCCCGCCAGTCGCTTGGGCCCACCTGATAACGGCCAAAGCTTGGGCTTTCCACACGCAGTCGCGCGAGCATTACCGAAGCTGGTGCGTCTTCTGCTTCCGTATCAGTGGCATCTTCGTGCGCTGCCACAAGCTGAAGCAACCGGCCAAGCGCCTGACGTGCGCGCTCCGCGCCGAGGTAGGCGTTGGCGACGAAGGTACGCGCCGTCTTGCTCATGCGATGGTCACCCGAGACAGACGCGGGTGGGCGATAACCAAGGCGGTCCGTGTTGCCCTGCAACACAAGCGCCTCGATACCCAAGCGAAACGCGTCGACTTTGGGCCCCCACTTCTCGTCGCCCGCATCGCGACAACGCGCCTGCCTCACCTTATCATCGGGACTCAAGCATGCGGATAGCTGTTGGAAAGCCGCGCGGCAGCTCTCGAGAGCAGCATCCGCCGTCGCGCTTAGCCGTGTGCCGCCCGGTTGGTACAGCTCTGCAGAGTCCCCCTGATCCCCACCGGTATCGAAGGTGAGCTTGCCGGAGCGGGGGTCGAACGAAAGGTTGCACAGCGTCTCATCGAAGAGATGCTGCACCCAGAGGGACACCCCATCCTGGCGCTGCTGCAGCAAGCTTGCCTCTTCTAGTGCGCTCGCAAGTTCCAGAAAGAAGGAGGTAAGCGCTTCTGCCTCTACTTCTTTCGCCTTCAGGTTCTTCGCCTGGCGGCCTACCAGCACAATGACAACGAGCAGCAATACCGCCATCATGCCCATGGCGAGGTCAGCGAAACTCTGCCAAGGGCCTGTATCTTTTTGTGGACGCCGCGCCATCGCTTCTTCCTTGTTCAGCGTGCGTGCGCGGTGAGGTTTTCACTCAGCTCATGCGTCTGGTCTTCAAGCTCGCGCATAGCGCCGCCTAAGGACTGCACGGCGCTTGCGAGCGAATGGTCGTAAGCCTTCAGTGTGCCCGACACGACTTCGCCGAGACCGCGGCCAAATCGCTCAATGGCATCGGTTGTCTCGCCCGCCCACGCATGTGTCTGGCCTACAACGGCGGTGATCCGTTCGGCTGCTTCGCTGAAGCTACGGCTCGCAAGGCGGAGTTGGTCTCCCGTCTCGCTGCTCGTCTGATCTACGCGCGCGGTCATCTGCTCGATGCGTCCAGCCATGCTCTGCGCCTGCGTCGAAAGCGCCTGCATCTGCTCGGCCGCCTGCCGCAGCGCACCGAGCACGGCGCTACTCGATGACATGCCCGCGCTCAGTTCGCGCGCGATGGTCTGGAAGTCGCCGACGAGCTGCGTCTCTTGGGCGCTACGCGCCACCAAACTCTCAGAAGAGCGCAGCACGCTCGTAGCGGCGGTCTCCGTTGCTTGCGCAAGGTTCTCGGTCAGCCCGCCGAGACGCTGTACCTCGCCAGTGAGCTGGGCGAGCACAGCCCCTAGCTGCGCACCTTGGTCAGCGTAGAGCCCTGAAGCCTCGGTAACGCGTTCGGCCAGGCGCGACTGGGCACCCACCAAATGCGCACTGCCCTCCGCGAGGCGTGATTGCTCCGCACCTAGGCTCTCGGCCAGCGTTGCGAGGCGCGCGGCGACCTGCGTGACCTCCTTGAGTTGGTCGCCTGCAAGCGCGCCCTGTTGTTGCGACGTTGCCAGCACGCCGCCCGCCTGCTGAATGACGGCACGCTGAGCGTCCGTTGCTTCGCGCAGGTGCCGCTCGAGCGCGCCGAAGGTGCCTTCCGCGGCGCCCATGCGGCTACCGAATGCGGTGAGCTGGCCGCCTAGTTCGGCAAATACGCGCTCAAGCTCGCCCGAGAACGCCGCGAAGGACGTCTCCACGAAAGCGCGACTCGCATCCGCGGAAGCGCCGGATACCCGCGAGAGATGCTCCTCCATCCGCGCAAGCTGAGGTGCGAAGGCACCGTTGATGGCCGTCTCTACGCGCTTGCCAAGCTTCTCTGCCACATCGTCCGCAAGCTCTGCGAGACGCGCCCGACTTTGCTCGCTCTCGTCACGAAGCTCACGGATAAGCAAGACTTGCTCGCGCTGCAACTCGAGCTGCTCACTGAAGGTGGTGAGCAACGACGGACCGTCAATCGCCCGCGCCATCGACCGTGCGAGTAGGGCTTCCGCCGTAACCCGCGGTATTTTTCGCTCAATCGCCTGCCGCAAGCCCTCCATCGCGCCCGAAAGCCTCGAGTCTGCCCGCGCGTTAAGCCCAGAAAGCAGCATTGAAGCGGCGAGGCCAAGCACGCTGGTTACGAAGGCGGCGCCAAGACTTGACACCAATGTACCGACGCCTTCACCGAGGTTAACTGGATCAATACCCCGCAGTCCCCATATGATCCCACCGAAGGTTCCAAGCATGCCGATGCTCGTGGCCATCGCGGGCACAAGGTCGAGCGCAGTCATGTGAAAGCGCCAGACATGAATGCTGTGCGTTAGGAGCGTGTCGCTGAAGAACTGCTCGATGGTGAGGGTGTTGTGCAGCGCGGGCGCCGCCTCCTCGGAGGCGTCGTTCGCACCCCACGTGGCCTGCGCGCCAACTACCGCTGCTCGCCGGAAATCGGATGGCAGCTCGATAAGCCCTTCGCTGTATTCGGACCAAGCATCCTCAAGCCAGGGCACGGTTGCCACCACAGCAGTCGCCTCACTGAGACCGACAGGCGAAAGCGGTCCAACGAGGTCCGCGAACCATTCCGCCAAACCGCGAAGCTCACGCTCACGCTGCGTCGCCCTCTGGTACATCAGCCAAGAGAAAAGCCCCAAAAAAAGCAGCAGGACCGCGACCAGCGACAAAATGACAATAAAGGAGGGTGAGCTAAGTGCCATGCGCGACCTCTCGCGATCTAACCGGGCACAGTGCGACTCATACAAGCAAAAAGTCGCCGCGCGCGCTTCTGCCCTCGTGCACCTTCGTGCCTCCACTGGGCACGTAGGCGCCGCCTTTGGGAGAGAACCTCGGCGCTAGCTTGCACGCAACGGCCCCGCCTAGAGGCTACGCACGGCCACCGCCCCCGGCCGGCAACGTGTCGCCATCGGTCAATTACGCGATCGCCTGGCTTCCGCCTCACAGAGTAAAAGTAGGAGCCGCCATGGCCCGTAAGGCGAACTCAATACGGTCGAGCGACAGGGTGCTTTCCACCGCAAGCGCCGCTTGCCGGAATGGTCAGGGTAAGACTCACGATTGTAAACGCTGGCGACGGGCTCGCTTGGCTGCCCGAAAGGGGAAGACGGGTTACGTTTTGAGCTCGATAGTGACGGCGTCCGAACTTCCCTCGTACTGAATAAATGACGCCGACGCAGGCGCCGCTCTCTGGGAGCACCTCACTGCCAACCCATCCCTGTAGGAAGCTCCCAAGGAGCGGAGCTCGACGCCGCGGGCGTCTTCGAAGAGGACGACGCGAGGCCCTTGGCGAGGATCTCGTCTCTGAGCGCCTAGTAGTGCTTCGGACCCCCGCGCGAAGCACGTTAGCGGCCGTCTCCCGCGAGGTCATCAGCCATCAGTCCAGCTCCACGACGCGCCGCCGTCGTTCGGCATGCGTTTACGGTCCAGTCCTCGATCGGGCGGATCCAGGCTGCAACTAGTCGCCCCACTTTTCGGCCGAGAGCGGTAGCGCGTTCAGCTCGGCGCGGGCCTCGCGCCACGAGCGATAGTGCTTGTCCAGGAGCCCGATGAAGCGCTCGCTGTGCGTCGGCTCGACCAGGTGCAGCATCTCGTGGACGACCACGTACTCGACGAGGTCCTTCGGCTTCTTCACCAGCTCCGTGTTGAGCCGGATGTTTCCCGCGCGATGGTTACAGCTTCCCCACTTCGTCTTCATGCGCTGCAGGAAGTAGCCGGACACCCTGACCCCGAGCTTCGCCTCCCACTTCTTGATCAGCTGGGGCACGAGGCCATGGAGCAGCGCCTTGTGCCATTCGTGCATGACCTCCTCGCGCCTCGCCACGCTGCTGCCCGGGCGCACGCTGAGCGTGATCTTGCGGTGACTGAGCCGCACGGACGGCTTCTCATCCTTCTCGACGACGGACAGCAGGTAGCGTCGGCCCCACAGGTGATGGCTCTCGCGCTCGATGAACCGACGGGGGGTCTCGCGTGCCTGGCCCTTTAGCTTTGCTCGCTGATCCCGGATCCACCCGAGCCTCGAGATCGCATAGGCCCGCGCGACCTCCGAGCGTGTTCCGGTGGGTGCGACAAGACTTACGCGACCGCTCGGCGGGTGCACCGCCAGGTGGACATGCTTGATCTCCTTGCGGGTCATGGCGATGGCAATGTCACCGAGCTGGATCGTCTCTGTCATCAATAGCCCGGCTGGTTCTTGGCCAGCTCGAAGAGCGCGAGGGTCGCCTCGCGGTTGCGGTAGAGAAGCGGGAACAGCGCATTGAGTACCTGTGCTTCCCTCGCCTGGTCACCCTTCCAGCCTGCCGGCGCCCGCTCGCGTATCACGCGGTCGATCTCGAGCGCCAACCTGAGGCGCTCATCCCCATACTCGGCGCGGGGCTCGGCGACCCCCGCTACCATGGTGCCGCGCATCGCCAGGATCCGCGGCAGGTTGTTGTAGATCACGGTCGCCTCACGCTTGCCGTGCAGCGCCGCGGGGATGGCCTCGTCGGGCTGCCTGGTGGCCAGCCGCTTCACCAACGCCTCGGCGTTCTTCAGAAACTCCTCATACGCGGCGGCATCCGCGCGGCTTTGCTTGATCAGATCGTCGAGCAGCCTGGACATCTGCTCGTAGAACCGGGGGTCCGTAAGCTGGTCGCGGATGATGGTCTTGCGGACGTTGTTGATGATCCCCTCGGCGACGGCGTTCTTCGAGAGCTTGCCCTTTTCGTTGAGCTTCCTGGCGATGGCGTCGTGGATACCCGTCTCGATGATCAGCTCGGTCAGCGACATCTCCCCCAGCGCGCCCAGATCAGCCGCCGCGTCGGCTTGGACGTAGGTGTTGAGGAGGTGGCGCATGTCCGCCTCGTAAGGCTTGATGTCCAGCTCCTCGCCCGCGTGCTTCTTGATGGCGGCGCGGATCTCGCCGTAGAACTCGACGTCCTTCTGCAGCGCGGCCGCTTCGGCGTCGGAGTAGCCAGCCTGCGTGAGATCCTGCGCGATGGCGGCGAAGGCCCGCACGAAGACCGCCACGGCCTTGTAGAACGACACCCGCAGCGCCTCGGCCTCAGTCAGCGCGTCCGGATTGGCGGTATCGCCGCAGAAGTAGTGCAGGAACTGCTCCACCTCGCGCGGCACGGCCACCGGCTCGCACAGGTAGCGCAGGGCCTCGCGGGCCGCGTCGAGCGCCTTCTTGCCTTCGGCCAGCCAGTCCTTGAGGTGGACGTTGTTTTCGGCGTCGCTACCCTCGTCGATGTCCAGCTCGTCCGAGCTGTAAACGGCGATTGCTTCCTGCACCTCGCCGAACAGCTCCTTGAAGTCGACGATGTGACCGTAGGCCTTGTCGTCGCCATCGAGCCGGTTCGTGCGGCAGATGGCCTGGAACAGAGTGTGGTCGCGCAGCTCGTTGTCGAGGTAGATGTACGTGCAACTCGGCGCATCAAAGCCAGTTAGTAGCTTACTGACGACGATCAGCAGCTTCATGTTGGCCGGCTCCGCGATGAAGCGGCGCTTGGCTTCGTCTTCGTACTGCTTGGTCGTCTGCCCCTGCTTGAGGACATGCTCGGTGTAGGTGTCGAACTTGTAGCGCTCGTCGCTGTTGGCGGGCTCGCGGGAGATTGCGTTGTGGTTCGGCTCGTAGGACGTGATGATTCCGCAGTACTTGCCGAAGTTCGTGTTCTGCAGCAGCCGGAAGTAGTGGCAGGCGTCGTAGATCGAAGGGGCGACCAGGATAGCCGTGCCCCGGTCGTTGTTGAGCCGCGGCTTGAGGCTAAAGTCCTCGATGATGTCGGCGATGATGCGCTGCTTGCGCTCGCCGGCGCTCATCAGCTGCTCCATCGTCGCCCAGCGCTTGCGCAGAACCGCCTTCTCGAAGTTGTTCAGGCCCTTGGTCTTCCGCTCGAACCACTGGTCGATGGCGGCCCGGGTCGTGAGCCGCTGCGGCACGTCGCGCGCCTCGTACTTGAGGTCGAGGATGACGCCGTCGGCCACGCCCTCGTGGAACTTGTAGGTGTGGATGTAGGTGCCGAAGACGTCCCGCGTCAGCAGCTTGTCCTTGCGCAGGAGCGGCGTGCCGGTGAAGCCGATGAAGATTGCGCCCGTGAGCCAGCGCTTCATCTGCCGGTTCATGTCGCCGCCCTGCGTGCGGTGACACTCGTCCACGAACACGTAGAAGCGGCCGTTCACGGGCGGGGGCGGGCCCTTCAGGTCGGCTGCGTCGAACTTGTGGAGCAGCGCGCACAAGAGGCGCGGCGAGCGGCTCCCGAGCTTCTCCACGAACTCCGCCCGCGAGGTGATGCGCGGCGACGGCGACTCGGGGCCGATGACCCCGGCGTTCTTCATTACCCCTTCGATCTGCTTATCCAGCTCGTCGCGGTCGGTGATGACGAGGATGCGGGCGTCGGGGTCGTGCTCCAGCAGCCACTTGGCGATCAGTACCATCAGGATGCTCTTGCCGCTGCCCTGGGTGTGCCAGATGACGCCGCCCTCGCGCCTAGCGATGCGCTCCTGGGCGGCCTTCACGCCGAAGAACTGGTGCGGCCGCGGCACCTTCTTCTGCCCGGCGTCGAAGAGCATGAAGTTGCGGATGAGATCCAGAAGCCGCGCCTTGCTGCAAAGCTGCGCGAGCGGCCGGTCGAGTAGCGCGCCGGGCGCAGGTGCTGCACCGGGCGGAGCTTCGTCCTTCCACGCCACGAAGAACTGCTCCGGCGTGCCGGTGGTGCCGTAGCGCAGCCCCTGCGCATCGCTACCGGCCAGCACGAGTTGCACCGTGCTGAAGAAGCCCTTGTTGAAAATCTCTTCCTGGTTGGTGATGAGCTGGCGCACGCCATCGGCCAGTTCCACCGAGCTGCGCTTGAGCTCGATCACCGCGATGGCGAGGCCGTTGAGATAGAGCACGATGTCCGGCCGCCGCTGGTAGCCGCCCGTCAGCGTGACCTCCTCGGCCAGCGCGAAGTCGTTCTTCTCCGGTTGCGCCCAGTCGATCAGGTGCACGGTTTCGTGCGCCTGACCCGCGGCGACCTGCACCGCCACGCCGTAACGCAGGAGCTGGTACGTGCGCAGGTTCGCCTGATAGAGGGTCATGCCCGTCGAGTCGGCAGCGGTCTCGAGCTTCTGCAGCGCGGCGGAGATGTGGGCGGCGGAGTAGCCGCGAGCCGACAGGTTGTCGCGTAGGAGCGCCGTCTCGATGGCGCGGTTGTTCTCCCGCTTGTTCCATTCGCCGAGGTATCGGTAGCCGAGCTGGTCGGGCCGCGCCGGTTCGGTGAACAGGGCGATGACGCGGTCCTGCGTCTTGCTCTCGGGGCGGGACTGTTCTGTCATGCTCATTTCAACGCGCTTCCGTGAGGCCGGCCAATCGGTTGCGGCCGGCTTCTGTGAGCCGGTACTTCTGCAGGCGGCTGCTGGGCTTGTCGGGCAGGGTCATCTCGATCAGCCCCGCGTCCAAGGCCGGGTGCAGGTAGTTGGCTCGAAAGGTCGGGCGATGTTTCAGGCTCAGGCGCTCCTGCAGAACTGAGGGCGCCAAAGCCTCGGGCTTCAACAAGATCAGCACTTGATCGACTGGGTCGGTGACTGGGTCGGTGACTGGGTCGCCGCGATCACCCTCGATCTGCTTCAAGTACGCCTTCGCAAACGGAAACTCCATCCACAGCCCACCTGCTTCGAAGCGGATCTGCGGGACAGGTGTGGCCGCTTCCCGGCACGCAGCGAATATGCGCGCGATGCCTCGGCCCCAGGCCTCAATCTCACCGGCACGAAAAAAGGCGTTCGCGATATCGGGGTTGGGCGGTTGCGATTGATGCGGACCTAGCAAGGTCTCCTGCGTCCAGCCGTCGGGCAACGAGGCGGAGTTCCACAGAACAAGCCGGTCGTCGTAGAGGCGAATCTGAGTCGGTGCCGGCACCATGTAGTCCCGGTGCACCAGCGCATTCAGCACGGCCTCCCGCAGCGCGGCGCGCGGCACCGGAAATCGTTCGACGCGCACGAGGCCCTCGTAGGCAATCGCGGCTTTCATATATTTGGTCAGCAGAAGTTCTTGCGTCTGCTGCACCTGCGAGAACAAGTCGCCATTGATTTCGTCGTGATACACGAGGTCTGCGGCCGTGCGGAAGTAACCGACCTTGACGAACGCGCCGGTCACGAATGTCAGCGGGTCGGGATGGAACAACAACA